>CAYTNB010000101.1:0-9736 GCA_964439085.1 uncultured Desulfobulbia bacterium | reverse complement strand
TATCTTACCACAAAGACACCAATAAGTCTTGACTATTTAGTTGCCAAGTCAATATGTTTATATTTGGGCTAGGTCTGGATGTGGCGATTGAACAAAAACGCAGGCATAGCACAGGGCTACGTTGAGGATTTCGGAGTCTACGCTTAGCCATCCAGGGACTTTTTACGAGTGCATAGATTGGCCAGGTTATTTTTTTACAGCACCTTAAGGTGGCTTTAATGCCTTCTGCCTGCCGTATATTCTCTCCCCTTACACCATTTTTTCTTCAGACCAGTCATTGTGTTCGAATTGCTTATGGTCTGGTTTGGGCGGTTTTAACTCTGCCATTCTTGAATTTAGCCAGATGAGAATCTTATCGAATTCTTTCCCTACCTCGATTAACGCTTGTCCGCGGTGGCTTACCTTGTTTTTTTCTGCCATTGAACATTCCGCAAAACTCTTGCCCAAGCCCGGATGAAAGAACACCGGATCGTAGCCAAAACCCCCGTCACCGCACATCTCGTTACTTATTGTTCCCGCACAGCTTCCTTCATATGTCAGGGCCGGGCCGCTTGGTACGGCGATTGAAATCACGCACTTGAATGCAGCCCGGCGATTTGTTTGCCCTACCATTTCTTTGAGCAGTTTGTCTATATTGTCCTGGTCGGTGGCATTCTCTCCGGCATAACGGGCGGAATACACGCCCGGTGCTCCATCAAGGGCCTCTACTACCAAACCAGAATCATCGGCAATTGCTGGAAGTCCCAAGACTTTAGCCGTGAATATGGCTTTTTTGTAGGCATTATCATCAAAGGTCTCACCATCCTCTACTGCCTCTGGAATTGGCCCGAAATCGCTAAGGCATTTTAGATCAACCGGGTAGTCGGCTAACACACTCTGAAACTCCTTAACCTTGCCCTGATTGCGGGTGGCCAGGACAAGGATTGCTTTTGGTTTGGACATTGGTATTTCCTTATTTTTTATATTCTTCTGATAAAACAGTTAGTTACAACATACGGTGTGTCTAACTACTTGACACTACTATATATAGTATTTTTTTGTAAAAAAAACTTGCCAATCGGGTTCTCCAGACATACAATTGAGCTAACACCCCACAAGGGGGATAAGTACCTTATAAATTCTTTTCAAAAAACACGAAAACAATCTGTAAGGTACTAATAAAGGGAGGTGTGATATGTGGGATTTTTTAATCTTCTTTATCATTGGGCCGTTGGTCGGTTTCTTTATCTATTATCTGGCTGAGGATCGTAAGCGCTCTGAAGAGTATCGAGATGAAACGGGTGAATTACATCATTTTTGATTTAACTTGCCTGTTTCCGTTTAGGTTGATTTTTAGGTTACCCGAAAGGATGGGGTGGCTTGTGCCCTCAGAATCTCTTATATGAAGTAAGCCGTCTTCATCCGGTCCTAATGACATCCCTGAGATTTTTTTACCCCTGGGAGTCATCCAGGTGAGCCATTTGCCGTATGTGGCATCATAGGCTCGCCAGTCGACTAGAATACCTTTAAAATCATTATTTGCCAAGCGCTCTATTTCTCGCTCAATCTCGTGCAAAATCACGGTTAGTACAACGCCTTTATCAAAGTTGCGGCCGGCGGCGATACACATTGATGTGGCATGATTTGCCAATTCTGCCGGAAAGACCGTGGCCGGGGTATTTACATTCAAGCCAATACCTATTACAACCGTTGGCTTGCCCTCTGTGTCTATATTCGCTTCTGTTAAGATCCCTGCCATCTTTTTTTGCTCAAATAACAGGTCGTTGGGCCATTTTAACAAAGGCTTAATGCCGCAGACTTTGGCAACACCGTTGCGTAGCGCCAGACCCACAGCAAGAGTTATTTTGCTAAGATCGGCAGGTGGCAGTTGCGGCCTCGTGATGATGGAGAAATAAAGACCTGTTCCTCTTGGTGATTCCCAGGATCTGCCTAACCTTCCCCGTCCCTTACTCTGGGTCTGGGCTATTAAAATGGTGCCGGATTCTGCCCCTTCGCTGGCAAGAGCCAAGGCGCGGCTATTGGTGGAGTCAATTGTATCAAACAAGATTAGCGGTCTGCCGTCCAACCGCAGGTCTTGGGTGATTTGTTGCCATATTGGTTCATTTTGTTGTGGACTGGTCATGAAAAAATGGCCTCTGGTGAAGATTGTGATTACTTGACTTTTGGAGGCCTTTAAGATATTCTTGCGTGTTTTTTGGCATAATTTAGCGGTGCGAAATTTTATTTAATTAATAACAGTGGTATGGTTTTGAGTCTTTCGGACTCGTTTACTGGTCATATGCGAAGGTATATTAAAGTTGAAACTCAAGGCACTTAAAGGATTCAAGGACATATTACCCGATGAGGCGGCTTTATGGCAAGATGTAGAGCGAGTGGCCCGGCAGATTTTTCACCGTTTTGGCTATCGGGAAATCAGGGTGCCGATTTTGGAGAATACGGGGCTTTTCGCCCGCTCTATTGGTGAAACCACTGA
Organism: uncultured Desulfobulbia bacterium; assembly: GCA_964439085.1. Taxonomy (GTDB): domain Bacteria; phylum Desulfobacterota; class Desulfobulbia; order Desulfobulbales; family VMSU01; genus JAADIV01. The sequence continues at coordinate 7,263 of CAYTNB010000101.1, read as the reverse complement.
TATAGTTGAAAAAGAAATGTATAGCTTTGCTGATCGTAATGGAGCTTCACTGACCATGCGGCCAGAGGGCACAGCCTCTGTACTACGTGCCTTTATTGAACATAATCTCCACGCTGAGCGGCCAGTGCAGAAACTCTATACCTTGGGCCCGATGTTTCGACATGAACGACCGCAAAAGGGGAGACTGCGCCAATTTCACCAAATGAGTGTTGAGGCACTAGGCGCTGATCAGCCGGAAATAGATGCCGAGATTATTGCTATGGCCTCGATGGTTATCGGCGAATTGGGTCTGGACGTAAGTCTGGAAATAAATTCGCTTGGTTGCCCAAAATGTCGCCCTGACTTTAATCAGGCTCTAGTTGATTTTTTGGCTCAGAGCCAAGACAGCTTATGCCCTGATTGTGAGCGGCGGCGTTACAAGAACCCCTTGCGGGTATTGGATTGTAAAAATAAGAATTGCCAGGAACATTATGTCAATGCCCCCTCTATTCTGGATCATCTCTGCCCGGAATGTGTCGCTCATTTTCAGGTCGTGGAATTGTGTCTTAATGCTCTTGATATAAAATATAAGGTAAACTCCTTTATGGTGCGAGGACTTGACTATTATACCCGCACTACCTTTGAATTGTTGACTAATGCCCTGGGGGCGCAGGGCGCTGTGGGGGCGGGAGGCCGTTACGATGGTTTGGTTAGGCGATTGGGTGGCCCCGCTTTGCCGGGGATAGGTTTTGCCATGGGGATGGAGCGCCTGACCTTGTTATTGGCGGAACAACCAAAAAAATTGTCGAAACCCGTTGATGTGTTTATCGCCACCTTGGGAAGTGTTGCCCAGGAGAAGGGCTTTTTGATGGCTCACTCCATGCGTCAGCAAGGCTTGGCGGTAGTTATGGATTATGCCGGCCGCAGTTTGAAGAGTCAGATGAAACAGGCCGATCGGCATAACAGCCGTTTTGTCCTGATCATTGGTGATGATGAATTGGCCAAGGGGCAGGCGGTGTTGCGTGATATGGAGAGTCATGAACAGGTGGACATCGCCCTGTCAGAAAATTTGGCTGCCTGGAGCGCCACTTTGGCGGAGAAAATTTTGAATTAATCCTCTTATTTTTAGGCACAGAAACATTCTGTGTATCCAAGGGGATATTGAACTGAATGTTTCTGCGGCTATTGCAGTTAATTTAATTTTTGAAGGAGAAACCCAATGGAATCCATGGGTGGGCTGAAAAGAAGCCATTATTGTAACGAATTGCAGAAAGATAACGTCGGGGAAGAAGTCATATTAATGGGCTGGGTTATGCGCCGCCGTGATCATGGCGGCGTAATATTTGTTGATTTACGTGACTTGCGGGGTATTACGCAGGTGGTGTTTAATCCTGAACATAATGCGGAGATACACGCCAAGGCCCATGATTTACGGAGTGAGTGGGTGTTGGCGGTACGGGGTAAGGTCTGTGATCGTCCCGACGGGATGACCAATGATAATTTGCAAACCGGCGCTATAGAAATCATGGTAGATGACCTGCGGATTTTAAATACCTCGCCGACCCCGCCATTTTCTCTGGATGAAGAAGGCGACGTTGCTGAAAATCTGCGTCTTAAATATCGTTACCTGGATTTACGCCGCCCAAAGATGATTAATAATCTGCGTCTGCGTCACAAGGCTGCCCACGCCATCCGTTCCTACCTGGACGAAAATAATTTTATCGATGTGGAAACCCCCATCCTTACACGCTCAACTCCTGAAGGTGCCAGGGATTATCTGGTCTCCAGCCGGGTTAACCCTGGCAAATTTTATGCGTTACCGCAGTCACCGCAACTCTTTAAACAGCTGCTTATGATCGCTGGCGTTGATCGTTATTATCAAATTGTTAAATGTTTCCGCGATGAAGATTTACGGGCCGATCGGCAGCCGGAATTTACCCAGATCGATATGGAGTTGTCCTTCGTCGATGAAAATGACATCTGTGCCATTGCTGAGGGTATGATAAAAAAGTTGTTTAAGGTCACCCTCGACAAAGACATTAGCCTTCCTTTTAAACGCATGACCTATGCTGAGGCCATGGATCGTTACGGTAGTGATAAACCGGATACCCGCTTTGGCCTGGAGTTAGTCAACCTGACGGAAGAGGTGCGTGATTGCGGCTTTAAGGTTTTTGCATCGGTGGCAAAGAAGGGTGGCTTGGTTAAAAGTATTAACGCCAAGGGCTGTGCCACCTTGTCTCGCAAAAATATTGACGATCTTACCGAGTATGTGGCTCAGTTTGGGGCCAAGGGACTAGCCTGGGTCAAAATGAAGGAGGATGGCGAATGGCAGTCTCCCATTGCCAAATTTTTTACAGAAGAAGAGCGTAATGGTATGGCTCGGACTCTAGGTGCTGAGGCTGGCGATCTGTTATTCTTTGTGGCTGATACGCCGAGTGTTGTGCATCAGGCCTTGTCTGAGTTGCGTCTGGAGCTAGGTCGGAGACTGAAACTAATTGATAAGAGCGTGTTTGATCTCTTGTGGGTGACGGATTTCCCGCTGCTGGAATATAACGATGAAGAAGGACGCTATACGGCGGTGCATCATCCCTTTACCGCTCCCAACGAGGATGATCTTGACCTGTTGGAGTCTGAACCTGGGAATGTGCGTAGCCGGGCCTACGATATGGTTTTAAACGGTACTGAAATTGGCGGCGGCAGTATTCGTATCCATCAGAAGGATATTCAGGATCGGGCCTTTGCCGCTTTGGGAATCTCTCCGGAGGAGGCAAAAGACAAATTTGATTTCTTATTGCGGGCTCTGGAATTAGGTGCGCCGCCTCACGGTGGTATCGCCTTTGGGTTGGATCGTTTAATGATGATTTTGACCGGCAGTGATTCGATTAGGGACGTTATTGCCTTTCCTAAAACGCAGCGTGCCGCCTGTCCACTTACTGAGGCGCCTTCACCGGTGGCCAGAAAGCAGTTGACGGAATTGCATTTACGGCCTGATTGGAAGGACGATTAATATCTTAAAAAAAACTTTGACAATGCTGTGCAGTATGTTATAGGATGTATACTTAAGTACCTTAAAAGATTGTTTTCTCGGAGTCTATGCTTACCTGTTTTTTAGAAAATAATTTATAAGGTTCTTATACTCCGTTGCGGGGTGTTAGAGGTGTTGTTGGACTATTTAGCCCAGCAACACCGGATCGGTTGTCCATCGATAATCGATCATATTATTAAATAGGCCTTTCTAGAGGGTCTGGTACAGAAGGAGTAGTTCGAGATGGCTGAAGGAACAGTGAAATGGTTTAATGCGTCTAAGGGTTTTGGGTTTATCGAGCAAGATGATGGCTCAGATGTTTTCGTACATTATTCTGCGATTAAAACTGAAGGCTATAAAAGCCTTGATGAGGGTGCTCGTGTTCAGTTTGATGTTGTTGAAGGCAATAAAGGACCTGCTGCTGATAACGTAATTACTCTGTGAAAAAATAAAGATATTTTAGTGGATGACGTTTAGGCGTAATCTGTTTAAATAAGTATTATATCGTACTTAATAAGGCTGTTCAGTAAAATAGCAGGGTGAGTGGGCTGGTGTCTCTTATGCTGTTTTAAGTCAACATCCTGCGTCTGAAATTTGAGTCGATGGAGTTTTGCCCCGTGTAATTACGGGGCTTTTTTTTTGCCTTTAGTCCTTTCGTATACGACCAGCTAAGTTTGGCTACGGCTCATACTGTTGCCGCATCCGTATCTTGTTACTACGTGGGGATTCCCTCTTGAATGCAAGCTCTAGCACTTTATTAGTTTGCTCAAATTCCTGCATAATCGCTCTAAATTCCTCTTCCGACGCCCTGATTATTATTACTGACCTGTCCTTTCTGTAGGTCAAAAGTTCGAGCGCAGACCCTTTTTGTATTTTTTATTTTAGCTGGGTGGGTGGTTAGGGCGGCAGCCTTGTCGATCATGGGTGGCTCAGCTTTGCGGGTGATGCCTCTATTCCAAACCTTTTTACTAATGAGTGTTTTTGATCAGCACTCATTCTTTTCAATTTGTATTCCCTCTTGGCGGCTGTAGAGCGTGAACTAGCTGTTTCATGATATACTAGCTGTACAGGTCGGCGGGCTTTGGTGTATTTTGCACCTTTAACGGTTGAGTTGTGTTCCGCAACTCTCCTGTCAAGGTCAGTGGTGATGCCGGTATATAGGCTCCCATCATTGCAACTCAGTATGTATACATACCAGGATGAGACTGGCTTAATAGTCATATATATCCTAACACCCTGCGAGGGTGTATAAGTACCTTAATGGCAGCGGCAACTCACCCATCGCATACGATCGTGGTTGTACTGCTCTAAAAAACTTTTCTCAAATTTCCCGGAGTCTTTGCTTACCTTCTATCTTTGACATAAAACATGTTATAAGGCACTAAAATATCTTGTAATGTGGGTACTATACTTGTTACCATTCTTTTTTATTTATACGATAAACACCCAAAAAGGTCTGAGGATGAATAAACAAGGCAATAATGAATTGACAATATCTTCTCTGGAGTTGCAAGATGAACGTGATATTCTCTTCGGGATTATAAACCGTTTTACCGGCTACTTCACTCGAGATTCGCAGCGGGAAAGTCAAAATGATGTGGATACTGAGTATCCTTTTGTGCCTATGGATCCGCGCCAGGTCTATGCTCAGATAAAACTGGGACGTGATTATCTTGCTGAACATGAGATGAGTACAGATCCTTACCGTTTTATTGATATCGGTTGTGGGATTGGTAACGTGTTGTTAGTTGCCGAGCAGATGGACTTCGATGTTTGGGGCATAGAGAAAGATGAATTTCCGTTTAAGGTGGCGGCTAAATTAATTGGTTCTCAACGGGTAAGCCAGACAGATATATGGCATTATGATGATTATACCACATTTAAGGTTATATATTATTTTAGGCCCTTTCATGATGGCACGTTGCAACGTAAGTTTGAGCTATTTATCGAAAACCAATTACAGTCCGGCGGAATTTTGATCGCCAATCGCAAGATGAGTAAGGCTATTGATGATGATCCTCGTTTCAGTCGTTTAAGTGATACCATGCCGGTATGGATAAAAAATAAAGAATAATAGTATGACTTGATTTTATGCTATGGTAACTGCTCTTTTAGCCTCAGAAACAAACAGACTGTCGAAGTCTGCGCTTATCTAACTGCAACTACAGGAAAGCGAGCCTGCGAAACTCCGGAAACTCTAGTTTCCCGATACCTTAAATTACTAACAATGTTTAGAATTACCTCAATATTTCTTATCCCCTTATCTGAACTTACCTTTATCTTTTCTCGAAGCAGTGGGCCTGGTGGTCAGCATGTGAATAAGGTAAATAGCCGGGTGACCTTGTGGTTTGACCTGTGGAATTCTCCAAATCTGACTGAAGGACAGAAAAAACGTCTCAGTGAAAAACTGGCTGGTCGGATAAATCAGCAAGGGCGCCTGTGGCTGGTGGGTGATCGCCACAGGACTCAAATGGCTAATCGTCAGGATGTTATTTTACGGTTTTATGATTTATTGCGTGAAGCGCTAAAGACAAATAGGCTGCGTAAGAAGACCAAAGTGGGCAAGGCGGCCACAGAACGTCGCCTTACCACTAAAAAAAATCGGGGCCGCCTAAAAAAAGAACGTGGGCGGCGACCAGCAAATGATGATTAAAAATCTTCAAAATCATCGTCATCGTCAAAGGGGATGACCTGATTTGCTTTAGCTGCTGCCGCAGGTTTGCTACTGGGTTTGGGCAGGCTCTTCTGCCTTGCTGGTGGACGGCGCAGGGTAGTGCTAGATGAGGCGGTGATTCTGGGAGCTGCTTTAGTGGATTTCCTGGCTCCCTTACCGTTCACCAGGGTGGTTAAACCGTTTAATACATCTCTAATGCTTTCTACCTGGGCGTTCATTTCTTCAGCGGCGCTGGCCGATTCTTCGGAGTTGGCGGCGATCTGCTGAACCGCCTGATCCAGTTGGGTAATGGCTTGATTGACTTGGCTCACCCCTGTGGTCTGTTCGTTGGAGGCCGTGGCCACCTCTTTGATTAATTGACCGATTTTATTGGAGTGTTCATTTACCTCCATAAAGGCCTTGCTGGTGTCCTCGACAATGGCACTGCCTCGGCTTACTTTCGCCACTGTACCCTCAATTAGGGAAGCAGTGTTTTTGGCAGCATCGGCTGAGCGCATGGCCAGGTTTCGTACCTCTTCGGCAACTACGGCAAATCCGGCTCCGGCCTCTCCGGCTCTGGCTGCTTCAACGGCGGCATTCAGGGCCAGCAAATTGGTCTGGAAGGCGATTTCATCGATGGTCTTAATGATCTTTGAAGTTTTATTGCTGGCGGAGGAAATTTCGGCCATCGAATTGGTTAATTCCTGCATGGCCGAGTTGGCTTGACTGACCACCTGGATGGTCTCCGTCATCAGTTGGTCAGCCTGGGAGGAATTGTCGTTATTCTGCTTGGTCATGGAGGCCATTTCCTCCATTGAGGCGGAGGTCTCTTCCAGGGCGGCGGCTTGCTCGCTGGAGTTATCGGCCAGCACTTGACTTCCAGATGCCACCTGATTAGCGGCGCTGCCGACCTGATCTGTTCCCTCTTGCAGTTCTTTGATGGCTTTATCAATGGGACTCGCAATGGAGCGTCCGAGAAAAATGGCGATTAATATACCGAATATGCCGCCAACCACTCCAGTGGCCATGAAAATAGCGCCGTATCTGGTGGCCCATGACTCAACGGCGGATGTTTCATGCTCGGCAGTAGTGGACTGCTTCTCCACCAGATTGTCGATTAATGGTCCAATCTTGTGATAGGTAAGATCCATTTCGGTCTGGGCGGCGGTGATAGTTTTATTTTGTGCCACCAAGGCATTGAAATTGTTATTATAGTCGCCCGCCTGCTTAAGTAAGGTTTGCTTGACCCCTGCTTCCAGGCTGGAGGCTTCTAGCGCCGCTATCAGGTTGCTGAGGGCGGCGTGGGTTTTTTCAACATATTTTTGTGTGCCACGCAGGAGATAGTCCTTTTCGTGTCGTCGCATGCTCAGCATGGCAATTTCTATATTGGCATCGGCATGATCCCTGAGGGTATTTTCAATGGCATGTACGGCATCTCTGAACGCCCCCTGCAGACCAGACTTTTCATCCAACCCTTTTGCCTGCAATCCTAGCACCACCGCCTTTCGATCAGCGTTGTAGGTTTGCAGCAATTCCAGCAATTGGCGGGTCTGATCAATCAGCTTCTTCTGGCCATCATGCTTGGCCAGGGCTGTTAATTGCTGGA
>CAYTNB010000100.1:0-9738 GCA_964439085.1 uncultured Desulfobulbia bacterium | reverse complement strand
TTATTTCAATATGTTAGGCTTAGAAAATGACTTTTTAATTTTGCAAGAGGCTCACAGGTAAGCGTAGACTCCGAGGAGTGAGGTATTTTTGAGAGCGAGGCCATACATATGGTATGCCGAGCGAACAAAAATGGTCCACGACGCAGTAGATCGGACTTTTTACGGCGCCATCACTATTCAAATAGAGATATAATATTACCCGCAACCCCTTGGTGTGGATGTTTAGTACCCTAGAGATTGTTTTCCCGGAGTCTGCGCTTACCTGTTTTTTAGAAAAGAAATTATAAGGTACTAATACCACCTCGCAGGGTGTTAGAAATACCCCGATTTGAAGTATGCACTTACCTTGGGACTCGAAGCATACTAATCGTATTCTCTTCTTGCGAGAGGTGGAGGTACGCAAATACCCAGAATGGGCAACTGGGGTGTTCCGGAATAGTTACATAAATAAACGTTATGCCACTAATAGAACTAGAAAACGTCAGCAAAATATACAATCAGGGTTTACTTAATGAGGTAGAGGCCTTAAAAGGCATAAATCTTGAGATCAGCCAAGGTGAGATTGTATGTTTGCAGGGTGCCAGCGGTTCAGGCAAAAGCACTCTACTCTCAATTTTGGGTTGTATTTTCCCGCCGACTAGCGGTCGAGCAGCTATTGCTGGTCAAAAGCTTTCACGTCTGCCCGATCGATTTCTAACCATCCATCGTCGTCAAACCATCGGTTTCATTTTTCAGCAATTTAATATCCTGCCCAATTTAACTGTTTGGGAAAATGTCGCTATACCTCTTCTGCCACTTGGGGTATCACCCGCAAAACGAAAGGTTGCGGCCATGGAGTTATTGGAGATGCTTGAGATAACTAACCGTGCCAACTTCCCTGCTCGGCAGATTTCCGGTGGACAATTACAACGGGTGGCTATCGCCAGGGCCTTGGTAAACGACCCGCCGATTATCTTGGCTGATGAGCCAACCGCTCATCTTGACCGGAAGTTAAGTCTTAATTTTATGACCATTATGGAGAACCTGCAGGCTGCCGGAAAGACCATAATTATTGCCTCCCATGACGCCCTTATTACCGGGCACCCAGCAGTAGGCCGCATAATCTCCATTGCCGACGGTTGTATCCATGTTCCTTAATACCTGGAGCGTGGCTTTATGCCTGCTTAGTATCCTTGTCCTTTTCCTCATGGTGCTGGCCTGCCGCACCGCCATCAATGTCCTGCGCTATTGGGATCCTAACTCCGACTCAAATCGCCAAATTCGCTTGGAAAATGAGACCTGGCTGGCTGCGGCCCTGGTGCAAAACGCTTTAGGGCTGCAAGTAGCCTCGGTTATTCTCTTTGCCATGTCCGCCGACAAATTCAGCGCCGTTATTGATGGCGCTATGTGTGCCACTGGTTCATTACTGGCCAATGATTACGGGATGCCAACTCTATATCTCAAACTGCTCGGTATCTTTCTGTACGGTTTCTGGATTGTCCTCCACAAATTGGATATCAGCCGTGATAATTATCCATTTCTAAGGGTTAAATTTATTTATCTTATGGTGCTTTTGCCATTTATTATTGGCGATGTAACCTTACAAACCCTCTATATTTACAACCTGCATCCCAATATTATTACCTCCTGTTGTGCGGTAGTTTACAGTGCCGGGCAGGGTGGTGGTATGAATCTGGTTGGGAGTCTTCCGCAGAATATCATGCTGATTTTGTTTTACAGTATAGCTTTATTACTATATGGACTTGGATTTGTTGCACATAAATTGCCCAAATTGTGGCACCTCCTATCCGGAGTTATCTGGCTGGCATTCCTGTGGCTTTCTCTTGTGGCAATTACGGCGGTATTCTCATCGTATATCTATGCTATGCCGTATCATCACTGTCCATTTTGTATCTTAAAGCCACAATACCATTATATAGGTTTTTTGATTTATGCGACTTTATTTCCTGCCGCCTTTTTCGGAATTTCCGGGCCAGTGCTTAGTCTTTTCAGGAAGTGTGAATTACAGGAAATTACCAAGAGCTATCAGAACTTGGCGGTGAAACTCTCTCTTATTTTTATGACTATTTTTATCATTACGGTCTCGTATCATTATTTAATCTATAATTTTATGGGTGGTGAAAGATGATGCTTGACATTTAGGCTTTTTTTTTGCTTCAATTAATGATGGCATAGTAAAAAATCACTACGCCTTTTATATCAAACTTTTTACTTAGCCATCCCGAGACTTTTTACGAGTGCATCAATAAAAGTATTAACACAAGCACAACCAGCTAATTTAGCAAACTATAATAATTTATCCTGAAACAACCGTGGAATCACTTATGAAAAACATACGTCAATGCCTGCCACTTTTTCTTGTTGTAATTCTTTTATCTTCCTGTCAAACTCATTTTTCTTCAACTAACCGTAAAGCGCTGTTAACAAATGACGTTGATGTGGTTAATCTTGATGAACGCCTTCAGGATGGCCATCATACGCAAAAGGTGGACAACCTGTTGTTCCTGGTGGACGATTCTACTGCTCTGTTAAATCGACATGATGGTGTCCTGCAACGAGATTTGCTCTTTGCCCTGTTGACCAGAATGCAACGCACAATCCCAAATATAAAACTTGCGCAGGGATTGCGGATATTTGGCCCCAATGCCGATGAATATAGTTTTAAAAATACATTGCTATATGGCATGGCTCAAGGACGTGATTCCCGAATCAAGCCTGTTATAATTAATAATACACCTGAAGATACCATGTTTAATCAGGTGTCAATGGCCCTAGATGCCGAATATCAGGAGATGAGGAACCTCTCCGGTAACACGGCTATTATCATTCTTAGTTCATTTGATGGCCCTGAACGTCAGAGTCTGCTAACTTCCTGCGCTGAGATTAGCGATTTTTATAAAGAACGATTAAGTATTTATCCTGTCTTTTTCTCATCACAGAAGAGTGAAAACCCAGATATTGTTTATCTCAGTCAAGTGGCGGTAAATGGTGTTGTTGGGAAAGCCCATGAATTGAGGGATCCGGATAAGCTTGCCGATTTTATGGAGGCAGTTCTGTTTGATATAGGCAACCCGCAGCCAGTGCTGACCCAAACCCAGAAAGAGGTGCCAAAGACTGCACAGGTAAAAGCTACTCCTTTATCCCATGAAAAGCTTGTTAAGGAAAAGGAATTACGAGTACAGTTAAAAACTCAATTTGATTTTGATAAAGCGATTATCAGGCCGGAATTCAGGGATAAATTACAGACCGTCGCCGATTTCATGATAAAATATCCGGAAACTACTACAATAATCCAAGGTTATACCTGCTCAATGGGTTCGGTCAAGTATAACCTGAAGCTTTCAGCTAATCGGGCTATGGCAGTTAAGGATTATCTGGTACAGGCAGGAGTTAGTGCCAATCGTTTGGCAACCAAGGCCTTTGGTGAGTCAAATCCCATTGCCGATAATGCCACAAATGTGGGCCGTGAAAAAAATCGCCGGGTGATAGCGGTCATTAAGACCAAGGTGCAAGATAAATCAGAATAGCTGTCCACTTCGTTTCCTGTTTGCCTTGCCAGTGAGGCTGTGGTATATACCCGCTATGCAAGGTAATCTATTTTCTCCCGCAGAAAAGGGCCCAAGTCCTCCTAAAACACTAATTTCCAAAGACTCCCTTAACTCCTCTCAATACGAGGCGGTTACTACTATTGACGGGCCGGTTCTGGTTATTGCCGGCGCTGGCAGCGGCAAGACTCGGACTTTGGTGTATCGGGTTGCTCATCTTATTGAACAGGGCATTCCTCCAGAAGAAATTTTATTGCTAACGTTTACGCGGAAATCTTCCCAGGAGATGCTGGCGAGAGCAAGTGATTTGTTGGATGAATCCTGCCGCCGGGTGGTGGGCGGCACCTTCCATGCCGTAGCCTCCAACATTTTGCGTCGTTATGGCCATCTACTCGGTTATACACCACAATTTACCATCCTGGACCGCAGTGACTCTGAGGGAATTGTCAATATCTTAAAATCATCCCTCAATCTAAATGGTTTGGGCAAGTCATTTCCCAACAAACGGGTCATTACTAATATACTTAGCCAGATTATCAATAAACGGCAGTCATTAGACGAAATTATCAACCAACGCTATTGGCATCTTTCTGATTATATAGAAGATATTGCTAATATAAAGCAGCATTTCGGCCAATTTAAGCTTGAACATAATCTGATGGATTATGATGACCTGTTGGTAAATCTACGGCGTATTCTTTTTGAATTTCCAGAGGCAGCAGCCCAGATTGCCGGACGTTTTTCCTACGTTATGGTTGACGAATATCAGGACACCAACTGCTTGCAGTCAGAAATTGTTATCAGTCTGTCGAAATCACATAAAAACGTGATGGCGGTAGGTGATGATTCGCAGTCCATTTACTCCTTTCGCGGCGCTGATTTCAGAAATATTATGGACTTTCCGCAAATATTCCCTCAGGCCAAGTTAATCCGCTTGGAGGAGAATTATCGTAGTACGCAACCAATTTTATCTCTTACTAATACCATTATTGAAAAGGCCGTAGAAAAATATACCAAGGAACTTTTCACCTCCATTACTGGCAGCGAAAAACCGGTATTATATAAGGCTCGTAATGACTCAGACCAAGCTGCTTATGTGGGGCGCACCATCTCAAAATTATTGGACGACGGTGTGCCTATGCATGAAATTGCCGTCCTGTTCCGCTCTGGGTTTCACTCTTACAAGCTGGAATTAGACTTGACCTCCAGGCATTTTCCTTTTGAAAAACGGGGTGGCCTAAAACTTACTGAATCTGCCCATATAAAGGATGTTGTCTCCTATTTAAGGGTTATTTATAACCCTCACGATCACTTGGCCTGGAACAGGATTTTGTTGCTGTTAGATAAGGTCGGTCCCAAAACTTCCCAAAAGATTTTGGCGACTTTAAAAGTAGAAGATCCTTTTGGCGCTTTGGCAAAATATAAGGCAGGTCAATCCTGGCGTGGTGGTTTGAATTTGCTGGTACAGACTTTGTTTGCCATGCTCGATTGTGATACGCCTCTCGCTCAGTTTGATTTGGCAATGCAATATTATCAGGAAATTTTTGAACGAATTTTTCATGACGATTATCCTAATCGAAAGCCCGATTTGGAGCAATTACGAGAAATAGTTGCCGAATATAACGACCTGGAAAGCTTTATTGAAGATGCGGCTCTTGATCCACCGGAAATATCCGCTGCCGGGGCTGGCGCACGAGGGGAGTATGCTGAAAAACTCGTTTTGTCTACCGTTCATTCGGCTAAAGGCCTAGAGTGGCGGGTGGTGTTTGTGATAAATTTGGTTGAAGGAAAGTTTCCATCTGCCATGGCCAAAACCATCTCCGAAATTGAGGAAGAAAGACGCCTGCTCTATGTTGCCGCTACCCGTGCCAAAGAGAAACTTTTTCTCGTCTATCCGGAAATGAGTGCCTCCTATGGCCATTTTGCCGAGCCGGCCATGATTTCCAGGTTTCTTGATGAACTGCCATCTGGCCTTACAGTCAGTGAGAAAAAGAAATACATAATGGAACCTCAGGCTAAAAGAGCTAGGTCGTCTCATTCTGATTTATCACCATCAAAAAAAATGAGTGGCGATGAACGGTGTATCCTCAATCAAAGAGTCAAGCATCCTTTTTTTGGCGTGGGTCAGATTGTTAAAAAGATTAATAAAAATACCGTTCAGATATTTTTTGACCGGCATGGCCAGAAGGTTATTAATCTTGATTATGTTAAGATGGAGATATTGCCCTGATGGACTATAAAGAATCCAGGAAGTTTCTCGATGAACTCCAGTTTTTCAAGATAAAATTAGGCCTTGATTCAATGACCAGATTTTTGGGACGTCTTGGGCACCCCGAAGATGGTATGAAATTTGTTCATATAGGCGGCACTAACGGTAAAGGCTCTGTCGCTAAAACCATCCAGACTGTCTTAAGTGAAGCTGGCTATAAAATCGGACTTTACACCTCCCCGCATCTTACCTCTGTGCGAGAGCGTTTTCGGATTAATGATGCCTTTATTAGCAAGGCAGATTATGCCTATAATGCCAGCCATATAGTTGCCACACTTGCCGGTGAACAGATAACCTATTTTGAATTCACTACCGCTTTAGCCTTGCTGTGGTTTTCCGAGCAAGAAGTTGATCTGGCGATCCTGGAAGTTGGTATGGGAGGCCGTCTTGATGCCACCAATATTGTTACTCCGCAAGTCTCAATTATAACCAATGTATCCATGGATCATGAAGATTACCTTGGCAAAACATTAACGGCGGTTGCTGCTGAAAAGGCAGGTATTATTAAGTCCGGTGTCCCACTTATTTCTGGAGTTACGGAGCCTGCGGCTTGCCAGGTTGTACGAGAGCGAGCTAAAGAACTTGCGGCCCCTCTCCTAGAATTAAATCGTGATTTCAAGATGGTGGGCGAGGGTGAATTCTGGCGTTTTACAGCCGATGGACGACCCGCAATTACAGATTTGGAAATTACCCTTAGGGGCAGCTATCAAGGAGATAACACGGCTCTGGCTCTGGCCGCCTTAGGCATATTGGCCAGCAAGGGGTTTCCCTTATCTGATGATATAATTAGGAAGGGGATCGCCCAGGTAAGTTGGCCCGGACGCTTGGAAAATTTCAGCCATTTAGATTCTGAAAACGGCTCGGTACAGGATTACCTCCTTGATGGCGCACATAACCCTGCCGGAATTGCTGCCTTAGCTACAGAGCTGCGAAAACTCGATTCTCATAGCATTATAATGGTTTGGGCCTCAATGGCTGATAAGGATTATGGACAATGCCTACGGCTTATTGCACCATTATGTCGTGAGATTATTTTCACCCGCCCTGAAGAGAATCGCTCAGCCACACCGGAACAATTAAAGGCCGAGCTAAATGATTGCCAAATTATTTGTCATGCCGCAGTTCCAGTGTTTGCCGCCCTTGAAAAGGCTGTTTCTTTGGCCAGAAGGGGAGATCTAATTTGTGTCGCTGGTTCACTTTATCTTGTAGGCAAGGCTCGTGCCATTCTATTAGGGGCCTTAACTGATGATTGATCTATTTTCAGATGTAGCCGATGATGCAGCTATTCGCCGTGAAAAAGATAAGGCCCGTAAATTGCGGCGGTCCGCATGGTGGCAACGTAAGCTTGGCGCAGGACTATGTCATTATTGCAGAAAAAAGTTTAAACCAGCTGAATTAACGATGGATCATATTGTGCCTTTAGCCCGTGGTGGCCAGAGCGTTAAAGGAAATTTGGTTCCAGCCTGCAAGGATTGTAATAACAAAAAAAAATCTATGCTGCCCATTGAGTGGGAAGTGGAATAATGGTAACTGCTCAGGGGGCCCAAACCTTTCCGCGACCAGGCTGGCTCATGTATGACTAATACCCTTCGCCAGCCTGCTCACGAAGGTAAACGAGGGACGAGACTCTGAACCTCCGGCACCATGTAGGTAGTTACAATTACGATGTTTATTTAAAATAATGCGCCACCCTGTGAGTAGTTATCAATACAACAGGTAAAAAAAATCCATAAAATCAGCTTGTTAAGGGCAAGATTATAATTATAGCCTCTACCTAAACAGTTATGAATAATGTTAGCTCAAACTTATAGCGGCGCAGTAGAGGGGGTTAATGGTCTTCTTGTGGAAGTGGAGGTTGATGTCTCCTTTGGACTGCCAGGTTTTGCGACAGTTGGCTTACCAGAGGCTGCCGTTAGAGAGAGTAAGGATCGGGTTCAGGCTGCCATCAAAAATAGTGGATACGACTTTCCCGCCAAGAAAATCACGGTAAATCTAGCCCCGGCAGATCTTCGTAAAGGCGGTACTGGTTACGATCTTCCCATTGCCGTTGGCCTCCTGGCGGCTAACGGTATTCTGGTTAGCGATAAACTTAGTTGTTATCTGCTAATTGGCGAATTGTCTTTGGATGGTAGTCTGCGGTCTGTAAATGGTATTTTGCCCATTGTCCTGGCGGCTAAAGCCGCTAAATTGGCAGGCGTAATTGTTCCAGCCTTTAATGCTTCCGAGGCGGCAGTGGTTGATGACATTAATGTTATTTCTGTTGCCAGTTTATCTGAAGCAGTGGACTTTTTGGCTGGTAATAAGAAAATTGTCCCCACGATTGTTAATATTAAAGATTTTTTTGCCAAATCCAACAATCCGGAGGTGGATTTCAGCGAAGTTAAGGGACAGGCCATGGCTAAAAGGGCTCTGGAAATTGCTGCCTCTGGTCGACATAATATTCTTTTGGAAGGCCCGCCCGGTTCAGGGAAAACCATGCTGGCCCGACGTCTGCCGACCATTATCCCAGACCTTACTGTTGATGAGGCTCTAGAGACCTCAAAGGTTTACAGTGTTGCGGGTCTTAATCAAAAAGCTGGTGGTATAATCACCCAACGTCCATTTCGCTCTCCGCACCATAATATTTCTGATGCCGGGCTTATCGGAGGCGGCTCGATTCCTCGGCCAGGTGAGGTCTCTCTAGCGACAAACGGCGTTTTATTTTTAGATGAATTGGCAGAATTTAAAAAGACCATTCTGGAGGGACTTCGTCAGCCACTGGAAGACGGGTTCGTCACCATATCCAGAGCCGCAAGCTCCCTGACCTTCCCCGCTAATTTTATTTTAGTTGCAGCAACTAACCCGTGCCCATGCGGTTATCTGGGTGATGCAAACCACGATTGCGGTTGTTCCGCAACCCAAATTCAGCGCTATAAAGGTAAAATATCCGGCCCGCTTTTAGATCGTATTGATATGTATGTTGAAGTGGCGGCCCTTTCCTTTCATGAATTATCAGCCATGCGGGCTGGCGAAACTTCTGAGATTATAAGACAACGAGTTATCCGAGCATGTGAGATTCAACAGGAAAGATTTATACATTGTAAAAATATCCATGCCAATAGCCAGATGAATCAACGAGCAGTTAAAAAATACTGCCATCTGGACGAGCCGTCTCTGGCAATTTTAGGGGCTGCTACCCGCAAATTGGGACTTTCTGCCCGAGCCTATACACGCATCCAAAAAATAGCCCGCACGATAGCCGATCTTGACGAAAGTACTGAAATAAAATCCAGCCATATAGCGGAGGCCGTACAATACAGACGAGCTGATCGCACCAGCCAAATTGATTTTTTATTATCCTAGGAGGCTGTCCGAGAATAGGGAGTCTACTGTAGATAAGCGCAGACATCGAAGCCGGAGAAATTGGCCCATTTTCCCGCTAGTTTTCGTCTGTCAGCGCAGCTATTGCCCGAAAGTGATCGAGAAACTGGTTTCAATTCTCCAACTTTTCGCTACGGCTTCTATTCTTGGACAGCCTCCTAGTTGTAGTTTTTGTGTTTTTTGCCCCTCCCAAGGGGGTACTGAACATATTCCAGGGGCTTGATTTATTCGAAGTTTGTGCTTACCTCCATTTTATCCGGGTTTGAGAGACTATGCTATTAATTTAGTACCTTACAGACTGGGATAATAAGTAGGTAGTTGAGGTACACTGAAGTAACGTGTTTCTAATCTCAATTTGTACCAATATCCTTCGCTCATTGTGCGAAGTACCCGGATGCTTTTCCAGCAAGATTCTGAATGTAGAGTTAACTCTTTATGACTATCCTATTCATGAAAACAGCAGCTAGGTATAAATAAATCCAAATCTTTTTGCTTGTATGTCCCTCATCAATAATTATAAGATTTACGAAAGGAATTTTGACTTAGATCAGGTCTTTATAAATG
>CAYTNB010000099.1:0-9909 GCA_964439085.1 uncultured Desulfobulbia bacterium | reverse complement strand
ATTTGATGCTTGTCTGCCGAAATATTATGGTCGTCCTCTGTGAGGTCTATAATCATCTTAACGTCTTCATTTGCTAGAACTAGACTTTTCAATATATCGGATATATTGCTCACTATGCTGGCAAGGCTGGTTTCGTTTAGAGAAACTATTTGCTTTTTGCCAAAGGACAGTAAGTTTGAAGTCAGATTTTTGCCTAGTTTAGAGGCGATATTAATGTACTTGATGTAGTCTCTGGCGGTTTTATTACCTTTAACTTCATCTGTCAAAAGATGGCTGAAGGTGCTGATTGAGGCCAGTACATTGTTGAAATCGTGGGCGATGCCCCCGGCAAATTGACCAAGATCTTCAAGCCTTCGTGTTCGGTTTAAGCGTTCTTCAAGTTTTTTATGCTCGGTGATGTCTATACTGCTGCCACGGCGGCCCAGAAACTGGTCACTCATGTATATAGGGCTGCAGGTATGGGTAAACCAGCGGACTTCACCGTCTTTTTTGAGGATCCGAAAATCTGTACCGTTATGCTCAGGGTCATTTATTTTGTGTAAATGGCGGCGGTATTTTTCTGTGTCATCTGGGTGAACCATTTCCAGAAGAAGTTTGGGATTATCCATAAACATTTCTCTGGAATACCCCGTGAGTCGTTCACATGAAGGAGAAATAAAGGCTAATTCATTGTTCTCGGTGATCCAATATTCAAAATTATAGGCAAACTCGGAAACGATCCGGAATTTTTCTTCATTTTCGAGAATGGTGGCTTGGTATTTTTGAAAAGCCGCAGAAAATTTTATAATGGCCATGCAACCCAGTAGCCAAAGAAAAATGTGCGTTAGCAAGGTCGTTCGTCGGGCTATAACGGCAGTGGCGTAATAGGGTTGCATGGGGATGGCAACGCTCATGCCGCCGTGAACGGCGCCAATCTTGAATTCTTTGCCCTCGTGGCAGTTAAGACAACCCTGATCTATTATATATGGCTTGAGGAGCTTTAAATATGGTGAACTGTTAATGGATGTGAGGGTTGACGCTTCAGTAACCACCCCGGCACGAAATTCTTTGAGGATGCCTGTCTCCCACTTATCTGGTTTATCGTAAGGGTCGATGGTGGTGGAATAATCCAGGCTCACCGTGCGACTAAAAGCCGCGAGGCTGGAAGATTGTTTGTGAAGTATATCATAGGCCTGTTTGGTGACCTGGAATGGGTCAATTATTGCGAAGCCTATTTTTCCCTTTTCCTGGCCGTTGAGCTGAAAGAGGAAATGCGGGTTGTTCTTGTCTTTATTTGAGATTCTGGTATATATTCCACCGTGCATTGTGCTCCATTTTCGGTAGGCAATATTATGGTCGAAAATGGTGCTGGCCTCAATTTTGGCCTTGGCAATTGTGTCTTGGTGGGTTTGGAAAAGATTCCAGCCAACTGATGCCGTAAGTAGCAGAGTCCAGGAAACCAGAAGGCTCCCTCGGTAATTTTTGGTGAGAAAAAAACGAATTGATTTGGCGAAGCTCATATTTAAATTATGTGGCGTTGCGCATGGGGCGGAGGGGAGTGAAACTTCGGAACATGCTCAGAGGATAGTTCTTCGCATGTGATCAAGTTGTGCCGCTGAAATAGAATAGCTAACATAATTAGTTCACTGAACTTGTCGATGTGCCCATTAATCTTGTGAAATTTGAAGATGAATTTTTATTCCCAAAGACCTTTGTAGAAGCTCTTTGCATACAATTTATAGCGGGTATTGTCAAGAGCAAAGGTACGCTTGAAGTGACTCGGTAATTTAAAATTTGTGAAGTGGAGGAAATGAAGTAATGACTGGGAAAATAAACTTAAGGACAGTTGTTAGGACCTGCATGTTTTTGGGAATTTGTCTTCTCTACAATTTTACCGCTCAGGCGTCAGATAAGCTCGCTGGCAAGGTTCTGGAAACCATGAATAGCAGCGGTTACACCTATGTTAAAATAAGCTGTGACGGCAAAGATCAATGGGTGGCGGTGCCGCAGATGCTGATTCACAAAGGTGACGAGGCTGAATTTACGCCAGGGGTGGAGATGGGCAGGTATAGCAGTCCTACCCTTGGGAGGAGCTTTGAGAATATTATTTTCTCCGGCGGCGTGAAAAGTCTTAAGCGAATGGTGGGTGCTGGGAGAGATAGCAGCTCTGTTAATGACGAAAAATTGACGTTGACCAAGTTGGCAGGGTCAGATTCCCGTAATATTGCCGAGATATATTCCCAGAAAGATGCTTTAAAGGGCAAGAAAGTGGTCGTGCAGGGCAAGGTCGTAAAGTTATCAAAGTATTCAGGTCTGGTTTGGGTTCGCATAATTGATGGAACTGGCAGCCGTAAACGTGGAAATCATAAGTTAGTGGTTACCTGTAAAGAGACGACAGCCAAGAAGGGGGATATTGTGAAGGTCAGTGGTGTTGTGCATGTGGAAAAGTCATTTGGAGCCTTGATTTATGAGGTAATTGTAGAGGATGCCCAAGTGACTGTTGAGGCCGGATAAGGTTGCTTTGAAGCTCTTAATTACTTTAGTCGGTTTGGTGCTGGTTCTGGAGGGATTGCCCTATGCTGTCTCTCCAGAGGGGATGCAGAAGTGGCTGCGACAATTGCTGGATATGCCACCTGCTTCTCTCAGAGTGATGGGTTTTTTTGCTATTGCGGCTGGCCTTTTACTTTGTTTTGTAACGCAACGCACTAGTCTTTTGGACTGACTAGTTACCATGAATTCATTTTTTCAACTTGACTCCTATGATTTTCAACTGCCAGATAAGCAGATTGCCCAAAAACCTGCCGCTTGCCGGGAAGGCTCCCGTTTATTACAGGTAGATTGTTTAAGCGGCGCAATTACTCATGGCGGGTTCTCTGAACTTGCGGGTTTATTCTCTGCTGGTGATGTTCTGGTTATTAATAATACCAGGGTGTTTCCGGCTCGTCTCCTCGGGCAGAAAGAGACGGGTGGTAGGGTGGAGTTACTACTTCTGCATTACCCGGAATCTGCGACCAGATCTGGTCATGAGGCAGAAGTTAAGGCCTTACTTAAAAGCTCTAAACGACCGAAAACTGGGAGTCAGCTACTCTTTGGCCCTGACCTTGAGGTGATAGTAAGTGAATACAATTCTGACGGGTCTGCACTGGTATCTCTTAAGTGGCAGGGCGATCTGGACGTAGTTCTTGCACGGTACGGCAAGGTTCCTTTACCGCCTTATATCAGTAGGGCAGCGGGGCCGGATGATGAGGACACCAGGCGCTATCAAACGGTCTATGCCAAACGCAATGGAGCGATTGCCGCACCTACTGCCGGGTTGCATTTTACCGATGAATTACTTAATGGTTTAAAGGCCAAGGGAGTTGTGATTGCACCCGTAACCCTGCATGTGGGTTACGGCACCTTTGCGCCGGTACGGACTCCAGACATCAGGGAGCATATTATCCATTCAGAATGGGTATCGATCCCAGCCACTACGGCGGCGGCAATTAAACGGGCCAAGGCCGTTGGCGGGCAGGTTTGGGCAATTGGCACCACTTCAGCCCGTGCTTTGGAGTTTGCCACCGATGGAGCGGGTGGAGTGCAGGCCATTTGCGGGGCCTGTAATCTATATATTTATCCCGGTTATGAATACAAGGTTGTTGACAATTTAGTGACTAATTTCCATCTCCCCAAATCATCGCTACTCTTCATGGTCAGCGCCTTTGCAGGTCATGAACTGGTGATGACTGCCTACCAAGAAGCACTAAAAGATGGCTATCGATTTTATTCCTATGGCGATGCCATGGCGCTCATTCGTAAAAAATGAAAGGCCGCAGCAACCTGCTGGACTTATGAAGTGCAGTTACAGCAGGATTCAGTGCCACTTTTGCTTTTTGGGCATGAAGATAGAACCGGGGACTTGCTGGGGGCAGGTACTTTTTTGCTTGAATCAGAAGGTGTTGAAGCTGTATCGCAATCACCTGAGCTGCAGTAACCGTCGGCATACCAACCGCCGCCTTTTAATTGGAATGAACTTTGTGAGATGAGCTTTCTTAAATTCCCTTGGCAGTCAGGGCAAGCGCTGAGAGGTTCATCACCTAGATGCTGCCATATTTCGGTTGTTTTATGACATTGCTCACATTCGTACTCGTAGATTGGCATTACTTAACTCCTTCGCTATAGTCGGCACTTGGGGCCGTACATCTGAATTTTATCAACGCCACCTAAAATAATGCTAGATCGCTCACCTGTCAATGGTCATTATTATTCTGTGATTTTGCAACTCAAAAGTTTATCTAAATTATATTTATTTGGTATAATGCATATGTTGTTGGTTTAAAATTATTTCTAACACCTCACGAGAGGGTATCGGAGTCTACGCTTACCTAGTACCTTAAAAATTATTTTCTAAAAAACAGGTAAGCGGAGCGAAGCGTAGACTCCGAGAAAACAATCTGTAAGGTACTAATTTAATCTTCAAGGAGCGATCCCGTGCAACAAATACTGAGTGCCCAAGCCAAGGAAGGTATGATTTTGGCTAAAGATGTAATGACCCCCGAAGACCGGGTTCTGTGCGGTAAAGAGACGGTGCTGACCAATGCCGTGATTGATCGGCTGGCCAAAATGGATATCATGCATATAACTGTTGAGGGACATCCGGTAAAGGTTCAAGGTGAAAAAACACTTAAGGAGGAGCTGCGGGATATCGAGGCTCGTTTCTCCAGGGTTACCAAGGTGCCGCCTCTAATGTATATCAAAAAAAGGCTGATGCAAAAGATGATTGCTTCCCGGGGAAAATAATGGAAGATCACAAAAAACAAAAATTCAAGGCCGCTTTGCGTGAGGCTAAAAATCTTCCTACTTTGCCGGGGATTGTTAACAAGTTGACCAAAATGGCCGATGATCCCGAGACCACCACCGAGCAGATGGGTAAGGTGATAAGTAAGGATCATATCTTGGCCGCCAAATTATTAAAATTGGTTAATTCTGCTTTTTACGGTTTCCCTCAGAGAATCAGCTCGTTGAGCAGCGCCATTATTCTGTTGGGCTTTAATGTTGTTAAAAGCTTGATTATTTCTGCCTCTATTTTTGAGGTTATGGAGGATCAGGATGTTGAGCTGTGGGAACATTCACTTGGCTGTGCCGTGGTATGTAGTGTTATTGCCAAGCGTTTGGGGGTTAGCGAACCTGAGGAGGTGAGTACTGCCGGCCTGATTCACGATATTGGCAAGGTTGCCATAAAGATGGAGCTAGCTGCTGAATACAAACAAATTAATAAATTGATGTTAAAAAATAGCATCTCTATGCAGCAGGCTGAACTGGCGATTTTAGGGTTGGATCACGCTGAGGCCGGTGGCTGGTTAACTAAGAATTGGAATCTGCCAAATAAATTAATTGAGCCTGTTTCCTGCCACCATGATCCCCGTGAGGCCAAAGACGAACAGCTTAACAGTGCAATTATTCATTTTAGTGATCTGCTGATTCGTGGGATGGGCTATGGACATGCCGGTGACGATAAGGTACCGATGCTTAGCAAACGGGCTTGGCAGTTATTAGACTTAAGTCCTGAAGATCTTGACGAGATCATTGATGATGTTGAGGATAAGCTTTGGGATGTCAAAGGCTTTAGTTTGGAGATTAAGGGCGAATCTGGTGACGGAGAAATGGAATCAGGTGAATTATAATGGCTCGTATCCTTGTTGCGGGAACTGACATTCTTGATCGCCCTGAGGGCAAGATAGTCATGGAGGCCAAGGGGTATAAAATCATTGAACGATCTGATTTGCATGGCGCTATGGCAATTTTTCTGGAGGATCCGCCAGATATTCTTCTTTTGGCCAAGGGCTTTGCTGACGGTGGTGACTTGGCGCTCATTCCGGTGGTTAAGGCCTGCCTGCAAAAGACCAATATCCCAATTCTACTGGTGGTAAGTGACGAGGATATGGTGGCTGGCATTGATTGGGAGGTTCTGCCGGTTGATGATTTTATTTGCAGGCCGGTATCTATAGATAATCTCCTGGTCAGGGTACAATTGGCTGAGGCTCGTATGCAGCGGGTTTTTGACAACAACCCCTTAAGTAAATTGCCGGGTAATACCTCAATTCTCAAGACTATCCAAAAGGCAATTGAGGACGAGGAGCCTATGGCCGTATGTTATCTTGATATAGACAATTTTAAACCCTATAACGATCATTATGGTTTCTCTCGTGGAGACGAGGTAATTCTTGTTGTGGCAAGGGTGCTGGTGAATGTGCTTGATGAAATGGCCCGTGAACATAGTTTTGTCGGGCATATTGGCGGCGATGATTTTGTCTTTATTGTCAAGGAAACAGTAGCAGAGGCCGTTTGTAAAAAGGCCCTGGCCAATTTTGAAGAGGTTCGGAACGCCTTTATTGAACCGGAGGATGTGAAACGGGGTGGTTTTGTTGAGAAAAACAGGCAAGGTACGGAAACCCAGTTCGGATTGTTGAGTGTCTCTATTGCTGTAATCCCCACCGGACATGGGCGCTTTAAACATTTTGGCGAGGTGGCATCTGCTGCCTCACAGATCAAGCACAAGGTCAAGGAAATGGACGGGAATAATTATCTTTTTGACCAACGGCAAGGCTATTTCCCCGGCTAGTTTAACTATCCAGCCGCATCTCAGCTGGGCACGATAAATTCATTCGGTCTACGGGTGTCTCGAAGTATCTCTCCGTTCGCTTCTACCGGACTTACTTATTGTGCGCATTTAATGTAATTCAGAGTCTACGCCTACCTGAACAGCGACACGATGTTGTTATCACCCAAACTCACACCCCTCGAGGGGGTATCGGAGTCTACGCTTGCCTAGTCCTTATAAATTCTTTTCTAAAAAACAGGTAAGCGCAGACTCCGAGAAAACAATCTGTAAGGTACTAACAATCCAACCAAACAAAAAATTATGATTGGTATTTTTGATTCAGGTGTTGGCGGCATGACTGTTGCCCATGCCATTGAACAGACCTGTCCCGAGCAGCGCTTTATCTATTTTGGAGATTTGGCACGTACGCCTTATGGTTCCAAAAGTCCGGAGACTATTCGGCGGTATGCCAGGGAAAATATAAAGTTTTTACTTGCCAAGGGAGCAAAACTCATTATTATCGCCTGTAATTCGGCGGCTAGTGTGGCGGCGGAAGAGATGCGGAAAGAGTTTTCCCAACCCATTTTTGATGTAATTGGTCCGGCTGTTGCCAAGGTGGGGCAGTTGGCATCTGATTTTGGAAGCCCCGGACGGATTGGGGTTATTGGTACGAGGGCAACGGTTAAAAGTGGAGTCTACGCCCGGGAAATAAATAAGATAAGTCCCGATCTTACGGTGTCCTCTGCGGCTTGCCCACTCCTTGTGCCTTTGGTTGAGGAGGGCTGGCTAAATCATCGGGAAACCAAAATGGTTCTCCGAAGGTATTTACGGCCCCTGAAAACCCGGCAAGTTAATGCCCTTGTCTTGGGCTGTACTCATTATCCCCTCTTGACACCGCTTATCCAGCCTCGTATTGGCAAGCGCGTGCAGATAATTGATTCATCGGTGGAAGTGGCCGCAAGTTTACAGCGGTATCTCAGGCAAAACCCTGGAAATGGTGGAAATAGGCCATCTGATCGTGATAGCGAATTTTATGTCTCGGATATAACGGAAGCTGCTAAGGCTACAGCCTGCCGGATTTTTGGACGACATATTGACCTGATTAAAATTTAGCGTATTTAAATATACGCCCCAAACAAAATGAAAAAAATAATCTTTTATTTATTATCTTTTATTCTGATTAGTACAGCTGCCCAGGCTGTAGATTTTACTCCTCGTGATATTGCCGATCATTTGCAGAAAATCTATCGGCAGACCAAAACACTCACTGCCGATTTTGAACAGGTTACCTCCAGCATTAATGGCCGTCATAAAAGGCATGGCGTCGGTTCGTTGAGGTTGCTGAAACCTGGCCGGATGCGTTGGGATTATACCGAGCCAGACCAGCAGGTCATTGTCTGTGATGGTAAAACTATTTCCATGTATTTTGCCCGCCAAAAGCAAATGCTGGTGTCATCTGCCAAGCAATATTTAGAGTCGGACGTGACCTATTCATTTTTTGCCGGTACCGGTGATATTATCCGTGATTTTGAGGTAACAGCGCCAGATGCAGAGGACTTGGATGAAATGAAAGGTGCTTATCAAATAAAAATTATTCCCCGTCATAGCCACTCCCAAATTGATTATATTAATCTCTGGGTTGATGCTAAATTATTCTTACTAAAAAGGATCAAGATAACGGATAAATTTGGTTCGCAAACGAGTATAAGCTTCAGTAATATTAAACTAAATGTCAAACTGGATGCGGCTGTTTTTAACTATACGCCTCCTGTCGATACAGAAATAATTAAGCAATAATATACCTGTTCAGGTGCACCCCTGAGCAGGTATACCAGGGAGTTATAGGTAGTTTACAGTCCGAGTTAAACCGTTACACGATAATATAAAATTAAACACAGGCCTCAGGCTGATCTATGTGGATGACTACTGCTGGATTTTTTATGTAGTCCTCCGTAGAGTATTGACCAGAGAGGTTCATTGTGGCTAAAGGTTGGGAAATGTAGAAATGAGAGTAGCAATTTTATCAGACAGTCATGACCAGATCATGAATTTACGGGCCGCTGTCACCTATTGTAACGCCTACGGAGTTAGTGTCATTATTCACTGTGGGGATTTGATCTCTCCATTTATGCTGAAGGAATTGGCAAAATTTGGAGGGGCATCGCATCTGGTTTATGGAAATAATGTTGGGGATCAACATCTCATCTCTCAATTTTGCGGCACCAAATTTCCCGCCATTACCCATCATGGCATTCTGGGGGCTATGGAGGCTGGCGGCTTGACCTTCGCTTTTACCCATTACCCGGAGATGGCCAGAGGGCTGGCCAGTCAGGGGAGTTTTAGTGTGGTGTGCTGCGGCCATAATCACCGTTATGGAGTAGAGCGTGTGGGCGATGTGGTATTGATTAATCCTGGTGAAATGTTGGGGGCGGAGGGGCCTCCCAGTTTTTGTATATTGGAAACGGCCTCTCGTGAGGTTGAACGTGTTGAGGTTGGTTCCCAGATGTGTGAGTGATAATGTCCAGGGATAAAGAAAGACACCTCTAGACGCGAAAAGACCCCGGAAATGGTTGAAATATGGCGTTTTAAAGCCACATTCCTGTGAACTTTTTAATTACACTACAAAGAGAAGGGCTGCTTATGGTCTTACCTGAAATAGTTATGGAGAAATTAGAATGGCGGAAGAACTGAGTTTTGCCGAGATGTTGGAAACCACCTATGAAGAGCCTGTTAAATTAGAGCCAGGCCAAAAGGTGAAGGCTGTCGTTGTCCGGGTGGGGCGGGATCGGGTATTTGTCGACCTGGGCGGTAAGAGTGAGGGGAATTTCTCACTGAGTGAGGTGACCGACCCTGAGGGGCAGGTTACAATTAAGGATGGTGACCAAATTGAGGTGTATTTCCTCCTGGCAGAGCACGGAGAGATGCGTTGTACCACTAAATTGGGCAAGGGTGTTGAGTCGCAGGCCCTTTTGGAGAAGGCTTTCGAGAGCGGTATTCCAGTTGAGGGAACCGTCGAATCAGAGATTAAGGGAGGCTTTGCTGTAAAACTGGCGGGCTCAACCAGGTCTTTTTGTCCGTTCTCACAGATTGGGGTGGTGCGGGCTGAGAATGAGGAAGTTATTGGTCGTCTGCTTGATTTTAGAATTATGGAATACAGTGAGAATGGCCGTAATATTATTGTTTCTCATCGTGAGTTGGTGGAAGAAGAACGCCAGAATCAGATGGCTAAATTGCGGGAGACTCTTACTGAGGGAATGATTGTGAATGGTGTTGTTTCATCAATCCGTGATTTCGGTGCTTTTGTCGATATTGGCGGTCTTGATGGCCTCTTGCCAATTTCAGAGATATGT
>CAYTNB010000098.1:0-9952 GCA_964439085.1 uncultured Desulfobulbia bacterium | reverse complement strand
AAATTTAATAACCAAGGATGATGCACTCTTAAAAAGTTTCGGGATAGCTAATAGCTAAGCGTAGACTCTGAGGCATAGTGATTATTTAGTACCATTCCTGGACAGCCTCCTGGGCTATGGGTTTTTGTCTGGGCCTTGTACCTTCGGTTTTATCGCCCCAATTTTCGGAGTCATCACCCTGCAAAAAGAGGTTGTGGCTGGACTGGTGATGTTGGTGCTATTTGGTACAGGTCTTTGTCTGCCTCTGATTATCTGCGGGAAGTCCAGCGTCCGTGCCATGGAACTTCTGCAAAGCTATGCAGGTCAAAAAATTATAGTAATGATCATGCGCAAACTTGTGGCGGCGGTGATCTTCGTAGTGGGAATTTATTTCACAGCAAATTCCTTATTGGGGTAATTGATGATAGTGTATACTTGTTAAATTATCTCATCTGCTCCTCACATCTCAATAGTTGTACTCCGCAATTCAGTTTTACCATCCTTTTTTTTCAGCCCGTAAATTAAAAAATCCCTAACCAGAGTGAACTTCCCAGAACTAGATCCCGATGCGTTATCAAGGACAATAGTTGGGTTCGTATGTTGATATTAGCCGTTCAGGTAGTGCTATAAACTACCCTTAATTCCGTAGTGTAAATTGAATAGTTATTGTTGATATTAAAGAACTCGATTGTCGGTAAGTTTGAAATGGACATTTAAGGACAACGCCCAGGGGGCAGGTGTTCAAAAATGGACAATAATTTTGGATTATGGGCCTTGAATGACTGGCATGCTGCTTGCATTCATATAAAAACATGAAACGAATTCCATTAATACTCATATGGTGCCTCGCAGCCGTTCTCTTCATGTTTGTGCCAATGAAGGCCCTTGCTGATTCACAAACCAAGGTATTATTCTTCTATCACGAAGGCTGCCCGTGGTGTGTCAAGATGGACGGAATTCTACGAGATCCGGAAATGCTGAGCCTTCTCAGCGGCCACGCTCAGCTTGTCAAAATTGATGTGGAAGGTCGGCAAATGATACCCTCTTTGCAACAGTCCGGGGTTGGCGCCGCACGTGAATTTAAGGTCTATGGTACTCCAACTGTTATATTTATGGCGGCCGGGAAGAAGGAAATTTTGAGAATTCCAGGGGCCTTGAGTAAGGAAGATTTTTGGGATGTGGTTTGCCAGTATATCCCGGGAATCAAAAGAGAAAAGGGGTGCGCTAAGGTAGTAGGGGCGTTGTAAATAATTATTTGGAAATGCAGAGGCACGAAAAAAAAGGAGGAATGTCGATGGACAAGGATGAGACAAAGGGAAGAGTAGGGAGATGGGCGTCGATCATGCTGGTTGTGTTTATGATTACGGCTCTACCAGCATGGGCTCATGCTGGAAATGTTGAAAAAGGCAAGAAAATTGCCACGACAAGAAGTTTAGGGAATTGCGTCGCCTGTCATTATCTGCCGAAAGTGGAGTCTCCTGGTGACATTGGCCCAAGTTTGGTTGAGGCCATGCAGGAGTATACGATGGCGGATCGGGGTGACGTGGTGCAATGGATTACTGATGCCAGAAAATTTAATCCTCACACCATTATGCCTCCATTTGGAACCAATAAAATTTTGACGCCAGAGCAGATTGAAGATCTGGTCAGCTATCTTTATACCTTAAGGAAGTGATTGGACATTGCTGATTAGTGAATATGGTGCAATTTTTGGCATTGTTGCCTAAGTTTAACAAGATAAATTAAGACTATGAACATGAAAGTTAGTTTGAAGGCCCGTTCCTTTCGGGTGACTTTCACAAAAAAGGTAAGGAGATATAAATGAAAGACAATGAATTTTCTGATTCAAGACGTGAGTTTTTGAAGAGAACCGGTTTGGTATCGGTTGCCCTTCTTTCCTGCAGTGCTCTATCTGCAGCGATTCCCGCTGGCAGTGGCCGCTTAGGAGGTTTGCTGGGTGCCCTGGGTCCGGATGAAGCACAGGCGGCCCCGGCAATTGTGGATATAAAGGATAAACTTAGAGCCACCTTTGGAGGTCGTAAGGTGGAGATGTCTCATGTCGACATGAAAACTCCAATTATCGCCGAGAATGGGGCTGTTGTGCCCATTAAAATTAGTTCAGATCTACCCATGGATTCAGGTAATTATGTCAAGAAGATCTATGTTTTTGCAGATAAAAACAATAATCCCTTTATTGCCAGTATGGATTTGACCCCGGCTAACGGCAAGGCTGCCCTTGCACTCAGGATTAAGATGCGGAAGACCTCGCTGGTGCGGGCAATCCTCGAGACCAGTAATGGTAAATTATACGGCAGCACGAAGACCGTCAAGGTTACCATCGGCGGATGTGGAGGCTGATCGGTCATCCCCTGTACCTGGCCGGGAGTTGCTCTTCCGGCAGATTTTCTTACTTAATAAATGAACCAAAACAAGGAGATTGGAAATGCCTCATGGAATAGGAAGAATTAAAATCAGAGTGCCACGCTCTATCCATAAAGGAGAGGTCATAGCCGTTAAGACCTTAATTACTCACCCAATGGAAACCGGATTCAGAAAGGACAAAAAAACCAAGAAAAAAATCCCGGCTTTCTATATAAATAACGTTAGTATGTATTATGGCGATACCTTGATCAGCAGTGCAGACTGGACCATTGCAGTAAGCACCAATCCTTTCATGACCTTCTATGTCAAGGCCGATAAGGCTGCACCGCTGAAGATTGTCTGGAAAGATATCAAGGGCGGGGTTTATGAAAAGACCATCCAAATTAAACCCCAATAAAACCAGGGGACTCCAGGGTTCCGGTAACTTGACAAAGAGGTAATAAAAAATGATTAAAAAAAATAATTCGCTAAAGACTCTTGTCTTTGCCGCTGCTTTATTGGTGGGGATGGGGACGTCGTCTTTCTGGGCCAGTAAGGCCATTGCGGCGGACAGTAAGGATGCAGGGACAATTGAGGAGCTAACCCCAAGTATGTCCTATGCTGAATATCAGAAACGTTATGAGGCCTATTACGGAGACGCTACCGCCCAGATGGCCGAAGATGGCAATCCCGCCGATTTTTTGTTGGATGACGGGAAGGATCTGGTCAATAAGGTCGTGGGCAGCAAGGGCAAATCATGTGCCAGCTGTCATGGCCGGGATGCCTTAAAGCTCAAAGGAGTGTCAGCGGGCTACCCCCAATATAATGCGGGGTTGGGTGGTATTATGACCATCCCCCTTCAGATCAATACGTGCCGGGTACAGGCCATGGGGGCAAAGCCTCTTAAATACGAGTCCTACGACCAATTGGCCTTGACTATGTATGTAAATTCGCTTTCCAATGGTATGCCCATTAAAGTTAGTATTGACGGTCCTGCCCATTCTTTTTACAAAAAGGGCGAGGCAGCTTATTACAAGCGGCAGGGCCAACTGAATTTTAGCTGTGCTGTTTGTCATGTCCAGTATGCCGGGTACAAGGCTCGTTCCAATCTGATCTCAAATAATAAGCACCACGTTGACCATTGGCCTTCCTATCGTTTGAAATGGGGGAAAACAGGTTCTCTACAGAGACGTTTTCGGGGCTGCTTGAAAAATATGCGTGTCAAAAGACAGCCGTATCAGAGCGAAGAGTACCGGAATATGGAGTTGTATTTGACCCATATTAATAATGGAGATCTTGTTCAGGTACCTGGAATGAGGATGTAACCCACTTTAGGGAAGGAGAACAGCATGCGTTTATCAAGACGGGATTTTATTCAGATGGCTGCTTTGGCCGCTGGTGGCACTATGTTACCGACCGCCTCTGGTCTGGCACGGGGGCTGAATCCAGAAAATTTGTTGCAATTCACTCCTAAGGGTGGCTTGACTATACTTCATACAACAGACAGTCACGCCCAGTTGGTTCCCATGTATTATCGGGAACCAGATGCCAATATCGGGGTGGGGGCGGCGGCCGGTAAGCCGCCCCATCTAACAGGTAAGGAATTTCTGAAATACTACGGTATTAAGCCTGGTACTATGGATGCCTATGCTTACAGCGTTGATGATTATGTCGCTTTGGCAAAGGAATTTGGCAAGATGGGGGGCTACGCCTATATTATGTCCCTCATAAAACAAATCCGGGCCGAACGGCCTGGTAAGGTTCTGTACATTGATACCGGTGATACCTTGCAGGGATCTGCGACCAGCCTTTGGACCAAGGGCGAAGATATGGTGCGGGTTCTGAACCAGATGAAGTGCGAAGCCTTGACTGGCCATTGGGAATTCACCTATGGCGAGGACAGGGTACAGGAATTGATTAAGATGATGGACTTTCCATTCCTGGCCCAAAATGTCAATGAGGCAACCTGGGGTGACCCCATCTTTAAACCTTACACCATCAAGTCGGTGAACGGTATGTCCGTGGCTTTAATCGGGCAGGCCTTCCCTTACACCCCAATTGCCAATCCGCGACGTTTTATCCCTGATTGGTCCTTCGGTATTAAAGATGAAAACATGCAGGTCGTTGTTGATGAGGTGCGGGCGAAAAAGGTCGATCTTGTGGTCGTTCTGTCCCACAATGGCATGGATGTAGACCAAAAGATGGCTGGCCGGGTCAAGGGTATTGATGTAATCTTTGGTGGTCATACCCATGATGGGGTGCCAAGGCCGATACGGGTTGGTAATACCCTGGTTATTGGCTCTGGGTGCTACGGGAAATTCTTGTCTCGGCTGGATCTTGAGATCAAAGGTAAGCGGATTGTCGATTTTTCCTATCGCCTGATTCCTGTAATGTCGGAGATGATTGAGCCAGATCAGGAGATGGCTCGGCTCATAGAGAAGATCAGACGACCCTATAAAGCAAAATTAGATGAAGTTGTCGGCGAGACCGAGAGTCTGCTCTATCGGCGTGGTAATCTTGATGGCAGTTTTGACGAGTTGATTTGTGATGCTTTGGTGGATCATTATGATTGCGATTTTGCTTTTTCTCCAGGTTTCCGCTGGGGACGGACGGTGTTGCCCGGCCCGGTGACAGCCGAGGATGTCTATTCACAGACTGCCTTGACATACCCCAATACCTACAAAAATAAAATAAGCGGTGAAATGTTGAAAACCGTTCTGGAAGATATCAGCGATAATATCTTTAATCCTGATCCCTACCGTCAGCAGGGTGGCGATATGGTTCGTAGTAAGGGTCTTGATTTTAAGGTTAAACTATCTGGCAGCATGGGAACTCGCGTTAGTGATCTTAAGGTGCGGGGTAAAACTGTGCATCCCAAGGATCAATTTACCTTTTCCGGTTGGGCCTCCATGGCTGAACAGCCCGGCCTTCCGGTTTATGATATAGTCTTGGACTATGTCCGCCGCAAGAAAAAGGTGCGGGTTAAAATTGATCGTCCCCAATTGGTCTGAAAACACGCCTCCCCCGGGTGCCCTTAAAGAGAATTGACTTTAGGGGCGCCTTTTTTTATACTCGTAGAATGAATATAAATATGCTTAAAAAAGCGGTTCTGTTTTGGGCCGCTTTCTCCCTTTTTCTCTTGCCCGCGATGGGCCATGCTTCTGCTTCTTCTCCCCTCCGTCTGCTCCTTATTCCCATGAAGCCCCCTACCCAGATGTACAGGGATTTTTTGCCTTTAAAACATTATTTAGAGCAGAGGCTGCAGCGGCCTTTGAGTCTTGAGGTGGCCCGGAGGAATTCCGAGATTGCCCCATTGTTCAGGGAGGACAAGGTTGATATCGCCTTTGTCTGTCCGACCCTTTATTGTACTCTGACCAAGGATATTCCCTTGTCTCCTTTGGTTAAGTTACGACTTAATGGTCGTGATCATTATCGGAGTGTTCTGGTGGTAAGGGATGACTCAAAAATCAAGCGGACGGCGGATCTTTTAGGCCACAGCTTGGTTTATGGCCGTTATAATTGCCCCGGATCTGGTTTATTACCCCGGATTATGCTGGAGCGGGTCGGACTGCGCAATAATAATTTTTTTGAGGTTGTGACGCTTGGTAATGATGAGAGCGCCTTACTTGCTGTCATGGCCAGGATGTTTGACGTCACCGGGGTGCCGGAAATGGCGGCGCAGGCCTTTATCGGTAAGGGACTTAGGATTATCCGCTATTCCGAGAATATTCCTCAATATCTCTTTACGGCTCGGTCGGGATTGGGGGTGCCTTTAATTGCTAAAATAAAGACAGCCATGCTTGATTTGAATAAGAATCCTAAACGCCAGAATATTATTGGCGGTCTTGAAAAGGGGGTAGATAGCTTTGCCGCTGCCCTTGATAGTGATTACGACATTATTCGAGTGCTTACCGAGAGTCTGGAAAGGGGATCGGAATGGGCGGCAAAAAGGCCTGGTGAACATTCTCTGGTGGTGGAACCTCTCTATTATGATGCCGATATATTTGGGCGCTTGAAGCCCCTGCTCACTCAACTACGCCTGGAGACCGGTAGGAATTATCATCTTCGCATACCGCCGAGTATTGAGGCCTTTATGAGACTTGTCAGGTTGGGACAGGGCGATTTATTTTTACGAGAAGGTGGCTTGCTTGTAAACTCTGATACATCAGTCTTAGAGACGTTGGGTACCCTGAAAATTTTGCCACCGGATACAAATGTCGGCCTTATTATTGCCGCCGCAGGAGGGGTGAAAACGGTGGCCGACCTCCGTGGCAAAAGGATAGGTGTGCCATTTAAACTTTCTGAAGGTGGCTATCAGGCTCAGAGTCGCTGGTTGCGGCAGCAGGGGGTGATTCTTGACCAGCCTGAACTTCTCGTGAGTCTTAAAACCTGCGAGCAGGTCTTGATGGGCGTCTATCGCGGCAAGGTCGAGGCCGGATTTATTACTCTAGATACCCTGCGCCGCTTGCGGGAGGATATTCCGCCCCATAGTATCGTCATTCTGGGCCAGACCCCCCCCCTCTCTCCCTGGCAGATTTCGGCCTCCAAAGCTGTGCCTGATTTCGTCAAAAAGAAAGTCAAAAAAATTCTGGCGGGGCAATAGGGGGTCATGGATGTTTTCGAAATTTTTCAACGCCGAACCAGTATCAAAACCAAGTGCGTGCTCTATGTTATCAGTCTCATTGTAGTTATTTTTTTGACTGTCAGTATCCTGGTCATGTCTACAGTGAGAAGAAATTTGAAAGAACAGCTAAGTCAGTTCCATCAAAGTGTGGCCGTGAAACTGGTTCAAACTGCCTCGGATGTTCTTTTATCTCGCGATTATAGCTTTCTCATGGAGCAAATCAGGCAGTTGCGAGCCGCAGGGCAGATAGCATGGGTCCGGATTGTTGATGGTCGCCATATCATCGTGGCCTCCGATCAGATTACAGATATCGGCGGCCACGATGACAGGCTGACGGCGCTTTTGCAACAGTCGGCGACATCTTTCCCCTCGGCGGAGGATGGTGATATTATTATGCCAATTGCGATTGAAGGCGTACCTTTGGGGGCGCTCCGGGTTGGTTTTGACTGGGAGGCAGAAGGGCGGCGCATAGAAGGAGAATTGGAGCGGACTCTCCGCCATATTCTTTATCTGGCCTTGCTTATCTTTGTCCTTGGTATTAGCGGGGCTTTTATCATTTCGCGGGCCCTGACTAGGCCGATTATTGAACTTTCCCAGGAAATTGAGCAGTTTGATCAGGAAATTTATCCGGAACAGGTTTCACGCAATTTGGAATCATGTAAGGACGAGACTCTGCAGCTACGCGATGCCTTCAGCCGGATGATGACTAATTTGAGGTCATATCTGCACAAAAATAAAAAAATTGCCCAGGAACGGGAAAAGTTAACTTGTATGGCAACCATTGGTCAGATGTCGGCCCAGATCGCCCATGAAACCAGGAACAGCCTCTACGCAATTCGGGGGGCAATCTCAGGACTGGAAAAAGCGGATGATTTGGCTGAAAGTCAAGAATATGTGGATATAATTAACGAGGAAATTCAGGAGATGAAACGGATGTCGGACGATTTCCTGCAATTTGCCCGAACGCCTGAGCCGGAACTAAAACCATGCCAGGTCGATAAGGTGGTGCAAAGGGTCGCAGAGTTACTTGAACCTGATTTGGAGGAGGCGGGTATCCGGGTGGAAAGAATCGGCATGGATGTCCCGCAGGTGTTGGCCGATCACACTCTCCTGAAGCGGGCCTTTATGAACCTTTTTTTAAACGCTATTCAGGCTATGACTACTGGAGGGACGATCACGGTAGAATACCGACTGGTGGGTAATTTTGTGGAGACGAGAATCCAGGATGAAGGGCCTGGTATTCCGGAGGATGTCAATGTGAAGGTCTTTCAGCCCTTTTTTTCAACCAAAATTAATGGCTCTGGTCTGGGACTGCCCACGGTCTATAAATTAATGGCGGCTCAGCATGGCGAGGTGGATTTAGAGGACTCGGATATTGGGGCACGGTTCATGATTCAATTACCTCTGGCACCTGAAA
Source organism: uncultured Desulfobulbia bacterium (assembly GCA_964439085.1). Taxonomy (GTDB): domain Bacteria; phylum Desulfobacterota; class Desulfobulbia; order Desulfobulbales; family VMSU01; genus JAADIV01. The sequence continues at coordinate 1,571 of CAYTNB010000098.1, read as the reverse complement.
ATGGAGTATAGATAATATGGCGAAAATTTTGGTTGTTGATGATGAAAGAAATATTCGTAAGGTCATTTCTAATTACCTGCGGAAGGAGGGTTTTACGGTTGAGACCGCCCGGAATTATGAGGAGGCAGTGGACAAGGCCGCCGCTGCAAAGTTTAATCTGGTCTTAACCGATATGCGCCTTCCCGGTCAATCTGGTCTCCACCTCCTGCAATGGCTCAAAAGAAAAATGCCATCTCTACCGGTGCTGATGATTACGGCCTATGGCAGTATTGATAATGCCGTGGAGGTGATGAAAAGCGGTGCCTCAAATTATTTGACCAAGCCGGTGGATATGGACGAGATGCTGTCCATTATTCGTCACACTTTATTAAAGGAGCAGGCACATCAAGATTCTTCATCTGTTATCGCTCAGGGAGAAGGATTTGGCATTATCGGCAATAGTCCGGCTATTAATGATGTAATTGCCACAATCAATGTCGTGGCCGCCAGCCGGGCCAATATTTTGATTGCAGGTGAATCTGGAACGGGTAAGGAATTGGTTGCCCAGGCCATTCATACCGCCTCGGAACGTCGGGTGGCTCCCTTTATTGCCCTTAACTGCGCTGCTATTCCGGCTGATTTAATTGAAAATGAGTTGTTCGGTCACGAGAAAGGGGCCTTTACCGGCGCTGACTCAAGGGAAAGCGGCAAGGTGGAGATGGCCGCTTCCGGTACCCTCTTCTTAGATGAAATAGGCGAGATGGCTGTCGCTATGCAAATAAAACTTCTGCGCTTTATCCAGGAACGTGTGTTCTACGCCGTCGGCGGTCGAGTACAATTGGTTTCTGATTGCCGAATTATCGCCGCTACTAATCGTGACCTGGAGGATGAGGTTAAAAACGGTAATTTCCGTGAAGATCTATTCTACCGCCTGAATGTTATTCAAATTAAGGTTCCGGCCCTTCGGGATCGTAAGGAGGATATTCCCTTGCTGGCCCATTTTTTCTTGGAAAAATATGCCGGGGAGAATAAAAAATTTATCAGGGGAGTGGAGCAGTCGGCCCTTGAGGCGTTAATGGCTTATGAATGGCCTGGTAATATTAGGGAATTAGAAAATATCATTGAACGGGCGGTGGTCCTCTCCCGGCTCGATACCATCGTTATCGCTGATTTGCCGAAGAAGTTGCAAAATAGTTTTTTGGAGTCAATGGGGGAGAATAATGTGCCCGCGTCCTCGGAATTGAAGGGGTTGTCAGGTATGCCCCTAGCCGAGTTGGAACGGATTGCCGTCATTAAGGCCCTACAGGCCGAGAAGTGGAATCAGACCAAAGCCGCCCAAAGACTTGGTATTACCCGGCGGCAGTTGAGGACGAAAATGGAAAAATATCAATTATTATGATCCTGGCCATCAAAGGACATTTTGGGACAGTGGAGAGCGGCCTAATGTTCCAAAATGGACATATTTAGGCACTATCAGGCCCCTAAATGCTTGGCATGCCCTTTGCATTTCTCACAGACTAAGAAAGGACGGTTAACGCCCCACGAGGGGGTATCGGAGTCTACGCTTACCTAGTACCTTATAAATTCTTTTC
>CAYTNB010000097.1:0-10020 GCA_964439085.1 uncultured Desulfobulbia bacterium | reverse complement strand
TGGTCCACGACGCAGTAGATCGGATTGCGATGCCCCTTTTGGGTACTTTTTACGACGCCATCACAAGTTACTTAAAGAAGAAATACTAATGACCATTGATACTTCCAAACACCAAATTCTTGTAGTTGATGATGAGTTACCAATTTGTGAACTCATTGCCCAAATACTTGTCCGTGAAGGCTATAGCTGCGAAATAGCATCCGGGGTCAATGAAGCCCTTGAAAAACTTGATAAGAAGAAGTTCTCTCTGGTCATTTCCGACATTAATATGCCGGGCAGAAATGGCATTGACCTGCTGGATAAAATCAATAAGCATCATCATGATCTTGCGGTACTAATGGCAACAGCAGTTGATGATCGTAAAGTTGCGATCAAGACTTTAGAGATGGGTGCCTACGGTTATATAATTAAGCCTTTTGAACGTAATGAGCTGGTTATAAATGTGGCTAACTCCATCACACGCTTACAATTGGAGATTGATAACAAACGTTACAGCGAGGACTTGGAGTGGCTGGTTGCCGAACGAACCAAGAAATTAAGACAGGCTGAGAAAGAAATTAGTTCCTCACGAGAAGAAACCATTTACCGGTTAGCCAAAGCGGCTGAATTTCGTGATAATGAAACGGCGCAGCACACATTGCGAATGGGGCATTTCTGTGGTTCTTTGGCTCATAATTTGGGTCTGGAGTCAGAGTTGACGGAAATGATTCGTCTGGCAAGTCCACTTCACGATGTGGGTAAGATCGGTATTTCTGATACAATACTTCTAAAACCAGGGAGATTAACCAAGGAAGAATTTGAGGTTATCAAGGGACATGCGGTAATTGGCTACCGAATTTTGGCGGACTCAAAAGCGGAGTTACTTAAACTTGGTGCAATTATTGCCCATACCCACCACGAAAAATTTGATGGTAGCGGTTATCCCCGGCAGTTGAGTGGCAAAAAGATACCTTTGGTTGGTCGAATTGCGGCTGTTTGTGATGTTTTTGACGCACTCTCTTCTGATCGGGTCTATAAAGCTGCCATGACTTCAGATGAGGCTATGGACATTATGATGAAAGGCCATGGATCACATTTTGATCCGGAAATACTCGATTGTTTTGTTGATTCTTTTGCTGACATTTTGACTCTTAAATTAAAGTTCGCCGATGGCTGATACGCTTTTAGTGAATGTTTATTAAAAGTAACTACGGTGGTTATTTAAAGTACTGCGCCACCCCGTGAGTAGTTACTATTAAAAATCATTTTCGCCGTTTGTTTGTGATTATTTTCTTCTGCTCTTCTTTTCCTCTCTTGTCCCGCTCGCAAAAGATTTGTTTATCTGAGAATGGTTCAACACCTGTCCAATACATTAATGTAGAATAGGTCGAAGGGGTAGGGGTGAATATTTGTACCTGCTCTGGTGATGTCTTCAACTTGTCATGGCAGAATGATTTTAATTTCTCCATATCTTGCCTGGTGGAACCTGGATGAGCAGCAATAAAATAATAAGTTAAAAATTGTTTTTTGTCGGCGGCCTTGCTAAGAGCAAAAAATAATTCCCTAAACTTTAACAAACTCATGATAGACGGTTTACCCATCTTGCTTAAGATATGATCAAGACAATGCTCTGGGGCAATTTTCAATTGTCCCGAAACATGGTATTTAACCAGCATATTGAGGTATTCTTTCCCCTTTCCACCAGCCATTACCATATCGTAACGAATACCGGAGGCAACAAAAACATGTTTTATCTTGGCTAAATTCCGTAATTTGGTCAACAGGGTTATTTGGCGAGCATGGCTGATTTTTAGCTGTGGGCAGGGAGTGGGGATTAAACACCGTTTGTCTTTGCATGAGCCCTTGGCGATTTTTTTATGGCATTCAAAGCCGTACATATTGGCAGTAGGGCCGCCAACATCCATGATATTGCCCTTAAAATCTGGATGTTGGGTCAACGCTTTGGCTTCTCGCAGGATGGAAGCTTCGCTGCGCATACGCACAGTACGGCCCTGATGCACAGCAATGGCGCAAAAATTACATTCTCCGTAACAACCGCGATGGGTGGTAATTGAAAATTGAATAGTTGCTAACGCCCTAACAATTCCATGCCTTTGGTAATAGGGATGCACAGACCTGGTAAAGGAAAGCTCATTTATTTTATCAAGTTCATTTTGTGACAGATAGGCTGGAGGGGGATTTTGAATCAAGTAACGATTATTCTGCAATTGGGCTAGTCCGAGGGCTGTAACCGGATCATTATTTTGATAGAAGATCTTAAACATTTCCGCAAAGACTTTCTTGTCTTGGGCAGCGGCAGAGTAGGGTGGTAATTTCAAAAAACCAGCCGGTATTTCCTTACCCGCATAGCAAAGGCCGGCAATATGCCGGAAATCGTCATGGTTTTTAAGGGTACAGGCCAACTTAACAATGGAATTTTCTGCCATACCATAGAGTAAAATATCAGCTTTAGCATCAAAGAGAACGGACTTTCTGATCTTATTTGACCAAAAATCATAATGACTCAAGCGCCGCAGGCTGGCCTCTATCCCGCCCAGCACCACGGGCACTGTGTTTTTAAAATATCGTCTAATTAAATTTGTATAGATAATAACCGCCCGGTCAGGACGGCGGTTATTTATACAGCCAGGCGTGAAATCGTCTGATTTGCGTCTTTTACCAATAGCTGTATAATTGGCGACCATGGAATCAACACTGCCGCCAGTAACTCCCCAAAATAGTTTTGGTTCACCAAGCCGTTTAATGTCCACATCTGATTTGGTATCGGGCTGGGCGATTATACCGACTTTGAACCCGGCTTTCTCCAGTACACGGCCAATAACTGCTACGCCAATATAAGGGCTGTCAATATAGGTGTCACCGCTGAGCAGAATAACATCAAGCTCTGACCAGCCCCGTTCCTGCATCTCTTTTTTGGTGGTAGGTAAAAATCTCATACCGTTATGGTAAAGTTAAAAGATGAAAATGGAAAGTGCAAACTGAAAGAGAGGGAGATTATGTCAACAGTCACAATAAATATAAGAGATCAGTCCATTCGACTCGGGCAATTTTTGAAATTAGCCAACGCGGTATCATCTGGTGGTGAAGCCAAGATGAGGATTAAGACTGGTGAGGTAGAGGTGAATGGAACTGTGGATACCAGGCGAGGCGCCCAACTTCATATTGGTGATATTGTAGAAATAGACGGGAATAAATTTGTGATTGCCGCAAAAACTTCAAAGTAACAAAAAATGTGTCATGCCGATATTATTTGGCCGGAATCCAATACCGCAATTCGTTGTTAAATGCTAGATATTCGGTCTTTTGTCATTTGGAGAGGGGCGAGTGCTTAAACTTCTCTTACAGATTGTTTTCTCGGAGTCTGCGCTTACCTGTTTTTTAGAAAAGAATTTATAAGGTACTTATCCCCCCCCTTGTTGGGTGTGAGTTTTATTTTACCCAATTCCAGCGAAATAGCTGCCTGGTCAACTGAATAGAACCATCGAGTATAAAGCCAATAATGCCAATGGCAACTACTATGGCCATGAGCCGATCGTATTCCATGGTGTCTCTGGCATCATTGATAATATATCCAAGGCCGCTGGAAACTCCTAAAAATTCGACAGGAACCAGGACTATCCAGGCCACTCCCAAGGCTAGACGCAGGCTGGTGATTATATAAGGTGTGGAAGCCGGCAAAACGATGCGCAATAATATCTGATGTGGCTTGGCGCCTTGAATTTTGGCCATTTGTAACCACTGCGGGTTCACCCTAGTAACTCCCATGACCGTATTTAGCATAATCGGCCAAACGGTTGCCATAGTGATTAAAAAATAAATGGCAGACTCAAATGTTGTAAAAATAAGCATAGCAATGGGCATCCATGATAAGGGGCTGACCATTCTAATAAATTGAATTGGTGTATATGAAGCAATTTGAATTTTGCGAAAATAACCAATTAAAAGGCCGCTAGGCATTCCCAGCAAAAATGCTATCCCTATCCCTATCCCTATTCGCCGTAAACTGGCGGCTACTGAATGCCAAAAGGCCGGGTCGTTACCTAAATGAAGCAGGGCCTTCATTGTTGGAATAGGCATGAATCCTGTAAATTGATTAAAATCAGGCTGACTGAATATTATATAACCACCTATTGCCCAAATCAGGACGAATATAATCAACCCCCAAAAAACACACCAAATTTGGCTGATTTTATTTGAGTCAGAGCAACAATCTTGCTCACAAATTGCCCGGTGCTTGATTAGATATTTTCCAATAAGTTTCATAGTTGATGCACTCGTTAAAAGTATCGGGATGGCCAAATAGCTGAGCGTAGACTGCGAAAAGTTTGATATACAGGTAAGCGAACGAAGTGAGACTCCGAGGCGTAGTGATCTTTCAGGGCGAGCCCATACATATGGAGGTCATGCCTAAAAAATTGCTGCAACGCAGTAGATCGGATTGCTATGCCCCTTTTGGGTACTTTTTACGACGCCATCATAGTTGACGGTCTCGCAAAAAGTCGAAAAGCCATTTCTCGCGCCTAATGATTTCAATAGGTTAGCTATGGTGAAAACGCAAGATTTGGCCTTTTTGCGAAACCATCATAGTTCAATTATCTCTTCTCTTTCCCAAGGACTGTCAATATTAATTTCGCCGAATTTCCCTAGGCCACCGACCTCTCTAATAGCATTTTTGACAAACGAATCATCTACCAAATCACGGGCGGCAAAATCAGGATCAAGGGTTTTTAAAAAATTGTGATCACCCTCTACCAAAGTTTTACTAAGAGCCTTGGTAATAAAACGGGAGGCTGATGGATAGGGGTAGGGATGAAAATCTATCCTGCTGCTGTGCCATTCTGGATGAATGATGGCGGTAGGCTTGGCAGGACTGCCGTAGGTGTCCGAATCATATTTGGAAAATACGCGCATGAGTGTTTTTTCTGATACTGGCAAATAGCCACCGCCCTGTTTTGAAAGTATATGGGCAGTCTTGGTTGGGTTTTGTTTGGCCCAAAGCTGTGCCCGTACAATAGCATTCATAACTTTTTGGGTGAAAATCGGATCATCTTTAAGAAAGACCTCCTTCATGACCACCACACAGCAAGGATGGTTCTGCCAAATATCACCGGTAAATCGCATGATCCTGGCATTTATTTTTAACTCGGCAATGGCGTTAAAAGGTTCGGCAACAATGTAGCCGTCAATTTTACGACCTACCAGGGCGGTGGGCATATCAGGTGGTGGTAGAATGAATAAATTAGTCTGCCTTTTGGTCAAAGATTTTGATTGTGGCTGAATAACAGGTGTAAGACCAGCTTTTTTCAACCCCATCTGTAGAATAATATTGTGCATAGAATACCAGTAAGGCACGGCAATTTGTTTACCACCCAAATCAGCAAAACCATTAATTCCTGTGTCGGCACGTACGGTAATAGCACTGCCGTTGGTATGATCCCAGGCCAGAACCTTTATTGGTACCTTACTTTTGAAACGCATCCAGATAGGGATGGGCAGCAGCATGTGGGTAACATCAAATTTATTGGTTAGAAAAGACTCCGTAAGTGACGACCAGCTCCGAATGCGAATGGGACGTTCAACTTTTAAACCCTCATCGGTGAAATAACCGTTAGCATGGGCAATTAGAAGAGGAGTTGCATCAGTTATTGGCAGATAACCGACACGCAGAGTTCTCTTTGTTCGAGCCAGGGCGGGCATAGGGTGATTCGCATAAAAGAGAGAACCCGCAGTCCCGGCGACGCCCTTAATAAAATTTCTTCTACTGAGCATATTTTTCATGTCTCAACGTAATTGTTTCGCAATTCTTCAATAATGTTGTTTCGTAACTCAAAAAAATCAGCATTCTTTTGATCCCGAGGATAAGGGAGGTTAATATCGTATATCTTTTTAATTGTACATGGTGCACCACCTAATAACACAATGCGCTGACCAAGCATTATGGCCTCCTCAATATCGTGGGTAACAACAATGGTTGTGAGTCCTTTTTGCCGCCATATTCTCACTACCTCTTGTTGAAGATTTTGGCGTTTAAAGGTATCTAACGAGCTAAAGGGCTCATCTAAAAGGAGAAGTTTAGGATTCGCAAGCAAGGCTATAGCCAAGCAGACCCGTTGAATCATGCCAACAGATAACTCGGCGGGGTAAGCATTGGTAAAAGTTGTCAGGCCGATCATCTTGATTAATGATGATACACGATTATCTAAATTTTTTATATCGCCTCTTATGCGGCAGCCAAAGGCAATGTTTTCAGACACTGTAAGCCAAGGCAGCAGGCTGGGATTTTGGAAAAGCAGGTTGCGGGATGGCGAGGGGCTATCAACAACTTCTCCATCGGCCAATATAGTGCCGTGCGAGGCCTTTCCGAGACCAGCTATAATGCTTAGGAGGGTTGATTTCCCGCAACCTGACGCTCCCAAAATAACTACAAGAGTACCTGAATCTACGGTTAAATTAATATCTGAGAAAACGTGGTGTTCACGGCCTCGTGAGAGACAGAACTTCTTGGTAAGGCCATCTATTATAATTTTCAAAAGTTCAAAAAACTCCAGCAGTACAACTTGATTTTATGTGAATGCTTAACGCATTGTTCTACCTTAATATGTTGGCTTATACGGTAAAACATTTCAATGTAATTACTCATAATGCCTTCTTAATGGAGAACTTTTGATCTATACTATACTGACCTCATTACTTTGAATAGTAGTAAGCGCTCCATGGACACCCTCACATTCCGAGATGTTATAAAGTCAAGAGTGTGGTTTGTTGAGCGCTTACGAATAGTATCTCAATTAAAATATTAAAAGTCAAATGCGAACGTGCTTACTCGGGACTCAGAAGAAAATAAACCACCCAGAAAAGAAAACATGACGGAAGATAAATTAGTCGTTACTGTAGCCTCAGAATGTACTTTGGCTAATGCCCCTGAGCAGGTAGTTAAATTTTTAAAGAAAAAACTAACCCTGCCAAACCCCAAATATCAAGCCGCAAAAAAATATTCACGATGGGGGGTGGGCAAGAAATTTCCTCAACATCTTTATTTTTATCGGGAGCGTAAGGCAGGTCTTATCATGCCGCGGGGAGTTGCCCGAGATGCTGTGTTAGCCTGTTTAGATTTATGTGGTATACAACCAGAAATTATTGATAAACGCCGATTGCTGCCCAAAGTGTCATTTAAGTTCAAAGGTCAGTTACGAGACTATCAACAGATGGCAGTAGATGATATTTTAAGTAGGGACTTTGGCGTATTAGAGGCCGGTACGGGAAGCGGCAAGACGATTATGGCCTTGCGGGCCATTACCCTGCGAAGCCAACCAGCTCTGGTAATTGTTCATACCAAGGAGCTACTCTATCAATGGGCTGCCAGAATCAAAGAGTTTCTGGGGATTGAAGCGGGGATGATAGGCGATGGCAGCTATTCTATTAATCCTGTTACCGTAGCCATTGTTAATTCCGCCCGTAAACATCTCGATGAATTGCCGGCGTTATTTGGTCATATTCTTGTTGATGAATGTCATCGGGTTCCCGCCTCATTGTTCACCGATGTCATCACCTCATTCGATGCACAGTACTCTCTTGGCCTTTCTGCCACAGCATATCGACGGGACGAGGTGCTAACCAAACTTATCTACTTTTATTTAGGCACCAGAGTGCATCAGGTTGATTCCCACGAACTTCAGGAAAGGGGCGCTATTTTAAAGCCCAAGATTATTTTCAGGCCTACATCTTTTACCTATAATTATCGAGATGATTATGCTGCGATGCTAAGTTGTCTTACCCTGGATGATGACAGAAACAAACTAATAGCTGATGATGTTATCCGTGAATCAAAAAGCGGCAGAACGATTCTGGTAGTCTCTGATCGAGTGGAGCATTGTGAGCGGTTGGCGGAATTGATCAAGAAACGAAATGGGAATCCGGCGATTCTCACTGGCAGAATAAAAACAGAGGAACGCACAAAAATCGTCGCAGGGCTACGAGACAACAAAATAAAAATTTTGGTCGCCACTGTGCAATTAATTGGTGAAGGATTTGATGCGCCGGGATTAGCCAGTTTATTTTTAGCGACTCCCATAAAATTCTCAGGGCGAGTATTGCAGACCATTGGCCGCATACTACGCCCCGAGAAAGACAAAAAAGCAATTGTTTATGACTACCTTGATCCTATCGGGGTATTAGAGGCCTCGTCAAAGGCCCGGCAGAGAATTTACAGTGAAAATTTCTAAGTTCTGGTTATCTGCTAAATTGGCTTGGACTTATGGGTTGAAAGCCGCTCTAAAGAAGTTAAGATGGTTTCTAAAAATTCCGATCTACTGCGCTGTAGCAATTTCAAACTTTTTCCAAGAGCATCAGTTAACAGACATTTAATGAACACTACTCCAACCGAGATTTTAACCGTTTTGCTTCTCAAAATTACGCATAAACAAAACCAATTCCTCTACGCCTTCATAAGGAAAAGCATTATAGATAGAAGCTCTGATACCACCAATGGAACGATGCCCTTTCAGACCATCCAAACCTTGGGCAGTTGCTTCTTCGGTGAATTTAGCCTCCAACTCAGGGCTGGGGAGATTAAAGGTTATGTTCATGGTGGAACGTGAAGAAACCTGGGCATGCCCATTGTAGAAATCTGTAGCGTCAATGGCATCGTAAAGAAGAGCGGCCTTTTTACAGTTCAGATCGGCAATGGCGGAGACTCCGCCTTGAGCGCGCAGCCATTTCAAAACCAGGCCAATGGTGTAGATGGCGAAACATGGCGGTGTATTGAACATTGAGCCCTTATCGGCGTGAGTTTGATAACGAAATATGGTCGGCACTGTTTCCGGGCATTTGTCTAACAGATCCTCACGAATAATTACCACGGCACAACCTGCAGGGCCCATATTTTTCTGGGCACCAGCGAATATCATGCCAAATTTGGAAACATCTAATTCACGACTTAAAATATCTGAAGACATATCACAGATTAAATCAGCCTTACTCTCCGGGAAATCCTTAAACTGGGTACCATATATTGTGTTATTAGAGACAAAATAGAGATATTCAGAATCATCAGCACTATGAAAATTAGTATCCTGCGGGACGCAATCAAAAGTTGAGTTTGAGCTATCAAAGGCCAGATCGACATTTCCGAATAGTTTTGCCTCTTTAATGGCCTTTTTAGACCATGTACCGGTGTTCAGGTAGGTGGCGGTTCGCCCCTTAGCCAGGAGGTTCATCGGAACCATAGCGAATTGGCTGGATGCGCCGCCCTGTAGGAACAAAACTTTATAATTATCAGGAATATTCATTAACTCACGCAACAGGTCTTCGGCCTCTTGGGTTACGGCCATAAATTCTTTGCTACGGTGACTTAATTCAATAAGGCCAATGCCCTTATCATTAAAGTTAACAATATCTTTGGCGGCTTGAGCTAGAACTTCCTGAGGCAGGGTGGCGGGGCCTGGGCTAAAATTGTAAATTCTTTCCGGCATTTTATTCTCCTGATTTGTTTTTAATTTATATCGTAACTATCCAGATGAGGGGGTATCGGAGTCTACGCTTACCTAGTACCTTATAAATTCTTTTCTAGAAAACAGGTAAGCGGAGCGAAGCGTAGACTCCGAGAAAACAATCTGTAAGGTACTAAATTGCACTTAGATAAGGTGCAGAAGAATAGTTACCTTCTATATCTTATGTATAAGTAACTTGTTTGTATACCCTTTTGCTACTCAAAAATGTACCAATAAAATAATTTAACCAACGGTATTTTATGTTATACAGTTTTTCTCGTCTGAATATTGCTAACACAAGTGTATTTTAATGAATGACATATTTGCGGAACCTCTAATTCTTTTAGCAGGCCCCACTGCCATAGGTAAAACTGAACTTTCCTTGCGCCTCGCCGAGCACTTTAACTGCGAAATAATTGGTGTTGATTCCATGCAGATTTATCAATATATGGATATTGGTACCGCCAAGCCAAGTTTCGGTGAACGAACCAGAATTCCACATCATCTTATTGATTATGTAAGGCCCGATGCG
>CAYTNB010000096.1:0-10227 GCA_964439085.1 uncultured Desulfobulbia bacterium | reverse complement strand
TTGCTACAACGCAGTAGATCGGATTGCTATGCCCCTTTTGGGTACTTTTTACGACGCTATCAACACTGGCTTAGGAGCGAAGAAGAGTGCTTTCCTCGCTTGATTTATGCTGAAGGTCTAAAACTGCTTTTTAACTCATCGGCCAGACAATCGCAAGAGTGGAAATGTTTTTCCAAAAAGTAGTATCGGATAAATAACAATAAATATCTCCATTCTAAGAAGATCGTGAATTTGTGGGCAGGGCTACAACTCATCCGAAGTTTATAATGTTACTGCTCCTTAAATAGTTAAAAAGAATCATTGCAGCGGTACGACAGTGGTCGTACGCAAAGGTTGTGCGTATGGATTTAAAGAAAAAAATGTTGGCTGAAAAAGCGAAACTAATCATTGATGGCAAAACCTATGAGCTGCCGATGATGGCAAGTAGCTATGGGGAAAAAGTGATTGATATTAGCTCATTGCGTAGTCGTACCGGCTGTGTAACTTTGGACTATGGCTTTATGAATACCGGGTCTTGTGCCAGTGCTATTACATATTTGGATGGCGAAAAGGGTATTCTCAATTACCGTGGTTATGCTATTGAGACGTTGGCGGATGAGTGCAGTTTTGTAGAGGTGTCGTATCTTCTGATTAATGGCTGTCTGCCCACCGAGAATGAATTGCGTAACTTCAAGATGATGATGAATAAGTATGCCTTGATGCATGAAGATATGATCCATTTCTTTGATCGCTTTCCTCCCGGATCTCCACCTATGTCGATCTTGTCATCAATGGTAAATACTCTATCGGTATTTTATCCGGAGATGATAGACAACCCCATGGAGCAGATCGATAAAATGGCGGCTCGTCTGCTGTCAAAGGTGCGAACTATCGCTGCTTTTTCATATAAAAAATCATTGGGGCAGCCCTTGACATACCCAAGGCCAGATTACTCTTATTGTGCTAATTTTTTGAATATGATGTTTGATTTGCCCGTGGTTCCTTATGATGTCGATCCAGTTATTGTAAACGCTCTGGATAAGCTGCTTATTCTGCACGCTGATCACGAGCAGAACTGCTCGACCGCTACGGTTCGGTTGGTCGGTAGTGCTCATGTGAACCTGTACGCCTCAATATCGGCTGGAATTAGCGCACTGTGGGGGCCGTTACATGGTGGCGCCAACCAGGCGGTAATGGAGATGCTGGAACGTATTCATCTGGAAGGCGGGGATTATAAGAAATATATTGAGAAGGCTAAAGATCCGGATGACTCCTTCCGGTTGGTTGGCTTTGGCCATCGAGTCTATAAAAGTCATGACCCCCGCAGCCGGATTCTTAAAAATTTATGTGACGAAGTTCTATACACCTTGAATCGTTCAGATCCGTTGCTGGATCTTGCTAAAGAAATCGAGGAGGTTGCTCTGCATGACGATTATTTTGTAAAACGTAATCTCTACCCAAATGTGGACTTTTATAGCGGCATTATCTATAAGGCTATTGGCATTCCTAACGATATGTTTACAGTGATGTTTGCCCTGGGGAGGTTGCCGGGCTGGATTTCCCAGTGGAAAGAGATGTGGGACGATGAGAATTGGCGGATAGGCAGGCCGCGCCAGCTATATATTGGCCCAAAACAGCGTCGTTTTGTGCCAATAGGGGCTAGAGACGTATGTGACGAAAAATATTCGTAATAAAAATAAAGTTCTTGTGATGTTAAGCCGACAAGTGACTTGCGGGTTCTTTCTGTTTTCGTGAGTCATTTATGAACATCAATTCCTTAATCTCTAATATTTCCCCATTGGGCAGAGGGCACATTGCCCCAGGGCCCGCCAAGGTAACATCTCCTGTTGTAGATTCTGGCGCGGACACCTTTACTAAGGGGGTAGGTGAAAACCGGATAACCTCCGGCGTCTATACCCGTACAGCAGCATCTGGAGCTATCCTGAAGACGGTTGAGCCGGCAGCCGGGCAGCAGGATGGAACGGTAAAAGGTGGTGTATCCGCAGAAGCTGGCGACCAAGTCGACCCGGAAAATGAACAGCGACAAAAGATTACTCAAAAAGACTCGCATGGCTTCAAAAATGTAAATGGTGATTCTCTAAATAGTTCTGAACGGGAACTATTGAAGCAATTACAGCAGATCGACCAGACGGTTCATACCCACGAGATGGCTCATCTGTCAGCCGCTGGAGGGTATGCCAAGAGCGGTGTGTCTTATACTTATAAGCGTGGGCCGGATGGCATAAATTACGCTGTGGGTGGCGAAGTACAGATTGATACTTCGCCTGCTGCGACTCCTGATGCGACAATGGCTAAGATGCGAATTGTACGGCAGGCTGCCTTAGCCCCGGCTGACCCTTCAGGCCAGGATCAACGGGTGGCGGCTCAGGCTTCTTTGCGAATTGCCAAGGCGGCTCAGGAGCTGGTTCAGATTGCCAGCCAGGCTCAATCTGTTGATCAACAGTCGGCTCCTGCAAATGACCATGCTGCTAGAGATGGACAAAATCTGACCCCGGTTGAAATTTATAGACAGGCGTCCTCTGCGGTGGTCGTGCAGCCAAAATCTTCTCATCCCATATTTCGTAACCGTATGCATAGTTATAATACAGTCACTCCCCGCCAGTCAGCTATTTCTCAGGGGCTAGATCTTGTAGCCTGAGTTCCTCCTAAAACAGTAAGATATCTACTCTCTTATTACAAAGTTCTTGACAAAGCCAGCTTGTAAAACCATAATCCCCACAATTAGTGCTACCATCGTTATGCGACGAATGTTAAATTTTGTTTAGGAGCTGTAATGCGTACGGATATTGTTCATATTGGTGCAGGTGAGTTGACTTACGAAATTCGTAATATTGTCACCGTTGGCGAGAATTTGCAGAAGTTAGGGGTTGATGTTCACTGGGAAAATATTGGTGATCCAGTGGCAAAAGGTGAGGTAATTCCGCAATGGATGAAGGATATAGTCTCGGATCTGACTCAGGAGGATGCCTCTTATGGCTATTCGCCCACCAGTGGAGTGTTGGCTACCAGAGAGTACTTGGTGGAGAAAACGAACCAACGGGGCGGGGCGCAGATCACGGCTGACGATATTATATTTTTTAACGGTCTGGGAGATGCGATCAGTAAGGTCTATGGCATGATGAAACGTACTGCCCGGATAGTTGTACCTTCTCCCAGTTATACCACTCATTCCTCGGCGGAGGCTGCTCATGCCGGAGATCGGCCGGTTACTTATCGGCTAGATCCTGGTAATCTGTGGTATCCTGACCTTGATGATCTGGAGAAACGCATAAAGTATAATCCTGCTGTAGCCGGCATATTGATAATTAACCCTGATAATCCAACCGGAGCCGTTTATCCTGAAGAAATTTTACGTGGCATGGTTGATTTGGCCAGGAAGTATAATCTCTTCGTGATCTGTGATGAAGTGTATTTGAATATTGTTTATAACGGTTTTAAGACTTTGCCGCTCTCTGACCTTATTGGCGATGTGCCAGCTATCGCTATGCGTGGTTTGTCCAAAGAGATGCCATGGCCGGGGGGAAGATGTGGCTGGATTGAGGTCTATAATGGTCATAAAAGTCCCATGTTTGAGAAATATATAAACTCGGTTTTAAATTCCAAGATGCTGGAGGTGTGTTCAACAACCCTGCCGCAGCTTGTCTTGCCAAAACTTCTCCGTCATCCCCTGTATCAGCAGTATCTGGATGAGCGTATCAGGAGGTACGAAAAATATTCTAATATCGCTTTTGATTGTTTGAAAAAAGTGGAGGGGATTCTGGTTAATCGGACCAACGGCGCTTTTTATTTGAGTATAGCTTTTGAGGATGGTTGGCTTTCGGACGGCCAAACTCTGCCTATAGCCAAGCCGGAAGTCAGAATGCAGGTTGAAAAACTGGTTAATCAGCCCAATGTGTCGTTGGATAAGCGCTTTGTCTATTATCTCTTGGGCTCCACTGGGATTTGTACGGTGCCACTTACCTCATTTGCCACAGATCTTCCCGGTATCCGGGTGACTATGCTTGAACGTGACGAAGGTTCCTTTCGGAAAATTATTGAAACCATTGCCCAGGCCATAAAAGATTATTTGATATCCTGAAGGCTAATATCACTACGGTGAAGGCGATCTGCCTCCACCAATTTTACAAAATCCTCATCACTCCTTCTCTTTTTGTCAAACTCGCACTGATAAATAAAACATACCCCGTCTCTGTCTGAAATCGCTGATTTAGCCTTCGTATTATAGCTAAAATCTGCAATAAAAAATTAAAGTATCATAACTTTTTTCCGATAAGATCCTTGTAGTGCTGTTGGTGGCTGCGTTGCTTTTTCGATCATATCAGGAGGGGGAAATGGCTGGTTCTATAAGCACACTGGGGGTTGGTTCTGGCCTTCAGTTACAGGACATATTAGATCAGTTGCGGGCTGTTGATCAGCGGGTGGTAGATAAGAAAAATACCGAGATTACCGATCTGAATACCCAGGTCGAAGAATTTACCACTGTCAATAACAAGCTCCTAACCTTAAAAAGTTCCGCCCTTGATTTATCTTTATCCGGTACCTACTTGGGGCGGACGGTGGTCAGCTCCAAAGATACGGCGGTTAGCGCCTCGGTGTTGGATGGCGCCACTGCTAAAAACTACTCTGTGGCGGTTACCAACCTGGCTACGCAGAGTCTTTGGATGTCTGGCACTGGCTTTGCCGCCAAAGATAGTAGCATTGCTACCGTTGATGGTAGTATTATTCTTGAACTTGGCAGTAATACTCCAGCCACAACTCTACAGATAGATGTAACTGCTAATAGTACTCTCAGTCAACTCGTGGACAGTATTAATAATGATACCACAAATCCCGGTATTACAGCTTCAATAGTCAACGACGGTCTTGACGCGACAAAGCCCTACAAACTTGTTTTGAAATCAACAGGCCTGGGCGAGGATAACCGGATAAAAGTATTGCAGCAATTGCCGGATATTGTTTTGGCTGAGAATACTGGCCAGTTAGCGGCTAACTCGCTTAATGCCCAATTTGCGGTGGACGGTGTTTCTTTCCAACGGCAGTCGAACTCCATTAATGATGTGGTGGACGGCGTTACGCTTACCTTGCACAGTGTTGATACCGCCTCGGTCACCGTGGCAGCCGATAGCGCTGGCTTAAAGGATAAAATTACCTCCTTGGTTGGAGCCTATAATGATGCTGTGCAAGAGGTGAGTGCCAAAACCTCCTACGACCAGGCTACCAAGAAGTTTGGTAGCCTGGCTCGCACCACCATGCGTAATTTACCAGCTGATCTTGAATCTCTTATGACCTCTGGTAATAAGGCTGATTCTACCGGAACAATACAAAATCTTTTTGACTTAGGCATGGCCTTTAATCGCGATGGCACTATAACGATTGATGATGCCACGCTTAGTACAGCGGTAAGCGCAAACTCAGATAAATTAAAGTCATTCTTTCTGGGTGATTCAACTAAAGATATTGAAGGGTTTGCCGATAAAGTAAATAATCGTTTACGTACTATTACGGGCGGTACGGGGATTGTCGCTGCTGAGAAGTCTGCAGCGCAGTCGCGAATTGGTGACTTGACGGATCAAATTTCTGCTGATACCGCCCGCCTGAACAAAAAATATGACCAGCTCACCAGGCAGTTTGTTGCCTTGGATAAATTTATGAGTCAGATGACTTCAATGTCCAGTTACTTAACTGGTCAGTTTAACAGTATTAGCAATGGGTGGACAGGTACAGGGTCAGGCGCAACAAAATAAGTAGTATCACAATCTTTTGAAAACCAGGGAGACGATAATTATGCAGGCAGCAAAGGCTCGTAACGCATATCAGCAGACTGAGGCACAAGCCAAAATCCATCCCGTTCGACTTATTCAGCTTATCTACGAAAGGTTGCTGGCTCATTTTGAGATGGCTGAAGAGGGCATGTTACAAAATGATGCCAAAAAACGTGGCGAGAATTTGAGCCGAGCCATTGCTTTGGTTACGGAGTTGACTGCATCTATTAAGGAAAATGATGATTCTGAGGCGGCAGCGTTTTTGCGTGGGCTGTATTCTGCGATTGTAACTGAATTACCAAAGGCTGTAATATCCAATGATGTGGAGATTGTTAGAACTGCTGCCAAATACATTGAGCGTTTGAAAAAAATATGGGAAGAAACGGCTGTTGCTGAGGCTGGTTTGAATAATAGCCGAGCTGAGGATGGTAATGCTGCTTGTCCTGAGCACCGGGATTCCGGCAGTGTTGTTAAAGAAATGGCTTGTGGTGGTGGCAAAAAATATGGTTCTGCCTCTGCGGGAGGCTTGACGATGGCCAGTTTATCGGTCTCTATTTGATGATGGGGGGATGATGAACGAGAGTAGAGAAAAAGAAGAAATCCAGTTAGTACTGGCTCTTCGGCAATATGATGTTCGTCTGGGACGGTATATAATGGAGCTCCGGCGGGGAAACTTGGCGGATGTTCAGGAGTGGAGCAAAAGTGCGAACTGGGCGCAAGGGCTTTTTCGGCAGCTTTTTGCTGAGGTGACCCCTGCTGACATTGGTCAGGAAGGTCGTAGAGAGCTAATCGCAATTTTTGATCGAGTCAGGTGTAATGAGGAAACATTAAAAGAGTTAATGACAGGTAAGCTAAAACAAATGTCCAGCCAAATCCCCAGGTTGCGTAAAGGTAAAGCCGTTTTGCAGGGCTATGCGGTGCGCGGTAATATTGGGAAGGCCAGGTTTTTAAGTAGTAGAGGTTGAGGGCTGAGGGCAAGGATGCTCATAGCTTGAGGGAAAAAATAGAAAAAGGAGGTTCATTATGGATGCGAGTGTAAATACTGAGATCAAGGGATATGGAGTACCGGTAGTTCCTGCTATTGAGCGGGAGGATCGGACAAGGCCGCAGGTGGCCCCTGTACAAAAGAGTGATAAAGCGGCGAGTGGCGCTTTGAATGATCGGGCGCTTCACGGTCGGAATGATTCTGGCCAGCAGCAGGTTGCTGCTCCTAAATTGAGTAGAGATGAGTTGGGGCGTGTGATAGAAGTGGCGCAAAAACGTTTAGATGCCATTGGCGGTAATTTGAGCCTTGGAATTTATGAAACCCCCAAAGATGGCAATATTGTCGTGCAGATTCGAGACAAGAAGAACGACAAGGTGGTTAGGCAGATTCCTTCGGAGGCGGTTTTGGAGCTGCGGGCCAGGCTGGACGAATTGGCTGGTTTGTTATTGGATAAAAACGCCTGATAATCTGGCTGTACGACAGCTAGGCCATCTTAAATGTCTAAATACATCTCATCGGTGAGCAGGGTCTCTGTAACCGAACAATATATTTTTGCCTTTTTTCTCATCTCTCGCATATGATCAAGTCATGCTGCTGTTGTTAATCTTTCCTTGACAAGTCAAAAGAATATCCCTATCTGTCTCACTAAAATTCGATAATCAATCAGTTCTCTGAACACGTTGAAGTATTCTCTCAACGTGTTATTTTTTTGTTTTTTGCTTGACAATTTATCGGAGCGTTTATATGGTCATTTGTCTATGTGACTATGTGAGCTTGGTGGCTCTGAAAATTTAAGTGCTGTCGTTCTAAGAATACGGCGGCTTTAGTTGTTTTTAATGTTAACTGATTCTACAAGGAGACCTGGAAAAATGGCAAAGTTAGTAGCACCACATGGCGGTAAGGGGTTGGTATGTTGCTTGTTGCATGGCGGCGAGCGTGAGGCAGAGTTGAACAAGGCTGCCGGTCTGAAAAAAATTCAGATTAGTCCTCGTGCCAAAGGCGATTTGATAATGATGGGTATCGGCGGTTTCAGCCCCTTGGATGGCTTTATGACTAAGGCAGACTGGAAAAGCGTTTGTGAGAATTTCACTACAGCTGACGGGACTTTTTGGCCTGTTCCCGTAACTTTAGATTGCGATAAGGCAGATGCCGATGCGGTTAATGTTGGTGATGAGATTGCGTTGGAGCATGATGGCACCATTTATGCCACCATGAAGGTTTCTGAGAAGTTTGAGATGAGCGAAGCCGACAAAAAATGGGAATGTGAGACGGTCTTTAAGGGCGAAGGCGAAGAGTCTGAAGGCGATAATTTTTGGAAAATAGCTCCAGAGGATCACCCTGGTGTAATTATGGTTATGAACCAGAAAGCTTTCAACTTGGCAGGTACTGTTAAGGTTCTGTCTGAAGGCGAGTATCCCGAAGAGTACAAGGGCGTTTACCTGACCCCCACCGAAACTCGGGCTATCTTTGAGGAACGTGGTTGGGCAAATGTTGCTGCCCTGCAGTTGCGTAACCCCATGCATCGCTCTCATGAGTACCTTTGCAAGATTGCAGTTGAAGTTTGTGATGGTGTTATGATTCATTCCCTGATTGGTAACTTGAAGCCTGGTGATATCCCGGCTGATGTTCGGGTTAAGGCTATTAACTGTCTGGTTGATAACTATTTTGTTAAAGATAATGTTGTCCAGGCTGGTTATCCTTTGGATATGCGTTATGCCGGTCCTCGCGAGGGTCTGCTGCATGCCACCTTCCGTCAGAACTATGGCGTAAACAAGATGATCATTGGTCGTGACCATGCTGGCGTTGGCGACTTCTACGGTCTTTTCGAGGCTCAAGAAATCTTTAATCGTATTCCCCATCCAACTGAGCCAGGTAAGGCTCTTTTGTGTGAGCCTTTGAAGATTGACTGGACATTCTATTGCTTCAAATGCGACGGTATGGCTTCTCTGCGCACTTGTCCGCATAACAAAGAAGATCGTGTTATCCTTTCCGGTACTAAACTGCGTAAGGCTCTTTCCGAGGGGGCTGAGGTTGTGGATCACTTTGGCCGCGAGGAAGTTCTGGTTATTCTACGTGCCTACTATGCTGGTCTTACTGAAAAGGTTGAGGTTAAGATGCAGGGCGCTGCCTCCGGAGACTCTATGTAAGTTGTTCGTTTGGTAACGAAACATCGGTTTCGTTGTTAAAAAGGGGGCATCCTTTCGAGGGTAGCCCTCTTTTTTTTTATTAGCCACAGGTACGCGAGCCTGCGAGACTCCGGAAACACACAGAGAAAAAGATATATATCTTTGTTTTATGTTCATCTTAGGGAAATGGTATGGAAATATGAAAAGTTTGCAGGTTGGCCTGGGAGCCAGATCATATCCCATTGTTATTAAAAATGGGTTAATGGCTGAAATCGGGGCGGAATTAAAAAAACAACATTTTGCCAAACGGTTTTTTGTGATTTCAGACAGTACGGTGGCTGATTTATATGGTCAGCAGCTATTGGCTAGTTTGCAACAGGCTGGCTATGATCCTGCAATATTGACTTTTCCCGCCGGAGAGCAGAGTAAGGTGCTGAGCACCGTTGGTGAATTGGCCAGTCGGCTGGCTCAGCTTGGCATGGATCGGGGAGACGGTTTGTTGGCTCTTGGTGGCGGGGTTACGGGCGATATTACAGGATTTTTAGCTGCTTCCTTTATGAGGGGAGTGCCATTTGTGCAGGTTCCCACTAGTTTGTTGGCACAGGTTGATAGTTCTGTGGGTGGGAAGACAGGGGTTGATATTCCGGAGGGCAAAAATTTAATTGGTGCCTTTTATCAGCCTCGGGCGGTTTATATCGATAGTCAGGTATTGCAAAGTCTGCCTAAGGAAGAACTGTTGAACGGTTTGGCTGAAGTAATAAAATATGGTGTGATCTACGACAGTGTTTTTTTTGATTTTTTGGATAGTAAACGCCTGGATATCCTGAACTTGAATCTAGTGGTAATCGAAGAGATGGTAGAGTCGTGTTGTGCCATTAAAGCGGCTGTTGTTGAGGCGGATGAGCGGGAGGCCGATTTAAGGCGGATATTAAATTTTGGTCATACTATTGGTCATGCTGTGGAGGCGGATTCTAACTTTCAATTGCCTCATGGAATGGCTGTGGCTATCGGAATGGTTGCCGCCTGTCGTTTGGCGGTGGATAAGGGTATTTTTAGCCCAGAGTCTTTCGAGCGGGTGGTACGCCTCATCGCTGACTTTGGCTTGCCTGTTGCTATTCCGAAAAATACGGAAGCCGGTAAACTGAAAGGATATTTACAGACAGATAAAAAAACGGTGGGTGGCAAGGTCTTTTTTGTCCTGCCAACAGAAATAGGCAAGGTCGTAATCACGGATAATGTTGACGATGATATGATTGGGCGAGTGCTGGGAGGTTAATATTCTCCTTTCTCATGTGGGGTGTGGAGGGTGTTCAAAATTCTGTGTCAGTTACTAATTAGTTGATATATTCAACTA
>CAYTNB010000095.1:0-10260 GCA_964439085.1 uncultured Desulfobulbia bacterium | reverse complement strand
ATCGGGGCGTAAAATTTTCTTATTATGCGGCTTATTGGATAAGGGCCTATATCCTCAAATTTATTATGGATAACTGGCGGTTGGTGAAGATTGGTACCACCCAGGCACAACGCAAGTTGTTTTTTAGTTTAAATAAAGAAAGAAAACTATTGGAAGCCCAAGGCTTTGAGGCAGAGCCTAAACTCTTGGCTGAAAGGTTGAACGTCAAGGAAAGCGAGGTTATTGAGATGAGCCAGCGTATGGGCAGCGGAGATGTTTCTCTGGAGAGTCCAGTGCGTGATGATTCTGATGACCAGCAGAAAGATTTTTTGATGGACAACACGCAGACGGTTGAAGAACGAGTCGCTAACATTGAGATTAAAGAGCGTTTGGATACCGTTTTGAACAAACTTAGGGTTAATTTAAATCCGAAGGAGCAGGTGATTTTGGCTGATCGTCTGTTGGCAGATGACCATTTAACCTTGCAGGACATTGCCGATCAATTTGGAATATCCAGAGAGCGTGTCAGGCAGATTGAGGCAAGTTTATTGGTAAAGATGAAAAAAGTATTTGAAGAAGAACTACCTGATATCAAAAATTTTCTGGATGACGCAGTTAATAGCTGGCAAAAATAGCTGAAATAATGGTAACGCTTTCAGCGTGGCCCCAAATTTAGCAAAAACAAATAATTTACATAACAAAGGCATTAAATGCGTGTTCCATTACTTGATTTAAAAGAACAATTAAAACCTCTGCGTAGTGAAATTCTGGCAGGGGTAACCGAACTTATTGATTCAACGGGCTATATACTGGGGCCGCAGGTAGATTCCCTGGAAAAGGCGGTGGCCGATTATTGCGGTACTCGTTACGGCGTTGGCGTTTCCAGTGGTACTGATGCTCTCCTATTGACCCTTATGACCCTAAAAGTTGGGCCTGGTGATCTTGTCCTGACCACTCCATATTCTTTTATTGCCACTCTTGGTTGTATCATGCGGTTGGGTGCCAAACCTGTCTTTGCTGATATTGACCCTGTTTCATTTAATATTGATCCTGAGCAGGTTGGCAATATCCTGGCTGACCCAGCTTATGCCGGGAAGATTAAGGCCATCCTGCCGGTTCACCTGTACGGACAATGCGCAGATATGGCAGCGATATTGCCCCTTGCCGCAGAACACGGGATTCCTGTGGTTGAAGATGCGGCTCAGGCCATTGGCGCCCTTTGTCCGTTTGCTGATAATGGTGATACCGTTTGGCGGAGAGCTGGAAGTTTGGGGACGGCGGGTTGCTTTTCGTTTTTTCCCAGCAAAAATTTGGGTGGAATTGGTGATGCCGGGATGATCACCGCTAATGATGGTGACCTGGTAGAGTTAATGAGAATAATCAGGGTACACGGTGGAGCTCCCAAATATCACCATGCTATTCTGGGCGGCAATTTCAGGATTGATCCCATCCAGGCGGTGGCATTAAATGTTAAATTACCTCACTTGCCCGAATGGCATAAGGCCAGACGCCGAAACGCAGCTCTTTACCATAAATTTATGGAAGAGTTTGCCCTGACTGATGAGATGATTACTGCGCCCGTGGCCCTTTATAAACAAGCTGCGGCTCGTGATGAGGTGGACGATTATCATATTTATAATCAATTCATTATTCGCTGCAGGCGGCGAGATGAATTGAAAAAATTTCTGTGGCAGGCCGATATCGGTTGCGAAATTTATTATCCAATTCCTCTTCATGAACAGGGTTGTGTGCATGAGATTGGCTTGCATGATTTATCTTTTCCCCACTCTGAACAGGCGGCGGCAGAGACCTTGGCTTTGCCAATTTATCCGGAGCTAACTGAGGAAATGATTCATTACGTGGTTCAGAAGATCGCTGAATTTTATGCTAAGGGGGAAGGGACACAATCCTAATTTCAGATGTTTGCCCAACCTTATTAAAAACACCAGTAGCCATTCAGCGTAAACGGAAATACCGTGAATAGCCCCGGAGAGTAACTGCTCAGATGAGGTGTAGCTGAACAGTTACAAACACCATACTGTAATTAGCTCAGTGAAACCTTGAACTTCGAATATTCCACACTATTGCGGCGGACTTTAATCTTTGGCTGCCTTA
The DNA here is from genome assembly GCA_964439085.1 of uncultured Desulfobulbia bacterium. Classification (GTDB taxonomy): domain Bacteria; phylum Desulfobacterota; class Desulfobulbia; order Desulfobulbales; family VMSU01; genus JAADIV01. Next base: position 8,166 of record CAYTNB010000095.1, on the reverse strand, counting down.
GCATCGGCTTTTGCCTGTTGCTTTGTTCACGGCCGGCCCAAGCGGCTTCTCTTGAAACCGATTTGGGCTTTCTCGCCGTTTTTTCATTTGAAAATCTTCCCTGGCCAACCTCTTTAAAAAAGAATAATCCCCAGATAAAAGTCGAAACAAAACAAGTTTTGGCATGGAAGGCTGCTTGGGATAAGGCCAGAGCTTATGCCATTGCTGGTGACTTGAAAACCTCTGTGGAGACTTTCCGGCAGGCCTTGGCGATTAAACCAGATCTTGATGCTGCCAATTGGGAGTTGGCTAACGTCCTTTTTGCCCTTGGTCGCTATCAGGAGGCTCAAAAAATTGTTGAAATATTGGTTGAGCATGATCCTGAGAAGCTTGAGTACCTTAATGGTTTGGCCGTACTTGATCTTAAAGTAGGTAAATTCCCGTTAGCGGCAGACCTCTTTGTGCGTATTCATAAAAGAACTCCCAAAAATGTTAATGCTTTGGCCGGGGCGGTATATGGATATTTAACGGCTAAGCGCCCAAAGGCTGCGCTGCCCGTACTCAAAAAGCTTGCTGCGGTTATTCCTGATTCTCCCGGATTACGCCAATATTTAGGTCTACTTGCCTATAAAGAGGGCGATTATGAAACGGCTGTAGGGCAGTTTATGCCATTGACGATTGATGATGCCGTCGCTCCACAGATACTTCTTTACACCGCCCGTAGTCTTGACCATCTGGGGCATGCTAAGCAGGCCGCCGGATACTTGCAGCGTTTGTTGCTCAAAGAACCGGGCATGATCGAGGCTCATCAATGGCTGGCTCGTTATTTTGAGCAGGATGGTCAGGTAGAGAAGGCCTTGCCCCATCTACTTTTTTTGAATAAGCATAATCCCAATGATCCTTCCTTGTTAAAACGTTTGGGCCAATGCTATGTGGGGCTGAAAGAGTTCCCTGAGGCTCTGGATAATTTCCAGAAATACTTGCTTATAAAACCTGCTGATACTGAGGTGGCTCGTTTTGTCGTCAGCCTACTGGCGGCTTCGGGAAATAAGTCTGAAATACTTGGTGCTCTAGAACATTATATTGAGATTGAGGCTCATCCTGAAAAGGCCAATCTGGAGAAGGCGGCCAAGCTATACGGTGAAAAGGGACTTTTTCGGCAGGCCCTTGGAATTTGGCGGAAATTATTGGCTTTGACCCCTGATGACCCAAAAATTTTGGGGGCTATGGCTCATAACTTTCTAGCCATTGGCAAAAATGAAGATGCCCTTAAGGTATGGAGAAAACTAGCTAAGGTTTCACCCAATGTCATTGAAGTATATCGGCCCATGGCGGACTTGCTGGAAAGGATGGGGCGGCAGCAGGAGCTAATTGAGGTTTTAGAAGCTATCCATGATTTGCGGCCTAATGAACACAATATTACCTTAAAGTTGGCAAGTTTATACCTACGACGGCAGGATTATAAGCGGGCTGGAGAACTTCTGGATCAATTAGCTAAGGCAGGCTGTCAGAAACCGGAGTTTTTCTATTGGCATGCTGAGTGGGCTGAAAGAGGGAATAATTTGCTCCTGGCCCTCCATGAATATGAGGAATTTTTGAAGACCGCCCCCGAGCGACAGGATGTTAAAACCCGCTGCATGGTTCTTGCTGGCCGTGTGGGGAAGCCGGCGTTGGTGCAGCGATATTTCGAGACCTTGACGGAGGCCCTGTCAGTCTCAACAGATCTACAAATACAGGCAGCTGAGGCCTTTGAGAATTGTGGATCATATGATAAGTCTGTGGCGATATTTAAGCATATTTTAAATGCGGCAGTTAAAACGGCGGGTTGGCCTATGGCCAACTCAGCAGGGCTACAGGCTGGTACGGCCGCTTTGCGTTTGGCTGAGATTTATGAGGACGAGGGACGTGAATATGAGGCGGAAAAGTTTTTGCTTATGGGGCTTGTTATAAGCAATAACAGACCAGTTTTTTTGCCAAAATTATTGGCCCTGAGCCTGGATAGTGCCGATGTGCCAGAGGCTGAACACTGGAACAGTCTTCTGCAAAAACAGAAAAATGTTGATTCATGGTACTTGAGCTTGTGGGAGGCTAAGCTACAGCATCTACAGGGGAATTCTCGTCAGGTTAGCAGGCTGGTTCGTTATTTGTCGAGAAAGTTGGATGGTGGAGTGGCGGCCAAAGACTCGTCTGACTGGAGCAACAAATCTCTTGAATTAGCCAATTTTTTGAAAATAATCGACCCTGAGCAGGCGACGGCTCGCTGCCGGTCGGTTCTGACTAAGGAACCTCGTAATCTGCGGGCCAGGGTTGCACTTGCCAGTCTTGGCAGAACAACTCGAAGCTGTATAATTAACGGGTTCGATAGGCTTACTGCAGTTGAGCTTTTAGACTATGCCCGGTTGGCTAAAAAAAATGGGCGTCCGTGGCTCATGGAGCGGGCTGCCAAATTGGCTTATGCCAAGATGCCTGACTCATTGATGGCCGCAATCTTGCTTGCTCAGGCACCGACTCTGCGGGGAGAAGTGTTGTCGTCAGCCAAGGCCTGGGGAGAGCTGGCTGCGGCCAACCCCGGTAACTCATTTATTGCAGGGCAAGGGGCCGAGTCGGCTTTCTTAAATGGCGAATTGGATAGGGCTATGGTTCTCTGCCGTGCGGTGCAACCGCAGAGGCCGGCCATGGTGTTGCTGGAGGCCAGAATTTTATGGATGCAAAACAAATGGTCAGCAGCCCTAACAATTTATAAAAATTTTCTTAAACCTGGGGTTGATAAACTGCTGGGAGAGGCGGGCAGGGAACTAGGTGTCTCGTTACCGATGCCAGTCCAAAAAAGATCATTTATGCAGCGTGTTTCTTTGGCACCCGCAAAAATGGCGCCAGTCGCTGATTTACTGATGAAGGCGGCCTCTTTCTCGAGAACTGATGTCCCCGGTAAGGCCCGTTACTTTCAGCTTGCTACTGCTCGGCTCTATGCGCTGTATCGCTGGCAGGATAAATTTTCCGCAGAACTGTCGGTACGCAAATCAGTCTATAGGCGGGCTTATTTTATGGCTCAACAGCGTTATGAGGCGTTGATTGAGAGATTCCCTGCCGATAAGTCGCTTCTGTTTGATTTGGCGGCAATATATAGCCAGTTAGACAGGCTTGATGATGAGGCTGGTATATACGACGAGCTACTCGCTGCTGGTATAAAATTTCCAGGACTGCTAGACGATGCGCAACGAAATAAATTAAAAAAACGACCGCAAGGTACTATAGTCTTTGATTATCATGAAAATGAGGGCCGTAATGGTTATAAAGATATGAGAATCAGCTCGGGGCAATTGGCCTTTCGGATATCTCCGCAAACGGGCGAGAAGTTTAAGCTGCATCTGGTTCGTAATAATTATCATGGCGTAAATAGTGATGGAACCATACACTCCTCCAAGGTTATGGCGGCTTATCAGACCAAGTTACTTAATCGTGTAACGGTTAATTTGGGAGGAGGGTTTGAAAGCCTGGATCGAAGTGGTATGGATACCGTCTTATTAGACCTGCAAATTGATGGCAAGCTTGGCGATAAATTTAGTGCCAGGGGCTTCTTTCGGCGGGATGTTGTGGCGGATACACTGGTTAGTATTGATAGGGGAATTAATAAACAGGATTTAGGGGCTGGTTTGTCCTTTGAGCCATTGTCAAGGTTGGCGCTGGGCGGAGACTACGATCATCTCAAATATTCCGATCATAATTGGACAACCAATTATGATCTTTGGTCTTCGCTGCTAATTCATAGCGAGCCTCTTTTTTTGCAGCTTAAATATAAATACGAATTTAAAAAATCAGCAGATGGCACTGGCTCTGGCCAGAACCTGAACGACACTTTGCCATTAGGCGTACATCCGTATTGGTCACCCAAAAATTATTGGACCAATCAAGTTGGGGTATATTTTAAACATTTTTTATCGCATGAGCGGTTAAATCGGGATATTCCCAAATATTACACTATAGAATATTATTTGGGGCATGATAGCGACGGCTATGCCTTTCAGTCTGCCAAAAGTAATTTTTGTCTCGAATTTAGTTCGCATTTCATGGTGCAGGCCAGGGTTCAGTTATTTTCATCGTCGGTGTATCGCAAAAAACAATTTTCTTTATCGGCCTCGTACCGTTGGTAATTTCTTTCCTTATGGACAAAATTTTGTTATTAACGGCGAAATAAACTTGGCTCTGTATCTAAAATGTGGATAAAGTGATTATTATGAATGGCTGGCTGGATGTTGTAAAATTATTGTTAACGGTTGCTACTATCTTTGGGTTGATCATTGTTGCTCAAAATTGGTTTTTACCTAAAAGGGGTATCAAGCTGGATTGAACATCTACAAACGGATGTCGACCGGTACGGTCTGACAGTGGTGGAGAGGATGGCAAGCCTGAAGATGGGCGTGTATCAGATAGTGAGAGTAGTAAAAAAAATGTAAGCGCTCCATGAGCACAGCAGGGCGTCCCTGAAACGCTTACATTTCGAGATGTTATAAAGTCAAGAGTGTGGTTTATTGAGCGCTTACAAAAAAATTAGCTAAGGGATTCTCCCGGCTAACAGGAGATTGTGATGGTTCAAAGAGTTCCAGTGTCAAAGACGGGTTACGCAAGGCTTCGTGAGGAGCTGAGACGTCTAGAAAAACATGATCGTATAGACGTTATTAGTGCTATTGAGGAGGCGCGAGGTCATGGAGATTTGAAAGAAAACGCCGAATACCATGCGGCTAAAGAGCGTCAGGGCCATATAGAATGCAGGATTATGGAGTTGAAAGACAAGCTGGGTCGGGCTGAGGTTATTGACTGTACGGCAGTGAAATGTGAGAAGGTTGTCTTTGGGGTGGTTGTTGAGCTTGTGGATCTTGATACGGATGAAGAGGTCAAATACCGTCTGTTAGGTCCAGAGGAAGCCGATGTGAAAAGCGGTAGTATCTCTGTAATGGCACCTCTTGGCAAGAGCCTCTTGACTAAAGAAGTTGGGGATGAGGTATCTGTAAAGACACCGGGGGGAGTTCGCAAGTTTGAAATTATGGAAATATTTCCTTCGGAAGAGGCATGAGAATACTTAGGGCTTGTAAAAAATAACCTGGCCAATCTTGATGGCGTCGTAAAAAGTTCGATCTACTGCGTCGTGGACCATTTTTGTTCGCTCGGCATACCATTGGTTTTTACGAGACCATCAATCTTACATCCTATCATCGGGGCAGCTTTGAATGCGATTCAATCACAGGTAATCGCCACATCCAGACCTAAGCCCAAATCCAAGCGTAATAGCGGCCAGGTTATTTCCTTACAGACTCTTATCGGCAGGCTGAAAATTGCTAATGCCGTTTAAGAATATGGTACTTATGGCTTTGGCTGTCTCCTGGATGGAGTATTGATGCTCTGGCTTTAAAATCCATAATCTGGACATCTCGTCCAGGGCACCGAAAAAGGCTCGTTTGACGATACCTTGTTGTATATCCTGGCGGAAAACACCCCTTTTCTGGCCTAAATGGATAATTTCTGCAATTATATCGACGTAGTTGGCAAACTTGGTGATGCGGTACTCTTTCATGGAGTCTGAATTTTGTCTGAGCTCCATTTGCAGGACTTCCGCCAACTCCTTCTTTTTTATGACCAGTTCCAAATGCTTGAGGGCAAATATATACAGCATTTTATGGGGGTCTTGCTCTTTGGCAATTGCCTCCTTGATTTCAACTATTAATTTGCCGATTTCTTCTTCAAAAATAGTTAAAAGTATGTCGTATTTATTATTGAAATATAGGTAGATGGTACCATCTGCGACCTGGGCCACTTTGGCAATATCAGAAATCCTGGCATTGAAGAAGCCCTTATTGCCAAAGACCTTGACTGCGCCCTCTAAAATTTTTTGATGTTTATCTGTTTTTTTCACGAAAATTGTCGGAAAACTAGATTAGGAGAAATGAATACTAATTCATTTCGCATGATAGGAATAGTGTATCTAACTGTCAAGTGGTAAAATGAAAACTGTAATATTGTGTTGAAAATAAAAAGTGAGGATATTATGCAGATTTTGGTAGTGGGGTCAGGGGGGCGTGAGCATGCTTTGGTTTGGAAATTGAAACAGAGTTCCAGGGTGAACAAAATTTTTTGTGCTCCCGGCAATGCCGGTATTAGTGAACTTGCCAAATGCGTGAATATTGGAGTGAATGAAATTGAAAACCTGGCTGATTTCGTTGAAGAAAACGGAATCGACCTGACCTTCGTTGGGCCTGAAGAGCCTTTGACCCTGGGTATTGTTGACCATTTTGAGAGTCGGGGGTTGAAGGCTTTTGGACCTTCCAAAGCGGCGGCGGCCCTGGAAGGCAGCAAGGTCTTCATGAAAGATTTGCTGGCCAAATATAATATCCCCAGCGGCTTCTACCAGAGCTTTGATGATCGTGAACTGGCGGTTGCTTATATCAAAGAGAAGGGCGCACCTATTGTGGTAAAGGCCGATGGCTTGGCGGCTGGCAAGGGAGTAATTGTGGCAGCCGATATTGTTGAGGCGGTGGCTGCTGTTGATCTAATCTTGACGGAGCAGGCCTTTGGCAAGGCGGGTAACCGGGTTTTGATAGAAGAGTTTCTTGCTGGCGAGGAAGTATCATTTTTGGCCTTTACCGATGGGAAAACAATTTTGCCACTGCCCTCCGCTCAGGATCATAAGGCAGTGCTAGACGGTGATAAAGGCCCTAATACCGGTGGCATGGGAGCATATTCTCCAGCGCCGGTGTTAACGGGAGAATTGCAAAGGCAGGTCATGGACAAGATTATGTTCCCCACCATCAAGGCCATGGCCGCAGAAGGTCGTCCTTATAGGGGGATTTTATATGCCGGGCTGATGATTAAAGATGGCAATGCCAGGGTGCTTGAGTTTAATTGTCGTTTTGGAGACCCTGAAACTCAACCTCTTTTGATGCGTTTGCAGTCTGATTTAGTCGATGTAATTGAAGGGGTAATTGCGGGTGATTTATCGCAGGTTCGGTTGGATATTGACCCCAGACCAACGGTGTGCGTGGTTATGGCCTCGGAGGGCTATCCCAACAGTTATGAAAAGGGGCGGCCGATGCACGGCCTGGATGGTGATTTTGGACCGGACGTGGTTGTTTTTCATGCTGGTACGGCGCTAAAGAACGGACAACTAGTAAACGCAGGTGGTCGTGTGCTTGGGGTAACAGCCAGAGCGCCACGATTGAAGGACGCCATTAGTGAGGCCTATAAAGCCGTGGCCAAAATAGGCTGGCAAGGGTGTTTTTATCGTCATGATATTGGTCAAAAAGCCTTGCGCCGCCCACAAACTTCTGTCTCTCGGGCTGAAGTGGGGATTGTCCTTGGAAGTGATTCTGATTTGCCTGTCTTTAAAGGAGGAGTTGATTTCTTAAAAAAAATGGCCATTCCTTTTGAAATTATTGTCGCCTCTGCTCATCGTAGTCCTGAACGGTCGGTTGACTATGCCAGGACTGCCAGAGAACGGGGCTTAAAGGTGCTTATTGCCGGGGCTGGAATGGCGGCTCATTTGGCTGGAGTTTTAGCGGCTCATACCAGCCTGCCGGTTATTGGAGTTCCCGTGAATAGCTCACCATTAAATGGCCTTGATGCACTATTGTCTACGGTGCAGATGCCTCCCGGTGTGCCAGTGGCCACCATGGGGATAGGGGCTGCGGGGGCCAGAAATGCCGCTATCCTGACGGCCCAGATAATGGCTGTTGCTGACTCTCGTATGGCTGAGAAACTGCGGAGTTTTAAGCGTGAGATGGCTGAGGAAGTGGCTAGAAAATCAGACAATATCTCTATTTAAAACAGTTTAATCCCTATAAATAGATGTAACTTGTTGAACCTAACAAAAATAATAAATGAGCAGATTACCGCCGCTGCGACTGTCATAAAACAGGGTGGCGTGGTGGCTTATCCCACCGAAACATATTATGGTTTGGCGGTTGATCCTTTTAACCACAAGGCTCTGAAACGTTTGTTTGATCTCAAACAACGGCCTGCCGCCAAACCAATTCTCACTCTGATTGCCGATACTCCGCAATTGGCACGCCTTGCCGAATATATTCCACCGCTATTTGAACCTTTAATGACCAAATATTGGCCCGGTCCACTTACCTTGGTTTTCCCCGCTCAGCCAACAATATCATCCTTGCTTACTGCCGGAACCGATACGGTTGG
>CAYTNB010000094.1:0-10288 GCA_964439085.1 uncultured Desulfobulbia bacterium | reverse complement strand
GAAGCCGTAGCGAAAAGTTGGAGAATTGAGACCAGTTTTTCGATCATTTTCGGGCCATAGCAACACTATTAGGCGGAAATTAGCGGAAAAATGGGCCAATTTCTCCGGCTTCGATGTCTGCGCTTATCTGCAGCAGGCTCTCTATTCTTTGACAGCCACCTAGAGCTTCTCACCACTCACTTCTGCCGAATATCATTGGCCATCTGCCTTACGAATAAGATAGCAAAGTTCTTCGCCCATGGTTTTAATAACGCCTTTTTCTTTGCCTTCCAGCATAACCCGCACCACCGGTTCAGTGCCGGACAACCTTACTAAAATGCGGCCATTCGTGCCCAACTTTTTTTCCATTTTTTTGATAGTTTCCTTGAAGTTGGGAATCAAATCAAGATCCAGACGTTTGCTGGTTATAACATTAGTCAAAATTTGTGGGAAAGACACCATAACTTTGGCGAGTTCCGAGACTGTTTTATTTTGTTTTTTCATTATGGCCATCAATTGAAGGGCTGCCAGAATACCGTCTCCTGTGGTGGAATGCTCCAGAAAAATAAGATGTCCGGATTGTTCACCGCCAAAGCTGTATTTATTTTGCCGCATCTCTTCTACTACATAGCGGTCACCAACATTGGTGCGCACCATTTTAACACCAATTCTCTGCATAGCTGCTTCTAATCCCATATTACTCATTACCGTGGTGACCAGGGTCTTTTTCTTTAGTTTTTTACGGGTCATGAGATCGGCTGCACAGATGGCCATTATGTGGTCGCCATCAACAACTTTGCCCATCTCATCAACTACAATCAGGCGGTCTCCGTCGCCATCAAGGGCGATGCCGATATCGGCACCAGTCTCTTTAACCTTCTCGGCCACCCGTTCCGGATGTAGGGCACCGCATTTATGATTGATGTTTGTGCCGTTGGGGTGGACGCCTATAGGCGTTACTTTGGCTCCTAATTCTTCAAAGACATTGGGTGCTACCCCATAAGTGGCGCCGTGGGCGCAGTCCAGGACAATATGAAAATCATCCAGGGTGTATTTTTGTGGAAAGGTATTTTTCAGGAAGACAATATAGCGTCCCCTGGCGTCGTCCAGACGGCTGGCTTTGCCAATTTCATCGGCAACAGGGCGTAACGCCGCCATCTTCTGTGAAAATATCAGGTCTTCAATATCGGCTTCTTTTTCATCGGGCAGCTTAAAACCGTCTCGGGAAAATATTTTTATGCCATTGTCTTGGAAAGGATTGTGGGAGGCTGAAATTACCACTCCGGCATCGGCACGCATGGAGTGGGTGATAAAAGCGATGCCTGGAGTTGGCAACGGTCCAACCAGGAGGACATCCACTCCCATGGAACAAATCCCGGCGGCTAAGGCATTTTCAATCATATAGCCTGAAATCCTGGTGTCTTTACCAATAACAATGCGATGACCATGGCGTTGATCTTTGACTAAAAAGGCTATGGCCCGGCCTATCTGCATGGCGATTTCGCTGGTCATGGGATATATATTCGCAGTGCCGCGAACTCCATCGGTGCCAAATAGTCGTTTCATAATTCTCCTTAAAATTAAAATTGGTTTATCTAAGTGGAATTATTATATACTATGCTTGGCGAATTTGGAATGTGGAAATTTTGAATTTGAATTTTCATGTTTTTGATATTTGTGTTCTGTAATGGGCTATTTTTTTTTGCTTTCTTCCCTCTCCCACGGATGGAGGAAAGGGGTACTTAAATAGAGGTGAAATTTCATGAAAGGAATTATTCTTGCGGGCGGCTCTGGTACCAGGCTCTACCCGCTTACCAAATCGGTTAGTAAGCAATTGATGCCGGTTTATGATAAGCCGATGATCTACTATCCCCTGGCCATCCATATGCTGGCCGGGATTCGTGATATCTTGATAATAACGACCCCGGAAGACAATGATCAGTTTAAACGTCTGCTGGGCGATGGTTCTCAATGGGGCATTTCTATCACCTACGCCATTCAGCCCAGGCCTGATGGCTTGGCGCAGGCTTTTATAATTGGGGAGGACTTTATCGGCTCAGATGCGGTGTCGCTAATTTTGGGTGATAATATTTTTTATGGTGAAGGATTCTCTGATATATTGCAGAAGACGGCCTGTCTTAGCGAAGGGGCAACGGTATTTGGCTATTATGTCCGTGATCCAAGACGTTATGGTGTGGTTAGTTTTGATGAGGCGGGCAAGGCAATTTCTATTCAGGAAAAACCGGCGCATCCTAAATCAAATTACGCTGTAACTGGTTTATACTTTTATGATAATAATGTGGTTTCCATCGCCAAGCAGGTAAAACCGTCTCCTCGGGGTGAGCTGGAAATTACTGATGTCAATAACGTCTATTTGGAGCGTGGCCTGTTGCGGGTTGAACGCCTGGGACGGGGAACGGCCTGGCTTGATACTGGCACTCATGCCTCGCTTCTGGATGCTGGTAATTTTATAAAGGTCGTGGAGGATAGGCAGGGCCTGAAGCTGGCCTGTCTGGAGGAAATAGCCTTTCGCATGTGCTATATTGACAGGGAACAACTACTTCGTTTGGCTGAACGCTTAAAAAAGAATGGTTATGGCCAATATCTGTTGCGAATTATTGAGGAAGAGGTTCACAAATGAAGTTTACGCCCCAAGCTATACCGGATGTTGTCTTGATTGATCCGCAGGTCTTTGGCGATGACCGTGGTTTTTTTATGGAGACCTGGCGGGCTGATGAGTTTGCTGCCGTTGGCATTGATCTGCCTTTCGTGCAGGATAATCACAGCAGTTCCAATAAGGATATTCTGCGCGGTTTACATTATCAGATTAAACAGCCGCAGGGTAAATTGGTCAGGGTAATCAGTGGTGAGGTCTTCGATGTAGCAGTGGATATCAGGAAGAGTTCGCCCACCTTCGGGCAATGGGTGGGGGAGGTGTTGTCTGCCGAGAATAAACGTATGTTCTGGGTGCCGCCTGGATTCGCCCATGGCTTTTATGTAATGAGCGACTATGCCGAGTTCGTCTATAAATGTACTGCTCTGTATGCCCCTGAGCATGAACGCTGCATCTTGTGGAATGATCCGGATGTGGGCATAAAATGGCCACTTGCGGGAGATATCATGCCGGTGTTATCCGGCAAGGACAAGGACGGATTTTATTTAAAAGATGCAGAAATTTTTAGCAGGATGTAAGTGCTATGATGAAGGTATTAGTTACCGGAGCAAATGGTCAGCTAGGCTGGGAACTACAGCGAACCGCTCCCGAGGGGATGGCAATTACCGCCTGTACCTCGGTGGAGCTTGATATTACCAATGGGCAGCAGGTGGCAGATGTTGTGGCCCGGCTTAGCCCTGACGTGATAATCAATGCCGCAGCTTATACCGCCGTGGATAAGGCCGAAAGCGAGACAGAACGTACCTTTGCTGTGAATCGGGACGGGGTGGCAAATCTGGCGGCGGCAGGTGTTGATATTGGTGCCATGGTAATTCACTTATCCACTGATTTTATTTTTGATGGGCTGCAATCCCATCCCTATCTGCCTAATGACAATCCTAACCCTACCGGGGTTTATGGCGAAAGCAAATTGGCCGGAGAACGGCTTTTACTGGAAAAAGATCCTAATTGTGCCATTATCCGTACGGCGTGGGTTTATTCAGCCCACGGTAATAATTTTGTGAAGACCATGCTGCGTCTTATGGCGGAGCGTGATGAATTGGGGGTGGTGGCCGATCAAATTGGTACTCCCACCTGGGCCAATGGTCTGGCTCAAGCCTTGTGGCGGATTATGGATAAAGGTCTGGCCGGGATATATCACTGGACAGATGCCGGGGTGGCCTCCTGGTATGATTTTGCCTGCGCTATCCAAGAGGAGGCTCTTGCCCTGGGACTTTTGCAAAAATCTGTGCCGATCAGACCGTTACGGACTGCGGATTATCCAACTCCGGCCCATCGGCCACCTTACAGCGTGTTGGATAAGTCCAGCTTGTGGGGAGAACTTGGCGCTGCCGCTCCACATTGGCGGGTCGGCCTAAACAAAATGTTGCAGGAAGTTAAAGATGAGTAAATTACTTGTTACCGGCGGGGCCGGTTTTATCGGGGCAAATTTTTTGTATTATTGGCTGGAAAATCATCCCGAGGATCGGCTTGTCGCCCTGGATGCTCTCACCTATGCCGGTAATTTGGCGAGTCTTGAGGCGGTGCGGGATAATGAAAAATTTCGCTTTGTGCATGGTAATATTCTGGATCTCGATCTGGTAAGCGGCCTTTTGCGGGATGAAAAGATCGATACCATTGTCCATTTTGCCGCAGAATCTCATGTCGATCGGTCGATCCACGGGCCGGATGCCTTTATTGAGACCAATATTGTTGGAACCCATACCCTGCTGGCAGCCGCCAAAAAGGAGTGGCTGGACGGCAGTGGCCGGGATCATCGTTTTCATCATGTCTCTACCGATGAGGTCTATGGTTCTCTCGGTCAAGATGATCCACCATTTTCCGAAACCACGGCCTATGCGCCAAACTCGCCATATTCAGCCAGCAAGGCCTCGTCAGATCATCTGGTGCGCTCCTATCATCATACCTATGGTTTGCAGGTGACAACCAGTAATTGCTCTAATAATTACGGGCCGTATCAATTTCCGGAAAAACTTATTCCCCTGCTTGTTGTTAATATCCTGGCCGGGAAGGCCCTGCCAATCTACGGCGATGGTAAAAATATTCGTGATTGGCTCTATGTGGATGACCATTGTTACGGCATTGAGTTGGTGCTGGAGAAAGGTCTGGTGGGTGAGGTCTATAATATTGGCGGCAATAATGAGTGGACCAATATAGATATAGTTAAACTTGTTTGCCGCCTGGTTGATGAGCAGTTTGCGGGTGGCGGCAGGTTTGGTGGTCGTTTCCCAGATGCCCCCCAGTGTCGTGGTGAGAAGGCGGAATCCCTGATTACCTATGTCACGGATCGCTTGGGGCATGATCGTCGTTACGCCATTGATGCCACAAAATGCCGTGCTCAGTTGGGATATGTACCACATGAATCTTTTGAAACTGGAATTCGCAAGACCATTGCCTGGATGTTCGATAATGAGGCATGGTGGAGGGCAGTGATGGATGGCAGTTATCGTGACTGGCTTCATAAACATTATGGTGGCTGAGGCGGAATCAGGAATGGTGAATTTGGTATATTTACCCTCAAAGCTCGGCTGGAGCGGGGGGGGGACCCTCCGTGTCCCTTGGGAAATAGATTCTAGTGAGTTCCATTCCTGGACTCATGGATACCTGGGGCCAAGCCCCTGACTATTCCCATTTACCCATTTGTCGAGTACGATCAGAAACAACGTTAATATAGATAGATTACGGAAGACACTGGCTCGTAAAAAGTGAAGGATGCGGTACAAACGCATAATGTAATGTGTCATACCGGTACGCTTCTGGCTGGTATCCAGTTCCACCTAAACATGCCGACTCCATCGGGAATAGGAATATTATGAAATTAATTGTGCAAATACCCTGCCTCAATGAGGAACAAACCCTGCCTCAAACGGTACGGGACATTCCCAGGAAAATTGATGGTATTGATGAGGTGGAAATCCTGATTATCGATGATGGCAGCACAGATCGTACCGTTGAAGTGGCCAGGGAACTTGGTGTAGAGCATATAGTCACCCATGTCAATAATAAAGGCTTGGCGGCGGCCTTTCGCAATGGTCTTGATGCCTGCCTTCGCCTGGGTGCGGATATTATTGTTAATACCGATGGTGACAACCAGTATAAGGGCCAGGATATTCCCAAATTGGTTGCGCCAATTATTAAGGGGCAGGCAGAAATAGTGGTGGGTGATCGTCAGACCGATAAAATCCCTCATTTTGGTTTACATAAAAAAATCCTTCAGAAGTTTGGTAGTTCCATTGTGCGGGTGCTATCTGGGGCAAATTTGCCGGATGCGGTAAGTGGTTTTAGGGCCTTCAGCCGTGATGCTGCTATGCAGTTGAATATCCTTACTCATTATTCCTATACAGTTGAGACTATCCTACAGGCCGGGAAAAGAAATATCGCTTTAGCCAGTGTCTATGTCGGAACAAATCCCAAAACCCGCAAGTCCCGGCTGGTCAAAAGCATTCCTAGCTTTGTCATTAATCAGTTCAACACCATGACCCGCATGTACGCCATGCACCAGCCGCTCAGGTATTTTTTCGTGATCAGTGCTGTCATCATGTTTTCCGGAGCCTTGCCTATGATCAGGTTTCTAACTTTTTACGCTAAGGGGCAGGGCGATGGTCATATTCAGTCACTGATAATTGGCAGCGTCCTGTTGATGATTGGTTTTCAAATACTGGTTTTAGGGTTTCTCGGCGATGTCATTTCTTTTAATCGGCGTCTAATTGAGGATACCTTGAATCGAGTAAAAAAAATCGAGATTGATTATTCCTCAAAAGGGCGATTCCCTGATAACGAGATTAAATAAGGCACTGCTGATGCGAGTTGTCTATTGGGGAACCTACGATACTGGCAAACCGAGAAATAGAATTCTTATTAAAGGACTCAAACAATCTGGGGCTGATGTAATTGAATGCCATCGAGATGTTTGGGGGGGAGTTGAAGACAAAAGTCAAGTGTCGGGTTGGTTGGCCAGGTTCAAGAAGGCCTGTTTTTGGTTAATCTCGTATCCTGGTTTAATTATTGAGTATTTGCGTCTCCCCGCGCATGACGTAGTGATAGTCGCTTATATGGGGCAGCTTGATGTTCTTGTCCTTTGGCCTTTTGCAAAGTACCGGAGCGTTCCTATCGTATGGGATGCCTTTTTATCGCTTTACGATACGGTTGTTTGTGATAGAAAAATTATTGGATCAAAACACCCCGCCTCCTATATACTTTTTTGGCTCGAATATTTTGCCTGCCGGGTTGCCAGTACCATTGTTCTTGATACCTCAACTCATGGTCAATATTTTGCCGATACTTTTAAAATCTCGCCGGATAAAATAGAAAAGGTTTTTGTTGGCGCTGAGGAAGAAATTTTTGCGGCTTGTGGTCATAAAGCTAATTATCACACCCGAAGAGCGTTGTCTCCGTTCACCATATTGTTCTACGGTCAGTTTATTCCTCTCCATGGGGTTGATGTTGTTGTCAAGGCGGCGAAATTAACAATGTCTAAAGATTTTCGCTGGGTGCTAATTGGCAAGGGGCAGGAGTCAGGCAAGATCGATGCACTTTGCGGAGAAATTAAACCGACTAACCTGGTTCGAATTGACTGGGTGCAATATGAAGAACTGCTAATGTTGATAAATAAAGTGGATCTGGGCCTTGGAATTTTTGGTAACACAGAAAAAGCAAAAAGAGTTATCCCAAACAAAGTGTTCCAGCTTTTAATGGCAGGATGTCCTATTATTACCGGTGATACCCCTGCTGTCAGGGAACTCCTGGCTCCTTCTAGTATGGTGGCTTTAATTCCAATGGATGATCCTTCTGCCTTGGTGGCCGCCGTTCAGAAAATGGCGTCCTTGTCGGCCCAGAGGGGAAAGGCTCATGATTGTAAAATTATAGAGCAAATTACCCCCAGACAGATAGGGGCTTCTATGCTGAAGATACTGCAAAAAAATGTCTATATCGACAAGAACTGAATGGACGGTAATGTCTGAACTCCCCTCGTTATTGGTTGTATCTCCAACCTTTCCCTATCCCCTTATTTCCGGTGGGAAGATACGTATTTATAATATTTTAAAGCAGCTTGCGCAAAGTTATAAGGTCACGGTGCTCACTTTGGCAGAGTCAGGTGATCTGCGATGGCTTGGTGATGACGGCCTTTCTTTCGTTGATGAGCTGATTCCTGTGTCGATTAAACAACATAAGTCCGCTCAACTGTGGAGGCTTGTTTGCAACTTGCATAGATGGCTAACGGGTACTCCCGCAGAGGTCCTGGTTAAACATTCCGCCGCGATGCGTACGGAGCTGGGAAGATTACTTACAACAAACAAATTTAAGGCCGTGCAAATTGAATATGCCCAGGGGATGTGGTATCTGCCTCCAAAAATGCCGTCCCCAATTCCGGTTATTCTGGTGGCTCATGACGTATCTTTTATCTCCCAGCAGCGGAAAGCGAAGGTTATAGAAGGTTTTTCTCGATTTTTTTGGCGGGCAGAAGCAAAACGAATGAGATCATACGAACAGTCGGTTTGGCAACGGTGTGATTGTATTATTACTGTATCTGATGTTGATAGGGCAAAAATCTTAAGTCTGATGCCAAAGGTCAAAGTAGAAGTAATCACAAATGGTGCCAGCGTCCAAAATGGTGTTCATAAAAATGAAAGTGAAGTGCCTACTATCATTTTTGTCGGATGGATGCGGCATCTTCCCAATCGTGATGGACTCTTTTGGTTTCTTGAAAAAATCTGGCCAATAATAAGTACGGAGAACATGGATGTTTGCATACAGGTTGTTGGGATGGGCATTTCGCAGTCAATAAGGAATATTGCTGATAAATGTGAACGGGTACACCTTCTAGGCCATGTTGAGAATATTGAAGAGATCGTTAAAAAAGCCTGGATTTCTGTGGTTCCGATTAGGATTGGTTCGGGCTCAAGACTTAAAATTCTGGAGTCTATGTCTTTGGGAACCTCTGTCGTTTCTACAACTGTGGGCTGCGAGGGACTTAATGTTAAGCCAGGGGGAGATATTGCGGTTGCTGACCAACCGAAGGCGTTTGCGAAATTAGTGCTTGATCTCTTAAAAGATGATGAAATTCGCTTGGCTATGGCTGGAAAAGCAAAGCAATTAGTGAGCCAGGAGTATTCATGGGATCGTATCGGCATGAAGGCCAGGGGGACAATCGAGCGTGTTATTACGGCGTACTGCCATCGTGGCAAAGGAAGTATGTAAATAAAGTTTTTTATAGACAGGTGATCTGTGCCTTCAGTATGCATAGTAATTGTTAACTATAATTCCAGTAAACTGACTTGTCGGTGTATTTCCAGCATAAGGGAGCATATTGGCACGGAATTGGATATCGTTGTTGTTGATAACAGCCCCGCAAACGAGCTCCCCTATATTCTGGAGAAACATCCGGATGTTGTTACAATACGTACCTCTCGAAATATTGGCTTTGCCGGAGGGTGTAATTTAGGAATTAAATATGCTCTTGATAAAAAAAATGATTATATTCAGCTTCTTAACCCGGACACAAGGATAAAACATGATTTTATCAGTTGTTTAGTTAAGATCATGGAAGAGAATGAAGCTCTGGGGCTGGCAGGCCCTAAAATTTTAAGAGATAATGTGGCACGAGGGGTCTGGTTTGGAGGTGGCCGAATTAATTGGTGGAAGGGTGGGCCATCACAGATATTTGATGATCGTAATGATGGCAAAGGTGATGTCCAGATTGTGCCTGTCCTCTCGGGATGCGCTATGATGCTTAGGGGAGCAGCGGTTGCGAAAGTAGGTAACATGACAGAGGACTATTTCCTATATTTTGAAGATACTGATTATGTGCAAAGATTCTTGCAGGCTGGCTACAAAGCTGCCTATGTGCCAAAGGCCGAAGTCTTGCACAGAGCCTCAACCACAGTTGGCTTTCAAAGTGATATGTATGTCTATTATTTTTCCAGGAACAGGATTTGGTTTATGAGGCGTTGGGCCAAGTGGTATCATTATTTGATGTTCATGCTCTATAATACCGTTGTTAAATTACCGGGGGTGATAATTGTTTTTGGTTTGCGACGAAGGAATGTGGCCCTGGTTAAGGCGTATTTTAAAGGGTATTGTGATGGTCTGCGCCGCATGATTCATGGCTGAACTAAGTGCCTCGCAGACCTTAAAGTTCCGCAAGATTACGAAGTGAATTGGTGTGCACAACAAGGCATGACTGGCGGCGTATAGCAGTGCTATGTAACAGAAGTCGTAACGTAGTTGGCGCATCAAATAACGTTTGAACTAAGGGGTAGCTATTGGCCGATGCATCTGCCAAGCATTTTCTTAATGGCAATTAACTTGCCGACACGCAGAGCCTCATGCTGTCCGGGAGTGTTCATAATTCTGTGTCATCTTTTTAATGCCAATCTTGCCACCCAAGTGAGCGGAAGCAAAAGTCTGTTCCGAGAATGGGCCCGCAGGGTTGCTCGTCGGAGGGTTTGTTCAACCACCGGACAAGATTGTGGTTCGTTCCTCACACAATCTATCTTTATTCGTTATGTTTTTCCTTTACTCATTGCCTTTGGCTTTGAGCGCCGTGAACTAAGGAATGAGTGCCAGACATAGCATGCACAATACACATAACGACTTCGGAGATGTCAAAGAACGTGCCCTGTTCATTTAAGCTTG
>CAYTNB010000093.1:0-10351 GCA_964439085.1 uncultured Desulfobulbia bacterium | reverse complement strand
CCAAAAGGTCATGGTGGAAGATGGTAGGCTTCTAAAAACTGAGAATCTGTACATAAATCGGCAGGTAAGCGCTCCATGAACACCCTGCTGCACACAATTTAGAACTATTTCAAGCCCCAAAACCGTCATCCTATGCTTAAAGGCGAGCCCTTCTCCTACCTTATCTGTACAATAAGCCACTAGGAAAAGGGCTCGCCTTTAAGCATAGGATGACGAGTATGCGAGGCTTTTACTTTTCCTAATAAGTCAATGCAAGTCCTTAACCGGACACTACTGATCCAGTAGTACATGACTAGGTATGCGAACTTCGAGCCATATCATGCCGTTCCGGGACCTCAGCCCTATACTGCAACTGCCTTTCCAGCATCCAGCCCGGATACTCCTCCGGCAGACGACTGACCTTATCAAGAGTCTCTAGTTCCTCTGCGCTTAAATCCACCTCCACAGCTTCCAAATTGTCTTTGAGCTGCTCGATGGTTCTAGCCCCGATAATAACCGAGGTAACTGATTGCTGCGCCGCCAGCCAGGCTAGGGCAATTTGGGCAATAGAGCTACCACGTTCTGCCGCCATGGGCCGCATAGCCTCGACACAGCGAAAGGCACGCTCCTTGTCGACCACCGGGAAATCAAACTTGCTACGTCGACTGTTGGCGGGTCCTGTACCATCTGGACTAAATTTGCCAGTCAACAAACCGCCCGCCAAAGGGCTCCAAACCATGAGCCCCAAAACCTGGTCTTGAATAAGCGGCATCATCTCTCGTTCAATATCACGACCTGCGACTGTATAATAGGCCTGCACACTGGCAAAGCGACTCCAACCCCGTTTTTCGGAAATAGCCAGCCCTTTCATAATCTGCCAAGCCGCCATATTGCACAAGCCAATATAGCGCACCTTACCAGAGCGAACCAGATCGTTCAGTGTCTCCAGCACCTCCTCCAACGGCGTTAGGGGATCGAAGCCATGCAACTGGTAGAGATCCAGATGATCCAGCTGGAGCCGATTGAGGCTGGCATCAATTTCGTTCATCAGATGGTAACGGGACTGGCCTCGACCATTAGGCAGGTCATTCATGATTCCGGTGGCCTTGGAAGCAATCACCAACTCATCGCGCGGCAGTCCCAGATCCCGAATGCTCTGCCCGACCAACCTCTCCGACTGGCCCAAAGAATAGACATTTGCGGTATCAATAAAGTTTACACCCCGCTCAAAGGCGTATTTTAGTTGCGCAGTTACCGCCGCCTGATCCAACCCGCCCATAACCTCCCAAAACCCAGCACTACCATAGGTCATGGTACCAAGACACAACTCTGAAACATAAAGACCAGTTTGCCCTAGAAGTCGATATTTCATGCCGAAGCCCTCCTCTTATAAAATTGGAATATCTGCTAGTACCTCGTAAACCTTAAAGTGCCGCAAGATTACGAAGTGATTTGGCGTGCCAACAAGGCACGACTGGCGGCGCATAGCAGCACTATGTAACAGAAGTCGTAACGCCGTTGGTGCGTCAAATGACAAGTAAGAAGTGGCACTTTAAGGTTTATAGGCACTAGAGACCTTATTTAGACCTTGCCTGCCCACCTGGTTAATATCTTATCCAGGTTATTCGCAAAAGATTGCCGATCGTTTTTGCTTAACGGTGGCGGCCCTCCCGTATCTATTCCGCTAGCACGCAGATCATCCATAAAATCTCTAATATTTAGGCGAGCTCTAATATTGTCAACCGAATAAAGTTCACCACGAGGGTTCAGGGCATAACCACCTTTTTCAACCACGTCTGCTGCCAAAGGAATGTCACCTGTGATCACGAGATCGCCCGCACTCATCAGCTTCACGATTTCCTTATCGGCAACATCCGGGCCAGCTGCTACTTGCAGCCTTTTTACGCAACTAGATGCCGGAATACGTACGGGCCTATTAGCGACAAGCGTCAACTGCAACCCGGTACGTTCGGCCGCCCGGAATAAAATATCTTTAATCACCACGGGACAGGCATCTGCATCCACCCATATTTTCATTTTATCTCGCTGATGTTGAGTGCAAAGTTTATCCAAGGAAATATACCTTCTAACACCCCACGAGGGGATATAAGTGCCTTATAAATTATTTTCTAAAAAACAAGAAAGATGCCCTCGTAAAAAGTCTCGGGACGGCTAAGTAGCTAAGCGTAGACTGCGAAAAGTTTGATATACAGGTAAGCGAACGGAGTGAGACTCCAGGTAAGCAAACGGAGTGAGACTCCGAGGCGTAGTGATTTTTTAGGTGCGAGGCCATACATCATGGTATGACTCGTGCCTAAAAAATTGCTACAACGCAGTAGATCGGATTGCGATGCCCCTTTTGGGTACTTTTTACGACGCCATCAAGAAAACAATCTGTAAGGTACTTATTGAACATCAAACCTCCGGTGTTTGATGTTCGTTTTTTTCATTTCCCTGAAGCGTATTGAGGTATAAATGCTCAACTTTCTTCCTTGCCCAAGGCGTCTTACGCAGGAACTTGAGGCTGGACTTCACAGATGGAGTGCTGTGAAAGCAACGAATATGAATTCGATCACCCAGCTCATCCCAGCCATAAGACCCAACCAGGCTGTTCACAATCTTCTCCAAAGTCACGCCATGCAGCGGGTTATTAATTTGTTGTTCGCTCATAAGTCTAATTTCGCCCTTATTTTAGAAAAAAATCAGTATCCTGGTTTGGCGCTTTTCTCATCAGCCTCTCTGGCACAAGAAATACATGTCAGGACACTGGGATCAAACCGTAAACGGCCTTCGGCTATTTTATCCTCACAAATTACACAATAACCGTAATCACCCGATTGCATACGGGCAAGCACAGACTTAATGCGTTGCCGTTCCTGGTCAACAAGGCGAGCGGCGGCCTTTGACATGGCCTGTTGTTGCATAGCACCCATGCGCGTCAAGCGGCCCACCCTTGCTTGATCAAGCTCAACGGGACTGGTTTCCTCTGCTTGACGTTTCTGTCCCGAAATTATGTCTGCCAAGCGTTCTTCGAGACGTTTACTAAAATATTCCAAATCAATATCATCACGCATGGTATTGTTCCCTTTCACAAATCATCCAACATATTTTTGCTTCGGTGCTACATATTGGGCAGGAATTTTGTGGAACCACCCAAAGTTTTTAGCGATAAAACACAACGTAGTTTCTCGATAAAAAGGCGACAGTCAAGTCCAGGCGACTGTGCCAATACGAAAATCGGGCATCATCAATCTGGAAACATGTCATGAGCGAACGATTTTAATCAACCATAGCACATCATGTAATCAAAGCCAAAGGCAGACTTGCATACCGCCAATAATGCGCCTTCCAAGAACCCCCATACCTACTCATTGCAATACGATTGCGATTTACGCCAAATAGCTGTATAATGTGGCATTTGCTACGGTACCTTAGTGGAGTTAATTCTGACCGCACAAAACCTTCATCGTCTAAAAGCGATACAACAGTGAAAAGGTGTGCGGTTTTTTATTTTCGTTATTGCGAACATTGATGGACTCGTAAAAACCAATGGGATGGCTAAGTAGCTAAGCGTAGACTCCGAGGAGTGGGGTATTTTTGAGAGCGAGGCCATACATATGGTATGCCGAGCGAACAAAAATGATCCACGACGCAGTAGATCGGATTGCTATACCCCTTTTGGGTACTTTTTACGACGCCATCAACATTCGCATATAATTAAAACAGACCTCTCACTGAAGATACAGTAGTCATCACCAACCCAATAGCTTTCAGTATTGCGGAAAGAAGCCGCATAGCGGAGCAACAAAAGGAATTTATGGATTTTAAGACCTTCAATTTTAACGCCTCAATTTCAGCTGGAATTGAAGCAGCTGGCTACCAGGCACCCACCCCGATTCAGAGAAAAGCTATTCCGGCGGTTCTGAAAGGAAAGGATATCATGGGGCTGGCCCAGACCGGAACGGGCAAGACCGCCGCCTTTGTTCTACCAATTTTGGAACGCTTGAGCAGCGGAGGCCGGGGCTTCGTTCGGGCCTTAATCGTTGCTCCTACTCGGGAATTGGCCGAGCAGATTAACGAGAATATTTGCAGCCTGGGCCTGAAAACCGGCATTCGAAGCATGTCAATTTATGGCGGGGTCAATATCAAGCCGCAGATCGCCAAATTATCTCGTGGTGTCGAGATTATCGTTGCCTGTCCGGGACGGCTGCTCGATCATCTCAAGCAGAAAACCGTCTCACTGTCCCGGCTTGAAGTTTTGGTTCTTGATGAAGCGGATCATATGTTCGACATGGGATTTTTCCCTGACATTAAAAGGATCATGCAACAACTCCCAAAACAGCGTCAGAACCTGCTTTTTTCGGCCACCATGCCCAGGGAAATTCTCCACCTGGCTCGAGAGATACTAGTTCAACCGGTAACAATTCAGATAGGTATCACGGCTCCGGCCGAGACTGTCACTCATGCCGTTTACCCGGTGCCCCATCACCTGAAGACCAAGTTATTGCTCGCCATTCTCAAAGACACTGAAACTGAATCGGTATTGATCTTTACCCGTACCAAACATCGGGCCAAGCGAATCGGGGAGCAATTGGTCAAAAAAGGGTTTAACGCCACCTCGATCCAGGGAAATCTCTCACAGAACAAGCGGCAGGAAGCCATCGCCGGCTTTCGTGATGGAACATACCAGATCCTCGTTGCTACTGACATTGCCGCCCGAGGCATAGATGTCTCAGGAGTTTCCCATGTGATTAACTACGATATTCCAAATACCCCTGACGCTTACATCCATCGAATCGGCAGAACTGGTCGGGCCGCCAGTACAGGTGATGCATTTACCTTTGTCACAGATGAAGATACCGCCATGGTTCGATCCATTGAGCGTGTTCTCGGCTCCCGAATTCAGAGCAAGGAAATTGAAGATTTTAATTACAATGTCCCGGCCCCGAAAAATAACCAGGAATTCGCCCGACCGCCCCGTAGGCCGACTCCCCGCAATAAGCCATTTCATCGACCAAAAACAGCAGCGGGCAGAAAGCCATCGAGAGCAGCGTCATCAGGAGAAGCTAAGTCTGGGGGAGCGAACCAGCGGCCAGCAGGCAAAAAGACAATCACTAGTGCAAATACCCGGCGTAGCGGCTCTTTTCGACCAAATCGTTCCAGATAACATCATCCCGGCAAATACCAGAGGTAAATTACAAATATTAATATCGGGTATATTTTATGACCAAAAAAGCATTAATAACCGGTGTAACCGGGCAGGATGGCGCCTATCTGGCTGAATTTTTGCTGGCCAAAGGTTATGAGGTTCACGGGCTTAAACGTAGATCATCTTCATTTAATACCGATCGCATCGACCATCTCTATCAAGACCCGCATACCAATAATCGTAATTTCATCCTCCATTATGGCGACATGACAGATTCAAGCAGCCTGGTTCGGATCATTCAGGCCGTGCAGCCAGATGAGGTTTATAATCTGGCTGCCCAAAGTCATGTAGCGGTTTCTTTTGAGGAGCCGGAGTATACGGCTAATTCAGATGCCCTCGGCACCTTACGTCTGCTTGAGGCCATTCGGATCTTGGGATTGGAGAAAAAAACCAGGTTTTATCAAGCCTCGACCTCTGAACTCTTTGGTAAGGTGCAGGAAACGCCTCAAAAAGAGACAACTCCCTTCTACCCGCGTTCGCCTTATGCCGCCGCCAAGCTCTATGCCTATTGGATCACGGTTAACTACCGGGAAGCATACGGCATGTACGCCTGCAACGGTATCCTTTTTAACCATGAATCCCCGGTACGAGGTGAAACCTTTGTTACCAGAAAAATCACCCGGGCCTTGGCCAGAATAAAGCTGGGCCTGCAGGACTGCGTGTACCTCGGTAACCTGGATGCCAAACGTGACTGGGGGCATGCTAAGGATTATGTCGAGATGCAATGGCTGATGCTGCAGCAGGAAGAACCGGAGGACTTTGTCATTGCCAGCGGGGAGCAGTACAGCGTGCGTGACTTCGTCGAAGCTGCCGCCCAGGAAATTGGTCTCTCCATCTCCTGGCAAGGGGAAGGAATGGCAGAAAAGGGTTACGATCCTCATGGCAAGTGTCTCGTCCAGATTGACCCTCGTTATTTCCGACCAACAGAGGTTGAAACGCTTTTAGGTGATGCCAGCAAGGCCAAAAAGAAATTGGGTTGGTCAACTAAAATATCATTTGCAGAATTGGTGGCAGAGATGGCGCGCGAGGATCTTAAAACTGCTGAGCGGGATGAGTTGGTTAAGCGCAAGGGCTATAAAACCTTTGAGCATAATGAGTAGACTCTGATGCAAAAAACAGACAAAATATACGTAGCTGGCCATCGGGGCCTGGTCGGCAGTGCCATCGTCCGCAGTCTTCAGGTTAAGGGACACGCCAATATTGTCACCCGTACCCATGCGGAGCTTGACTTGACTGATCGGCAGGCAACGCACGATTTTTTTAATACCGAAACACCCGACTACGTCTTTCTGGCTGCCGCCAAGGTAGGCGGCATAGCAGCCAACAACACCTACCCTGCCGATTTTATTTATCAGAACCTGGCTATTCAGACCAACATCATTCACCAAGCATATCTGGCAGGGGTTAAACGTCTACTCTTTTTGGGATCGTCCTGTATTTACCCCAAAGAATGTCCACAGCCCATGAAAGAAGAATATCTCCTCACCGGCCCGCTGGAGCCTACAAACCGTCCCTATGCCTTAGCCAAGATCGCCGGTATTGAGATGTGCTGGGCCTATAACCGACAATATGGCACCAAGTTTATGGCGGTGATGCCCACCAATCTCTATGGCCAAAATGACAATTATGACCTCAAAAACTCCCATGTCATGCCCGCCCTTATCCGCAAGATGCATACCGCTAAACAGCGTAACGACAAGGAAGTAGTGGTCTGGGGCACCGGCACGCCGAGGCGTGAATTCCTCCACAGCGACGACATGGCAGCCGCCTGCCTTTATCTACTGGGACAGCCAAACAACAAGCTGCAACTGCTGTTCAGAAAAGAGTTACCCCCACTAATAAATATTGGTTGTGGGGCAGATCTAACCATCCAGGAGCTGGCGGAATTGATTCGGGATGTGGTCGGCTTTACCGGAGAGCTCATATTTGACTCCTCCAAACCGGATGGCACAATGCAGAAGTTGCTGGATGTAAGCAAGCTTAATCAAATGGGCTGGAGGGCGATAACCCCTTTGCGGGATGGTATTGCGTCTGTGTATGAGGCGTATTTACTGAAGGAGGCATGAAAACTCAACATGATAGCCAATTCCATTTTCCCCTGTCAACTACACCCACATTATCTGAAATACAAATTGCAAGTTGTCCTTGTCCGTTTTTGATGGCTTCGCAACAGCGAAGCCATCAAAAAGATCATTGTATCCGAGATACCGGGAGACAATGCAGCAGCCCGTTCTATTGGCACGTAAAAAGTTGTTATAACTGCATGACTTGATCATAGTGATATCTTTGGTTAATCAAATTGGTGTTTTTGGGCCCGAAGGGTACCGTGTTCTGCTTATGTTTCTCAAATGACCTTGATATACTCGTACAATATGAGTATGTTGTCACCTGATTTTATTGGGGATACTAAAGAAAGACGTTTTGTAAGCTTAATTTTTGCGAGGCAATGGAAATGACAATGGACAACAATAATACTAAATTCTCCTGCCCATATGCCGGCATGCAGCCCTGCTCAACAATGTTCAATGACGAGACCGCTTTTCTTGACGTATGGCATGCCCTTTGGGAGCGGCGCATTCTGATCTTGACGGTTACTGTTTTAGTTACAGTGATGGCATCAGGATATGCTTTCTTAACCCCTAAAATTTACGATGCTAAAGTGACAATCGCCCCATTCCCAAACCTTGAGATAGGGATGTTGTCTATGAAAGAAGGTGAGAAACCCCTGGACCCAGCAATGGCTTTTGATATTGTGCTGAGAAAGCTACAGAAGAGCTCTGTTAAAGCCAAGTTTTTCACTGAAGGTAAAATTGCCAGTCCATTGATGCCTGGTGACAATACACAACAGATCAATCTCTCAATATCGTGGTTTATGAAAAACCTGTCATTTGTTTCTTCCCCCGCTGTGCAGGGGGAGGACAAACAGGCAACACTCACCCTGTCAGGCGAAAACCCTGATGTCATAACTAAGGTGTTAAACAACTTTATCATTTATATCGACGATTATTCCCAGCGTGCAATAATTAAGAGCTTAAAGTCGAAGTTGGAGAAAGACAAGCTTGCCCTTGCTAAACGCATAGAGACGTTGCGCTGGAATGCGAGGGTAAACATTAAAGCCCAAATAGTAAAACTACTTGAGCAAAAGGCTATTGCCGAAAAACTGAAGATTATTGAAATGCCTACTAAATGGGGCGCAGGGGTACCAGGATATGCTCGAGGTGTTAAAGCACTTAATGCAGAGATTAATACTTTACGGCAGCGGAAAAATATACTCTTTTTTGTTCCAGGGTTAAAAGCCTTGCAAAAACACTTGAAAACACTAGACAAAATTAACCTTGATAAGGTTCAGATTCACACTTTGCAAGCTGGCACAACGTTGGTGGTGAGAAAACCGCCAAAGCCCGCCCCTGAGCTGATTGTTAAATTAGGTATAATTGCAGGACTGATGCTTGGTATTTTTTTAGCGTTTTTTGCCAATTATCTCCACCAGATAAATCCAAAAAAATCTTAGAGTAGCAACAACAAGTGTTCCATTTGTGGGGCTAGCTGGGGACTCAATAGATTGGGTGCCAGGATATACACGTTCACTATGTTTGAGGTTAAAAATGTTTAATAACAAATCCATCATGATCACGGGAGGGACTGGATCCTTCGGTAAAAAATATACTAGTACGCTGCTTGAGCGCTATAGTCCTAAGCGGGTTATAATTTTTTCTCGTGATGAATTGAAACAGTTCGAAATGCAGCAAATTTATAATCAAGAATGTATGCGTTATTTTATTGGTGATGTGCGCGATGGGGAAAGGCTTAACCAAGCTATGAACGGGGTTGACTACGTAATCCATGCGGCAGCATTAAAGCAGGTACCTGCCGCAGAATATAACCCAATGGAATGTATCAAGACAAATATTTATGGCGCTGAGAATGTGATTAAAGCTTCTCTCGCTAACAAGGTACAAAAAGTTATAGCACTGTCAACAGATAAAGCAGCTAATCCAATTAACCTTTATGGTGCAACAAAGCTGGCCTCTGATAAGCTTTTTGTAGCGGCTAACAATATGACAGGAGGGCATCCTACATGTTTCTCTGCTGTACGTTACGGGAATGTCGTGGGATCTCGAGGATCAGTTGTACCATTTTTTAAACAATTGATCGCCACAGGGCAGGATTATCTACCAATCACTCACGTTGAAATGACCAGATTCTGGATTACCTTGCAGGAAGGGGTTGATTTTGTTTTAAAGAATTTTGAGCGCATGTGCGGCGGTGAAATTTTTGTGCCTAAAATCCCCTCCGTGCGTATAGTTGACTTGGCTACATCACTATCTCCAACCATGCCTCAGAAAAATATCGGGATCCGACCTGGGGAAAAATTACACGAAATTATGTGTCCTAAGGATGATTCACATCTCACGGTCGAGTTTGCCGATCACTTTGTGATTGGCCCAAGCATTCAATTTGTTAAACGTAATAACGATTTTTCGATTAATGCAATTGGCGAAAAAGGTCAAGCTGTTAAACAAGGATTTGAATACAGCTCAAATTCAAATGGACGTTTTCTCAGTTTGGAGGAGTTACGTGAGTATGATAAATATGCGGAACTATAATCAGGTGCTTTAATGATTAAGATAGCGCAGGCACTATGCATATTGTAATCAATGCTTTTTCTGCAAGGCGAGGTGGGGGAAAGACGTATCTTAAAAATTTGCTCCTGCATTGCCCGGATGATGATTTTAAAGTTACACTGCTAATCTCTCCATCTTCAGACATTACAGTTGTCAATCCCAACATACATATATACCGAGTCAAGTTTCCTGTTGAGAACCCGATTCTACGCATGTTTTGGGAGAAAATAATACTTCCACGTTTTCTCCGCCGAAGCAAGGCCGACATATTCTTTTGTCCCGGAGGAGTTGTACCTATAGCTTCAACTGACCAGTGGAAAACGGTAACCATGTTCAGAAACATGATACCATTTGACAAAGTCCAGAGAAAGAAATACCCACTGGGTTATATGCGATTTCGTAATTTTATCCTTTCTAAGGTATTATTACGGAGTATGGAAAATGCGGATCTCGTAATTTTTATTTCAAAATATGCAAAAAGTGTCATTCAGCATATATCGAATAAGGGAATAAAAAAAAGCGTTACTATCCCCCACGG
>CAYTNB010000092.1:0-10400 GCA_964439085.1 uncultured Desulfobulbia bacterium | reverse complement strand
ATATTTTTGAAATCACCTAGTCCCTGAAAAATATAAAAACGACGGCCCTTTTTATATATCAACAGACCAAAACGATCCCACAACCGGGCATTTTTACGCTCCATAAAGCCGGATAATGGCACCATTCCCAGGCTGAACTTTCCAAAACCATTGGTTTTTAAGGCAAGTATTAATTCGATAAAAAGAAACTCCATGGTGTTATTGACAGCCTCTGGTAAGTGCCGCATTAAATCAATTGTCACCTCAGCTTTGGTCTCGGTGACAAATATGTTGGCAAACGCCGATATGTGATTATTCTCATAAACCAGGGCCAGCGGAAATTCGTTCAGATATTCCCGGCTGAAGCGCCCCAAAGAATATCTTTTCTCACGCACATTCTTAAGAGTAAGCCATTGTTCGGAAATACCGCTCAACTCATCAAGAAGTTCAATTTTGTGGGGTGGATCACTAATACGAAAAGATAGACCGTCGCGAAGCGCTCTGTTATGTGTCCGACGTAGTTTAGCTTGTTTAGGCCCTTCCAAGGTGAATTTTGCCAGTTTGACGTGCGCCTCTTCACCGAGCTTAAAGAGATTAAAACCAGCGTCAATATACCAATCCAAATGTTCCCTACCCACCTGGTAAAATACTGCATGCCCCTGTTCCTTCGTGGCCATGGCCTTGAACTCCCAGATAAGTTCAACCATCTCGGCCTCAGATGTGCCAATTGGGTCACCCAAGGCGACCCAACTACGATTGTGAATGGAAAACATAATAAAGTTATCGTTATTTTCCGAAAAAAGCAGAGTCTTATCACCGGTTAAGGCGAAATTAGCATTGGCGTTATCCTGCTTTTTAATAATCGTTCGAGCCGATTCCAGTATGGAAGAGTCTGATTCCTTTGTCTGCCGTTTTGGTGGCCGCAAAACGTTCAGAATATAGACAACAAGGAAAGTAGATATCGCAATGACGGCAGTACGTAATCCTCTTGGGGCCTGGGCATCTACAGCAAACTTCCACCATAGATCACTTTGATAAGGGGTTGCCTTAAAGGAGAATAATAACAACCAAGTAAAACTGGCAAGCGCTGCCATGGTCAAGAGAATCCACTTCGGGTCAAGAATATTCGAAAATAACCGAGCCCGTCGGTAAAATACCTTTCGGCTAGTAAATAGCAAACCAAGGGTCAGTAGCATAACAATGCCGCTATCATAATCCAGCGTCTGCACAAAAGAGATAATTGCCCCTGTTATAAACAAAAAAGTGCTTACCCATAGAGCAGCCTGGATACGCTGCCAGAGAGCAAATGATAAAATAATCATGATAATCCCGATGACTCCACCCAGCAGATGGGATAATTCAATAAACTCCAAAGGAAAAAATTCCTCTATCAACAGGAGTGATTTGGCAGATAACGAAATGGAACTGCCCAAAAGCAGGATAAGGCCGGAAATAAAGGTGAGCCCCGACAATGCCGGCGGAATCGCCAGGCGGGAGACATTACTGACCAACTTAATGCGCCCTCCAATGTCCTCAAAGCCACCTTGCCACCTTTTTTTAAGCATGATTACTGTCTCGCTGCCGACGAGCATCAGGATGCCTAAAACGAAGGGAAACAAATAATATATTATACGATAGCTGATAAGTGCCGAAGCCAAGGTTTCCAGGGGCACATAGTTGTGCAAGGCCCCTGCCATTATAGCTTCAAAGACACCAATACCGCCCGGCACATGGCTGAAGACCCCAACAATAAGGGCGATGGCATAAATAGCCAATAAGCCAACAAAGGGAAAACTGTTATCGGGTAACAAAATAAATAATGTTGCCCCAGCCAGACCGATATCCATAATAGAAAATAAAATTTGGCCAGCCAGGATATTGGTCTCTGGTAATCGAAATTGCCTTGCCCCAAAGTGGATAACCCCGTGCCGTCTGCTGCGCAGAAACAAAAAGATTAATGCACCTAACAGCAAGCCAGCAGCCAGTCCTCGAACGGCAAGAGGCGATAAGGCAAGATATTCTGCGCAGACCTCCGGATAAAATGCCAGGGCCACACCGCCGACAATTGTTTCTCCGATACCAAAACCAACAGTACAAAAAGCAATAACAAGGGCTATCTCCGCAGCCTTTAGTCCAGCTCTGGAATATAAGCGGTAGCGAATTGCGCCGCCTGACAACCAGCTTACGCCAATAGTATTACTCAGTGAAAAACCGGTAAATGAAATGAAAGCAACTACCGGAAAGGGTATTTTCTTGCCAATATAACGCAAGGCCGACCAGTCATAACCAACCAATGCCCCGTAGCCCAGCAAGGTAAGGAGCATAGCCAGCATAACCCTGGTGGCAGGTATGTCCCTCATCTGTTGGTAAACATCGTGGACGTCAACTTTATGTATGGTTCTGTAAAGAATGAGCATCCCTGCAGCAAAGAGAAAAAAGATAATAATATTTGAACCGTGCTTTCTAAACCATAGGGCTGGTCTGGAGGTAAATAGTGGTATGCAATTCATATAATCCTACACAATTTAGCGATACGACCACGATCGTATACACTGGGTAATTGGAAGACAGACAAGTCTTGCAAAGTCATGCTCAGGGCCTGTAAAGAAATAATGTATATTAGCGGACTTGTTGTAAGCGCTCAACAAACCACACTCTTGACTTTATAACATCTCGGAATGTAAGGGTGTTCATGAGGCGCTTACGCTTGTTCATTGTCGCACCCTCCACAATAACGGTTGGCAAACCCGCCCGATAAGCTGTGAGATTTTTTCATTCGCTTCAGGAAAGTGACCTGCAAGCCGTGACATCATCCCAGCGGCGACAAGGGCGATAAAAAAAGAGCCGACCATATCTAGGGGGAAATGGATGCCAACATATATCCGGCCCCAAGCAGTCAATATGGCCGCTGTCAAAAGAACCAAACCACAAGAAGCCCAGCTCCTAAACAAAAGCAGATAAAGAGCGACGCTAAACATCAGAGTGGCGTGATCGCTGGGGAAAGAGTTTTCCGGTCCGTGGGGGAAAAGCGGCGTACAAAGTCCTATCATAAAGGGGCGTGGGTGAAAATAAAATAGGCCGGCCAACTGGTTAATGGCCAGACCCACTCCTGCCGCTTCGGTGGCCTCTAACAGGGCAATTTTTTTATCCTTACCCACCAGGAACCACAAAATAACAAATAAAGCCGCTGGCATATATGGCCCACCTTCACCAAAAAAAATAGCTATGAAATCCACCAAGGGCCGAGTTCCTGCTCCGGCATGGATCCATTGAAATATTTCAGTATTTATAGCCATCAATTATCTCGTAGTTCATTCTTGAGTAAACGGTTCCGCCATCTCCACCAATAAAGGATTCCGACAATAACACAACCCGCAATCGTAACCAGAGTGATCTTATGCAAATTTTGCAAGACCATCTGCTCATTTTTGCCAAACCAATAGCCCATGACCGCAAGCACTACCACCCAGATGCTTGCTCCCAGCACGGTGGCTGCGACAAAGGCTGCGACATTCATCCGAGCCAGACCCGCAGGTAAGGAAATATACTGCCGGATGCCAGGCAGCAAACGACCAATAAATGTACTAATATGCCCGTGACGTTCAAAAAACTGATCAGCCTTAGCCAATGCCTTGGGGCTGACTAGAAAATAGCGGCCATATTTCTGAAGAAATGGCCGCCCAAATTTAAAGGCCAGCCAATAGTTGAACATAGCCCCCACCAGACTACCGGTGGTTCCGCAAAGAATAACCAAAGCGATATTCATTTCACCCGCGGCAGCCAGATAGGCCGCCGGGGGGATTACCACCTCACCCGGAAAAGGGAAGAAGGATGATTCCAAAGCCATGAGCAGAAAGATGCCGGGATAGCCCCACTGACTGACGGCCTCTGCCAGAGGTAACAGAAAATTGATGCAGCATATCACCACCTTTCTGTTCTGGGGATCACTTCCGAATATAGCTCGGCAAATCTATAGCCGCATTTCCCACCGGCAAGCCGTGCCTCATCAATATCCCGCTGATCAATGGGGAAGACCTTGCAAGCCTGTGGTCGGCATGTGCCATAAGCCAGGCAACTCCCTTCATTGGTCAACATTGGACAAGTAAATAATAGATTACAGCAGGTGCCACATTGTTGGCACTTGCCCTGCCGGGAGACAAGCTGGTTTCGAACATAATTCTTACGATAATGAACCAGCCAGAGCCGCCGTGCCTTACCAATAAAGTGTAGACCAAACCTGGAATTGGCAAAGGACTCTCTAATAGAAAAAAGCAAGCGATAACAAAAAGAGGTAAAATCAACGATTCTAACGACACGGCGATGCAGACTCTGAGCTGTAGTTTTCATTTTAATTTCCATCTAATTTTTCTTGAATATGAAGTGAATAAATCAGGGTCATACTCATGTTCTTACTATCATATGAGATGATTATGAAGAAAACATGAACATGTTAGGGATTTCCATTTATTAATGAGATACCTGAAGCAGAGGGGGGAAATTCGCAAATTGTTGGGTTTCAGTATCTCTTGGCCCAATAATAAATTGACACTGGCACAAAATAAATTATGTGGCACTAAAAGGCCTTAATAACCTCAAATATTTGAGAAGTGAGAAAATCAAGTTCCTCATTACTAATAATATAGGGGGGCATAACATATATCAAGCGTCCGAAGGGCCTTATCCAAACCCCCCGCTCGACAAACATTTTTTGAATAACCGCCAAATCAATCGGTTTGGCCATCTCCACTACCCCGATGGCCCCCAGAACTCTTACATCAGACACAGTGGGGAGCGCCCGACAGCTCTCCAGACCACGCTCTAGACACTCGCAAATACGGCCTATATTGTTGGGGAGATCCATTTCCAGCAACAATTCCAGACTGGCATTGGCAACGGCACAGGCCAGGGGGTTGGCCATAAAGGTTGGGCCGTGCATAAAGACCCCGCCATTGCGGCCAATCACCTCACTTACCGCCTCTGTGGTAAGGGTGGCGGCAAAGCTCATATAACCGCCGGTAATGGCTTTCCCAATGCACATAATATCTGGGGCAACGTCGGCGTGTTCGCAGGCAAACATCAGACCGGTTCGGCCAAAGCCCGTGGCGATCTCATCAAAGATCAGCAGCAGACCATATTCATCACATAATTTTCGAGCCTGGCGCAAAAATTCCGGGGCATAAAAACGCATTCCCCCTGCACCTTGAACAATTGGTTCCATGATTACAGCTGCAATTTCATTCCGATGTGCTGCCAACTGCCGCCGAAAATCAGCCATATCGTCATCCCGCCATTCTTCATCATTGCAGCATGTTGGTCGATCGGCAAAAAACTGTACCGACAAAGCACCGCTAAAGAGTTGATGCATACCAGTAACAGGGTCACAGACGGACATAGCGCCCAGGGTGTCGCCGTGATAGCCTCCACGAATTGTCAGGAAATGTTTGCGGGCCGGACGGCCCATGGCACCCCAGTATTGCAGAGCCATCTTCATGGCAACCTCTACAGCCACCGAGCCGCTATCACAGAAGAATACTTTTTGTAAATTGGCTGGGGTAATATCTATCAGAGCACGAGCCAGCGTGACAGCTGGTTCATGGGTAAGTCCACCAAACATGACATGAGCCATGCTGGCAGCCTGCTTTTGCAGAGCCGTATTTAAACGTGGATGGTTGTAACCGTGGATTGCACACCACCAGGAGGACATGCCATCAATTAATTCACGGCCATCGGTAAGCCGCAAACGCACGCCATCCGCACTTGCCACCGGGTAGACCGGCAAAGGATTTGTGGTGGAGGTGTAGGGATGCCAAACATGGTGCCGATCAAATTGTAGCATTTTGAACTCGAGATGAGGGGATACAGAGTAAGAAAACTAACACCCCACGAGGGGGTATTCAGATTCAACTGAAAATAACCTTGCAAAAACGGCGTTTACCAACCTGGATTAGCACCTCGCCCCTGGCTGGCACCTGATATTCTGCATTACTCATTTTGTCACCATTCAGAGATACGGCGTTCTGTTTGATCATCCGTCGTGCCTCACCCGTGCCTTTGACTAAACCGCAATCCACCAGCAACCTGGGCAGCCAGGCTGCATCACCCACTGGCATAATTTTTTCGGCAATGTCGTCAGGCAGACCGTGGCTCCTGAAAACCCGCTCAAAATTTTCTTCCGCCTTTACCGACGCCCCATCACCATAATACCGGGCCGTTAGTTCACGAGCCAATTGATTTTTAACCTTCTTGGGATGGATCTTGCCCTGGGCCATATCATCTTGCAAAGTCTTTATCTCACAGGAGGACAAATCGCTCAGTAACTCATAATACCTGAACATAATACTATCAGGAATAGACAAAACCTTGCCGTATATGTCGTCAGCAGAATCGGTTATACCGATATAATTCCCCAGAGACTTGCTCATCTTGTTGACCCCATCCAACCCCTCTAGAAGGGGCATAGTGAGAACAACCTGCGGGGCTTGGCCGTAGGTGCGCTGCAACTCCCGTCCCATCAATAAATTAAAGAGTTGATCGGTTCCACCCAACTCAACGTCCGCCTCAAGGGCTACAGAATCATAGCCCTGCATAAGCGGATAAAGAAATTCGTGAATACTTATGGGTTGCTGAGTGGCAAAACGCTTTTTGAAATCATCACGTTCCAGCATTCTGGCCACGGTCAGTTGGGAGGCCAGCTTAATAAAATCATGGGAATTTAACTTATCAAGCCAACTACTATTAAATACTACCTTGGTTTTTTGCGGATCAAGAATCTTGAATATTTGCTCTTTGTAGGTTTCGGCGTTACGATCAACATCCGCACGGGTCAGCCCCTTTCTTGTGGCAGATTTACCGGTGGGGTCACCAATCATACCAGTAAAGTCACCTATCAAAAATAATACTTCGTGGCCCAAATCCTGGAAATGCTTTAATTTTTGAATCAGAACGGTATGACCAAGATGCAAATCAGGAGCAGTAGGATCAAATCCAGCCTTAACCTTAAGAGGCTTACCTGTCTCAATGGATTTACGCAGCTTCTTCTCCAGATTTTCCCGAGAAATTAGATTTAAAGTACCGCGCTCAATAATAGCCATCTGTTCCGCAACTGATTTCACAATAATACCCTTATAAATTTATCGAATCTATTCATTATTGATGGACTCGTAAAAAGTCCCCAATCCCGTCATCCCCGCGCAGGCGGGGATCCATAACATATTTAAACTCCTGGATTCCCGCTTCTGCGGGAATGACGAATAATAAGAGAATTATAAGTTTTTACGAGTGCATCATTTATTAGCGCGTTCCGTATTCAAAAATTCCCTATTTGGCATATTCAATAGAACGAGTTTCCCGAATAACAGTTACCCTGATCTGACCGGGATAAGTCAAATTCTCCTCAATTTTCTTGGCAATATCCTTACCTAAAATCGTCGTCTCAGCGTCCCTGACATCTGAGCTGTTAACAATTACCCGAACCTCACGTCCTGCCTGAATTGCGAACGATTTTTCGACCCCCTTAAAAGAGTTGGCAATATCTTCAAGATCCTCCAAACGCTTAACATAGGACTCAAGCATTTCCTTCCTGGCCCCGGGTCGCGCTCCCGACAGGGCATCGGCAGACTGCACAAGGATATCCAACACACTGGTTGCTTCAATATCCTCGTGGTGAGCCCCAATGGCATGCACCACCTCCGGAGATTCTTTGTACTTACGAGCCAAATCACGACCAATAATTGCGTGAGATCCCTCAACCTCGTGATCTACTGCCTTGCCAATATCGTGGAGCAGACCGATTCGCTTGGCCTGCTTTACATCCAGACCAAGTTCAGCCGCCATGATTCCACATAAGAAGGCAACTTCAAGGGAGTGCACCAGGACATTCTGCCCATAACTAGTACGGTATTTTAAGCGGCCCAAGAGCATGACAATCTCTGGATGCACACCATGTACCCCAACATCAAAGGTTGCCTGCTCACCTGCCTCACGAATAGTTACGTCAAGTTCTTTGCCAACCTTCTCCACGATTTCTTCAATCCGGGCAGGATGAATACGGCCATCGGCAATCAGCCGTTCCATTGACTGCCTGGCCACCTCACGACGAACGGGATTAAAGCCGGACAAGATCACCGCCTCAGGCGTATCATCAATAATTATATCAATACCAGTAGCGGCCTCAATGGCCCTGATATTACGGCCTTCACGACCAATAATTCGGCCCTTCATCTCCTCGTTGGGTAAAGGTACAATCGAGACAACTCTTTCAGCTACGTAATCTCCTGCATACCTGGCCATGGCCAAGGCCAGAATGTTTTTTGCCTTGCGGTCGGCCTGCATTTTCATATCATTTTCAATGCGAACGATCTCCTTTGCAGCTTCCATTTTGGCTTCACTTTCAATGCTCTCCACCAATCTTTTTTTAGCCTCTTCCTTGGAGATGCCAGCAATCTTTTCCAATTTATTTTGTTGCTCTTCAATAAGAGACCTAGCCTCATTCTTGCGTTTTTCCAGCGAACTCTCCTGCCTTGAAAATGATTTTTCTTTGGTTAATAGCTCCACCTCACGCTTATCCAGAAGATCAATCTTACGTTCGATTTGTTCCAGGCGCTGACTGATCTTCTTCTCTTCTCTCTGTAATTCAACCCGGCCCTGCTTAAGGTCAGTATCTGCTTCCTGCTTGCAACGATAGACTTCTTCCTTGGCTTCAAGTTTGGCGCCTTGTTTTATTCGTTCCGCTTCAGCCAGGGCATCCTCCACCATTTTGCGAGCCTGAGCGCCTGCATTATCATTGTTTGCCAATGACATACGTTTATTGAGGA
Source organism: uncultured Desulfobulbia bacterium (assembly GCA_964439085.1). GTDB lineage: Bacteria > Desulfobacterota > Desulfobulbia > Desulfobulbales > VMSU01 > JAADIV01. The sequence continues at coordinate 1,608 of CAYTNB010000092.1, read as the reverse complement.
CAATCCCCAGACCTACTCCCATAATGAGTCCAACTATGATAATGGCAACAGTTTGAATATCCACAAAAAATCCTTTTATAATTATATTAACGCAAGATGGCGTCTAAAAAAAAGTGTCGGAATGACCAGACAAGTAACGTCAGTCATCAAAATCAAAACAATATAGAATGAGCGGAGGAGAGGCCAGGCTATCGGCGTGGCCTGTTCAGGAAGAGGCTATAAGAAAGGAAAGATCGCTGCGGAGTTAACTACTCCGCAACTAGTTAGCAGCACCTTTGGCAGGTTAAATCAGAAAACTCTTATTGAAGTAAAAATAACAATTTCCGATAGTTCAGAAAGGCGCTATTAACTCTATATAAATTGCACGTCAAATAAAAAATCGGCATAACAACGATGTAAAACTCACTAAAGCACCAATTCTGCAATAAAACTTAAGACGTAAACACAACTAATATCTTTCACTTAACTTCTGCACTCCCGACTCAACCGGAGTTACCAAGAAGAATTCCCCATCCTGCCGTGTCCACAGTCCTCTCGAACCTAACGAAGAGTTAGGTGGGTAAAGCTCTTATTAACATCGAGAAATTTCAGCAAAGCGAATTTTCTTTCCATCAACAGGGGAGGTACCCTTTTTTAAATAACTGGCTCGAAGAATTCCGTAGATCACGAACAGGGCAGGGAAAGCTTATATTTTACTTTCGATCAGCTCAGTCATAGTGGCAAGTTTACCATCAACCATCGCCTTATGCTCTTCAAAATCTTTTTTCAGCTTGATATATTTACCTGCCATGTTGAGACTAGCCAATATGGCTAATCTGGCGGGTAAAAATTTACTGGATTTTGAATGCATCTCAATTTGAGACTTAACCAGCACAAGAATTTCCTGCACCTCTTCTTCCGGCGCATCGGTATTAAGAGAATATTCTTGCCCACACACCTCAAATTTAACCAATCGTTCCAAAAATTCCCTCTACCATTTTGTTACCAAAATATTATGCTGCTGGCAATACATTTCGCCTGCAAACAAAATTGATTACTCGCAACAGCCCTATTCACCCATATTAAATAGTGGCCCTTCCTGGTTCATTTTTTCTACATCTTCACTTGACTCAGCCTCATGGTTCTCCATATTTTCATCCTCTGGGTCCGAGCAAAAGGAAGTCGTTTTTTCCCAATCTTCTATGGAGCTAATTAGACTGGACACCCGGCCATTTATATCATTCTGATCCGAATTCAAAGAAGAAAGGGCTTGTTCCAACTCCTCGATTTTTTTTTCTTTATTTTTAACCAGCATAAGTAGACTAGCATTCTCGCCCTTCGTGGTGCCTAAGGTAGCCAAAAGTTTTTCAACAACCATTTCTAATTTAGAGAAATCACTGCTTTCCATTATTTTATTATCTCCTGTATTTTTTATTATTTGGTAACTATTCAGGTCATGCCAGAAAAGCTTATAAAACCACGGAAGCGTGACTGTTCAGATATGCTCTAGGAGAGCTGCCCGAGAATAGAGTGCCTGTACAGATAAGCGCAGACATCGAAGCCGGAATAAATGGTCTCAATTCTCCAACTTTTCGCTACGGCTTCTATTCTCGGACAACCTCCTAAGTG
>CAYTNB010000091.1:0-10404 GCA_964439085.1 uncultured Desulfobulbia bacterium | reverse complement strand
TGATACGGCCGGAATCAGGCGCAGAGGCAAGGTTCAGGATAAGATCGAAAAGTTCTCGGTAATGCGTGCCTTAAAGGCCATGGAACGTTGCGATGTAGTTTTGATTTTAATTGATGCCAACGAGGGAATTACCGAGCAGGACACCAAGGTTATTGGTTATGCCGTTGAAAGAGGCCGGGCGTGTCTAATTCTGATAAATAAGTGGGATCTGATCAAGGACGATCTCAAACGGCAGAAATGGCTTCTTGAGGAAATTGAACGCGCAACCAGGTTTATTGGTTATGCCCCCACCATGAAGATTTCAGCTCTTACCGGTACCGGCACCAAGAAAATATTCGCAACCATTGACGAGGTATACAGACAATTTAGCCTGGAATTTTCGACTGGCCCTTTAAACAGAATTCTTCGCAAGGCAATTGAAGACCATAGCCCCGCCCTCCACAAAGGTAAGCGCTTAAAATTGTACTACACGACTCAAATAAGCACCAAACCACCAACCTTTATAATTTATGTTAATTACCCCAAAGGTGTACATTTTTCATATTTACGCTATCTGATAAATCAGTATCGCACCAGTCTTAAACTGACTCAGACCTCATTACGGATATTTTTGCGAGAAAGAGAACGTCGTAAATATGACTAACACCTCACGAGGGGGGGGGGATAAGTACCTTACGGATTCTTTTCTAAAAAACAGGTAAGCGCAGACTCCGAGAAATCAATCGGTAAGGTACTTAGTAGCGTCATTGCAGCTTTTACTCTATAATTCTAGTAACTACTCAGCGTAAACGGAAATACCGTGAATAGCCCCGGAGTGTAACTGCTCAGATGTGCCTCAGGTTTGTTCATTTTTGACTTTGAAGCATACTTGGGCATGTGAGAAGGCGAAAATGGACAAACCTGAGGTGTAGCTGAACAGTTAGTAGTTTTGTAGAACAACCTCATCTCTAACAGTTATGATCCTTGGCAACACCTATTTTGAGGATAAAACGTGGCGAATCAGTCGTTTCAATCTGACAAAAGTGAAATTAATGTTCTGAGGAACAAGTTTTATGAAGCCGCCCAAGGACTTGTTTCCCTGCGCTCAGAGATTGACGGCCTATGGCTTACGTTTAAGAAATTACTATACCCTCCCGAGATCAGCCTATCACCTCAAACCATAAATGCCGCCATAAACGATTTACTTAAATTCTGCGAACAAGCCGCAAAATCAGGTTTGGATTTTAAGTATATTTTCTATTTTATAAAAAATATAAGGGAATTGCTCTTCGCATACGATCATGATCGTACCGCTGAGTATTCAAAATCTTTCCCTCTATCCCCCACCCTTTCCGCCGTATTTGATGATTTAGAGTACAACCTGCTAAATATTTATACCAGACTAGCCACCCTCCCCTACCAGAAGAAACTAAGAGAGGCTAACCGCTACATCCTGCATGAAAAAAGGCGTTATTACACAATATTCAATAGAATGCGAGAACCGGCCTTTATTATTGACCATGAATTACGGCTAGTTGAAACCAACCGCTCCTTCGTACATTTTTTTAGACTTACCGGCAAATGCCATATAGGCAAAAAGTGTCTCGACATTATTGGCGATGATACTTTGAGCCCCCACAAAATAAAACAAGTCTTAGATGCACAAACTTCTTTTCCGGCCATCGAAGCGACTTTAAAAATAGACAACAAAGTAAGAAATGTTGTTATGTCGGGAACCTTTTTAGGCGAGATTAATAACGAATTTTCAGGCGGCATTATCATCATTCAGGATATTACGCATCAAAAAAATTATGAGAAGGCACTCCACAAAAGTGAAGAAAAATACCGTTCCTTAATAGAAAATGTTCCAGATGTAACCTGGCGGGCAGATCAAAACGGCACCATTTATTTTATGAGTCAAAATATCGAAAAAATTTGCGGATATAAGCCCGAAGAGATGCTGGGGGCCTGGCCCAAGGGCCGTTTCTCAAAAATTCATCCTGATGATCTTGATTATTTCAGAAATGAATTTGATCTTTTTTTCTCATCGCACCTGCCGAACAGAAGCTTACAGCAGGAGTGCCCTCGTCAGTTGCTAGATGCCAATAATGATGAACACATCACTGATAACAAAATATATGATGTCAGATACAGGCTTAAACATAAGGATGGTCACTGGATTTGGCTGCATGGCCGTGCGAGTAATATATACGAGCAAGACGGGACATGGTTTACAGACGGGGTGTTTTCCGATATCACTGAATTAAAAAAAGCGGAAGAGGAACTGGAACGGCATCATTTCAGATTATCTGAATTGGTCGACGAACGAACAGTTGAATTGCGTCAGTCAAACGAAAATCTTGAGCAGGAGATTAGCATTAGGATGCAGGCTGAGCAAGGCCTTATGGAACTTACCCGCAAACTTAAACAATCAAATGAAGAATTGGAAGAGTTTGCCCATGTCGCCTCACACGATTTAAAAGAACCACTAATGCTTATAACCGCCTTCAGCAAGAGATTGCTGGATAAATATAGCTGTACACTTGACGAACGTGGCCAGGAGTACCTCCGCAGAATCACTATATCAATTACTCAAATGCAGCAATTAATTGATGGCCTGCTGGAATTATCAAGAGTTACATCATGTAATAAGCGCTTTGAGTGCCTTAATCTGACGGAAATAGTAAACGAAGTTTCCCAAAATTTTGAAGAACGATTCAAGCAAAACAGGGGTGAAATAAAATTTACGGAATTAGGAAAACTTACAGGAGATAAAACTCAAATCAGGCAGTTATTCCAAAATATCATCGCCAACGCTATTAAATACAGTGATACCGACAAGGCCCCACTGGTAACAATCAAAAGTTCAATCGTGAATGGCTCTTTTTATCAAATAACAATTCAGGATAACGGCATTGGTTTTGATCCCATCTACGCCGAAAAGATATTTCATCCTCTCACCAGACTTCACGGCCATAAGAAATATGAGGGTACGGGAATAGGCCTAGCCACTTGTCAGAAAATAGTGCTTCGACATGGTGGAAAAATTGAGGCAAAAAGCGCCCCCGGCCAGGGCGCAACATTTATTATAATGCTGCCCGTCAATCCAGATAAAGCAGAGTAAAAGAATTATTGTACTTCTCATGAGTAACATTTATTTAATTGACAATTACCCAAGAGATTATATATAGCTATGTAATCTTTTGTTCATTTTTTTGGGGATTACACAAAATAATGAGTTCAAAAGAAATATATCATCGGCCACAATGATTAACAGTTCGACCATGATCGTATGCGATCGTACTTAAAGGTCATCCATTCATATGCGGGAGAGTTATTTATGTCAGCAGAGTCTGCAAAATTAGACAGAGGGATCTCATCCTTAATTGAAGTTACTGATGCCATTTTGAGTGGTGATTACAATAAGGATTTAATCAGTATTAATACAGAAGGTGTATTACAAGACTTAGCCATCAAAATTAACACAATGCTTTTGAACCTGAAGTCTATAGAAACTCCTTTAACTAGTGCAGGAGAGCAAGCTCCAACAGTGGTAAACAGTGCTATTAACGTGGTTGATCTGATGAAAAAAACCGCTGGCCAGGTGTTAGATAAGTCGGATCATTTGTCTGAACAGGCCGAAATACTCGAAGAAAAAATAACCAAACTTGGCATAAATAACCCCGCCGTAAGTTGTGAAATTAATGAAACTATTGATAACATCAAAAATGACATCTTTGATGTTATTGCCACTCAAACTTTTCAGGACGTTGCCCGGCAAAAAATGGAAATAATCATTAAAGATTTAAATAAGATGCGGGATTGGTTAATAGAATCTCTGGTCATTTTGAACATTCGTAAAAATGATTCACCTGAAAACATAAAGCACAAAACTGAAATTTTGCGAGACGTTAAAGAGGCCAATTCCAGCGAAACAGACAAGCAGGATTTGGTTGACGATTTGCTGGCCGAATTTGGTTTTTGACTAGCACTTGTCTAACCAACTAAAGGGGAAATGGACTTAGGACTTTTTAGTACCTTACAGATTGTTTTCCCGGAGTCTTCGCTTACCTGTTATTAATGATAGACGTTCAAGAGTAAGACACTTGACTCTTAAAGATTTTTTCACTTCAATTCCCTTCTTTTAACAACATGCTCAAAACCACGCTTAACAATCTAGTGCCTCGTAAACCTTAAAGTGTCGCAAGATTACGAAGGGATTCGGCGTGCCAACAAGGCACGACTGGCGGCGCATAGCATTTCTATGCAACAGAAGTCTAACGCCGTTGGCGCATCAAATAACAAGTAAGATGCGACGATTTAAGGTTTACGAGGCACTAGAGTCCCTTTTCTTCTTTTTTTAATTTGTTTCATTCAACGTTGACAGGATTATAATGCAAATATTTGATGAGTTACTTGAACAGGCTACTGCTATTCATGGGCATATCTGTGCGGGTCAGGTTATTGGTGTACGTTTGGCAATGCTTGGTTTAGAAAAAATAGACATTAGAGCCCCCAGAGGATTGGATCGAAAAAAGTTCTACGTTATAGTAGAGATAGATCGCTGTGCTACCGATGCTATTCAGACCGTCACTGGCTGCACTCTTGGTAAACGATCTCTAAAATGGTTGGATCACGGAATTATGGCGGCGACTTTTGTCAATTTTGATTCAGGCAAGGCTGTGCGAATTCTAGCCCGAGAGGAATCAAGAGAATTAGCCCAAAAATATTGTCCAGAGATTAAAGATAAATATAAACAACAATTAGCTGCATACCGAGTTATGCCGGAGGACGAATTGTTCACTGTTCAAAACGTCGTGGTGGAGGTCCCACCTTGTGACATGCCAGGGCGCCCCCTTAAAAGGGTACAATGTCAAAGATGCCAGGAATGGGTACAAGATGGTCGTGACATAGAAAAAAATGATGAAATTCTATGCCCCAATTGTGCAAATGGCGCCTATTTCGAGGTGATATAAGATGAAAAAAAACATCCCTGTAGATCAAGCGGTGGGCATGGTTCTCCCCCACGATATCACCGAAATCAGACAAGGTGAGTTTAAGGGGCGAGCCTTCAAGAAAGGTCATCTGATCCAACCAGAAGATGTGGAACACTTAAAACGCCTGGGGAAAGAACATGTATACGTATTAACCATGCAAGACGATGAGATACATGAAAATGAAGCCGCCGCCCTGCTGGCCCAGGCCATTTCTGGTTCTGGAATAATTGCTGGAGCAGAACCCATAGAAGGTAAAATTAGTCTGCTGGCGGCACACGACGGCTTATTGAAGATTGATACTGAGGCTCTATATAGGCTGAACCTGCTAGGCGACGTAATGTGCTCTACCCTCCATACCAATCAGATGGTTAGCAAGGGAGAACAGGTGGCAGCCACCCGCTTAATACCTTTAATTTCCAAACGAAATATTGTGGAGAAGGCGGTAAATGAGGCACCCAGAGAGGGAATCGTAAAAGTCAAACAAATTAAACATGTTAAAGCAGGGCTTGTAATTACCGGCAACGAGGTATTTCATGGTCGTATAAAAGATGCCTTTGAAGCAGTGTTACGAAAAAAATTATCAGAAATAGGCTCTCAAGTTACCGAGGTCCGTTTTGCCCCCGATGATACGGAAATTATAGCAAATGAAATAAAAAGCTGCCTTGCTGCCGATGCAGAATTGGTCATCACCTCTGGAGGAATGTCCGTTGACCCTGATGATGTAACTCGCTTAGGGATAAAGGCCGCCGGAGCTACAGATATTGTCTATGGAACCCCTGTTTTACCAGGCTCCATGTTCTTAACGGCCCGCATTGGTGAAGTTCCAATTCTGGGGATTCCCGCCTGCGGCATGTTTCATAAAATTACTATTCTTGATTTAATTTTGCCCAGGATTTTAGGCGGCGACATAATCAGCAGAGAAGATTTTGCCCGTATGGGTCATGGTGGCTTATGTCGGAATTGCCACCCCTGCAACTATCCAATCTGCGGATTTGGCAAATAAAACTACGTTATTTCAGCCACAGGTAAACGAGTCTGCGAGACTCCGGGAGAACACAGAAACACACAGAAAAAAAGAATGGGTTTACTTATTGTCATACCTGCATGTTTGTTGGTTGGCATCCAACCCCCCCCCCCAAAGCTCTTCATGTTTTTTGGGGAGATTCTGTGTCTGAACAAGTAGCTGCGTCTTCATCACTTGCTAACTGGTTGAAAGCTGAACTTCTGGCCCCCTACAGAGGCCTCGTACATTAAGCCGCCCTTCGTGCGGGTAAAAATGGCCACACCGTTATTATAGTCAGCATTCACTGATGTGCCAGCGGTTACGGCCACTGCTGACGCTTGAGCATCAAAGGCGAAACTGCCTGATGTAAAATGGTCCAGGGCTTTTTTATCCTTGAAAAATATAAGCTCACTGTAGGCCTGTCCTCCCAGTTGAAAGCCAATGGTAAGCTGAGTTAAGCTTGAAGATCCCAGCAATTTCCCTTTCTTATATACTTCACCCTTTCCATAAGCTCCACCTATACCAATCCCCCCCTTGCCAACCGTCGGAAATATAGCATACCCATAAGCCTTCTTAAAAAAATATTTCAACTTGGGGTTATCATTTTTAAAACTGGCGATAGACTCTGCGACCATTGGATTATTAATATTTTGTTTTGCCCCAGTCTCCGTATGAAAGGGATTCCAGCCAGCCTGAGAAAATGAAGACATAAACAAAACTCCAAATAAAACCCCTATAGATATCTTTTCTTTCATAATTTTGCCTCAAGAGTTGTATAATGAACGCTGCGAGTAGCCGTAAAAACTAACTAAAATTCTATGCCAAACTATTTAAAACTGCCATCATCCCTTCTTCAGTAGATATCAAAGGCGCATAACCTAAATCTCTCTGAGATGCTGCGATAGAAAACCAGTGGGATTTTGACAATTGCTGAGCTAAAAATCTGGTCATAATTGGTTCCCGCTGAATCCCCATTATTCCGTAAAAAATCTCAAATACTCTCCCGGCTAAATAGGCCTTAGCGTAGCTTATTTTCTTATTTACCGCCGGAATATCCAGATCTTCAAAAAGATTATTTATCCAGCCCCATAAATTAACAGGTTTCCCCTGGCTGATAAAATAGGCTTTGCCTGCGGCTGAACCGTGCCTAGCAAGATTCTCTGCCGCCAAAATATGTGCTTGCACCGCATTATCAATGTAGGTGATATCTACTAGATTTGTCCCATCGCCTACTTGTTTAAGCCGCCCTAGCCGGCCTCGATCAATCAACCTAGGTAGCAAATTTGTATCTCCCGGCCCCCAAACCAGATGAGGACGCAAAGAAACCGTTCCTAAAATGGTAGAATTTGCTGCCAGCACACACCGTTCCGCTGCCGCCTTGCTTGCAGCATAATGGCAAAGAAATTTATCGGCATAGGGTAAGGTCTCCCCTTCCCCCCTAATACTATGATTTGCAAATACCACACTGGGAGTCGAGGTGTAGATAAGACGGCTAATTTTTTTATCCAGGCAGACACGAATAACGTTTTGGGTGCCAGTATAATTAATGCTAAAATAGTCCCTTTTGCTACCCCAAATACCTGCCTTGGCGGCCACATGGAAGACTGTATCACAGCCCACAGCAGCCTGTTGCACGGCATCAATATCTCTGATATCTCCAGGTATTTGCCGGACGCCAAGTTCATCAACATAAGAATATTGGTTACGTCCCATAACCACAGGTTCAATACCAATATCAAGCAAACGTTTGGTTATGGCCAAACCCACAAAGCCACCACCGCCTGTAACAAGCGCCCTTTTCATTCGCATACGATCTTCGTCGTACTGTGGCATACGTTCGTTTTCGTACTGCTCACTTTAACCTTTGTCGCCTTTTTCAAGGCATCTATATGAACATGCCCGGCAAAATGTAAAGAACTTTTGCCAGAGATAGGATCAAAGGCGCTAGGATCAGCAGCACATAGATATTGCACCTCCCGGCCAATTACAGGTAAGGCCTCTTCGACAGTAAGTCCAATTATTTTATCGGCCATCTGCCAGGTGGCCCCGCATGAGGCACCACGTTTAACATCAACGGCACATATTTTATTATCTTGCAAAATAACTTCTAGCTCAGGCACCCCAAACTGTTCACCATAAGCTCCCAGATTCTTGTGAATTCCCAAGCCACAACAGGTAAAGGGCGTTAGCGCCAAACTGGTTCTGGTTCCTGAGGCAATTACTGGTATCCCTTTGTGTTTGCAAATTTCTGCTAGATAGTCTGCCAGATCAGGGTGTTTTATAAAACAAAGCACCACATCCGCTTCAAAATTATCATTGATATAATCTTCCGGTTCGTCAATAAAGTCGGGCAGCGCAGACTCGATATTTGTGACAGAGACAATTTCAATATTTCGGCCATAACGTTTAATTCCTTCAATCTTTTTATGGCCGGAATGCCGATACTCAAAGATAGCTAGGCGAGTATTTTTTTTGTTTGTCATCTTAGCCACTATTATGGAATTAACTTCAAAATTTCAGTAACAACAGCATTGTCATATTCCCGCAGCCGCCAAATCTTCGCTTGAAATTGACTATTTTCGGCTAATTCATCAATAGCCATACGAGGAATTCCTAAGCCTTTATATGTAGTAGGGCTATGAATCTGCTTGAACCATGCGGTAAGTCGCTCTATACCCTGCATTGCCACCCCCTTTTCATCATCGGCGACAATATTAAAAACACGTCTGGCAAATTGGGCAATTTTGGAAGGTTGCCGCTCGATCTGCCAGCGCATCCAAGCTGGAATTACCGCAGATAAACCTGCTCCGTGAGGCACATCGTGTTTTGCGCTCATAGCATGCTCAATCATATGCATAGGAAATCCCACCCAGCCCAGACCGGCGCTAGTCCAACCATTTAGAGCCATGGTGGCACACCACATGAGATTTGCCCTGGCAGAATAATTATGAGGATCAAGTAAGGTCTTATCACAGGCCTCCATTAGATTAATAATCAAACCCTCCATAAAACGATCCTGCACTCCAGTATTATCACCCCGGCAGGTAAAATAAAATTCCAGTGTATGAGCAATAGCATCAACGGCCCCATAGGCCGTATAGATAGGTGGCACTGAAAAAGTGGCGTTTGGGTCAAGAATAGAAAATCGTGGACATAGTTTTTTGTTACCAGTCCCTAATTTTAAGACTTTTTCCTCGTTGGTAATTACCATGCCGCCATTCATCTCCGAGCCGGATGCCGCCAAGGTCAATACACAACCTATTGGCAGAGGAGAGGTTATACCCTTCTTGCCACTAAAAAATTTCCAGACATCATGCTCGACCACCGCCCCGGCACTTATGGCCTTAGCGGTATCAATAACGCTGCCGCCGCCAACGGCAATAACCACATCTATCTCATGAAGCTTGGCAAGTTCTATCCCCTTTCGTACAAAGGCAAGGGTTGGATTTGACTTCACCCCACCATGCTGGATAATGGTCAAACCAGCCGATTGCAAGGAGTTTTCAACCTCAATATAGATGCCATTTTTTTTGATGCTGCCTTGGCCATAAACCAGCAGAACCTTTTGACCAAAGACTGCCGCCTCTTTTCCTAAACCGGCAATGGTATCCCGCCCAAAAATAATTTTGGTAGGGTTTTCAAGCACAAAATTCTCCACCTATTTATCTCCGTAGATGCGAGACAAATTAATATACTCAGCCACCGTAAGCTGGTCAGGACGCCTGAATTCTGCGAGACCAGCCTCGGCTAAAACCTGGCGCACATCATCTTTAACCAGATTTTTAATGCCAGTGGCAGTCAAGGCATTTAACAAGGTTTTACGGCGTTGCCCGAAGGCCCCCTTAACCAGAGCCTTCAATAATTGCATGTCATAGTCTGGTAATTGTTTGATGTGTTTTGGCTGTGGATTAAAGGTAATTTTTACCACGAGAGAATCGACCTTGGGGCGAGGATGAAATTGCTCCGGACCAATTTTCATAAGAGATTCAACCGTAGCACAAGCACCAAGCAATACAGAAAGAACACCATACTCCTTAGTAGATGGTACCGCAATCAAACGCTCTGCCACTTCTTTTTGCAGCATTAAGACGGCAGAATCCATAATATCTTTATTGTCCAGCAGTTTAAAAAGGAGCGGGTTCGAAATTGAATAGGGCAAGTTGGCAATTATTTTCAGACGGTCGCCATTTTGGGCCGCCAAAAGCTGAAAATCACTTTTCAACAAGTCTTCATGGAGCAGGGTAACATTATCAGGCAGATCATGTTCCGCAGCATGCCAGCGCACCAGCCCAGAATCAATTTCAATACCAATAACCTTCTTCACCCGAGCTGCCAAAGGAATGGTCATAGAGCCAAGGCCGACGCCCAATTCAATAATGGTATCTTCAGTGGCCGGACTGGCACGATGCAGAATGGCCTCAACTA
>CAYTNB010000090.1:0-10477 GCA_964439085.1 uncultured Desulfobulbia bacterium | reverse complement strand
GGAGTCTGCGCTTACCTGTTTTTTAGAAAAGAATTTATAAGGTACTAGGTAAGCGCAGACTCCGATACCCCCTTCGTGGGGTGTTAGTTATAACAGGCCATGCAGGATGGGTAAGGTGATAAAAGATACAATAATCCCCAAGCCGACCAGGGCCGCAGTTAGTGGCGGTGATAGATCTGCTAAAATGGCCAAGGCTCCAGCCGAAATCATCGGCGGCATCCCGGCTTCAAAAACTGAGACCTTGGCAGCCAGATTATCCAGACCTAATCCACGGCAGGCTGCCAGAGCAATGAGAGGCGCTATAATCAGCTTAATCCCCAGGCCAATTCCAAGAGGTTTCCAGACTTCAGAACTTAATTTTAATTTGAGCTGGAAGCCTACGGCGATCATTACAACCGGCACCAGGGTTGCGGCGAGAGAACTCAAGATGGTTGTTGCCACAGTCGGGTAGCTGATATACCTGAAAATGAAAATTGCTGCAAGTAACGCTATAAAAGGAGGAAAGGTAATGATTTTAATAGCTATATCACGCCCTGAAACCTTGCCCTTACCGCTATAAAAAGCGAGGACAAATGTACCATAGGTGGATAAGGCAATAAAGGAACCTATTTGATCGTACAATACTGCGTAAGGTACGCCGACTTCACCTAGAAAGGCTCTGACCATGGGAATACCCAGGAAAGAAGTATTGCCCATGGGGATTAAAAGCATCAAGGCCCCTGTCACACCACTATCCCATTTGAAAAATCGTGCTACGATCAAAACTAATAACGCAGATACGGCAAGCATAAACCATGGCATAATTACTGGTGCCAGTAATTGGCTGGAGAAGGTGAGAGTTGGGATTTTCAGCAGGGTGACGGCTGGCAGGCAAACATAAATCACATAGAGATTAAACACCGTAGCTGTTTCGGCGGGGAATTGGCGGATACGTCGCAATACCATGCCAATAAGGAGATATGAGAGAATGATTATGAAGTTATTCATAGCTCAAAGTTAACAGACTGAATCATAAAATTCAATTTAGAATTGTATATAAAAAGTCCTACCATCAAGAGGGTAAGTTGGTTATACTGGGAAGTTAGTTGCAGTCTCACTTGGATGATTATACTGGGCGGATATGTTGCGTATAAATGAAAGGGAATACGAATTCAAGGCTGGACTTACACTGCGTGATTGGGCCAGCTATTTGCAGTCTGCTGCTGACGTGTTTATCGTCAATGGCTTTCCCGTTCCCGAAGATACCCTTGTTAATGACGGTGATAATTGTTGGTTGATTAGCCGTGGTACGTTTCCTTCCTATGAGGAAATGGAGCATTTGCTCTATGCTAGGCATACGCCTGGCGTTCAGGACAAGGTTAAGGGGCAGGCGATTGGTATTATGGGGCTTGGTGGATTAGGCTCGGTAGTGGCTTTTTCTTTGGCTCGAATTGGGGTAGGGATGCTTTTGTTGGCAGATTACGATGTAGTAGAACCAAGTAATTTGAATCGGCAACAGTATTTTGTTGACCAGGTGGGGATGAAAAAAACCGATGCTATGTTGGAAAATCTATATCGGGTTAATCCTTATCTCAAGGTCGAAATTTTTGACGGTGAACTGAGTGAATCTAATATCCCCGAAATCTTTACCGGAGTTGATGTGTTGGTAGAGTGTTTTGATGGAGCCGCTATGAAGGCTGCTGCTCTGCGAACTGTCCTGACTATGACCGATATGGCCTATGTAGGGGCTTCAGGCATGGCGGGTTATGATGATAATAATCTTATTAAAACTACTCGGCTCAAAAAGAATATTTATCTTGTTGGAGATGGAGAGGCTGAGGCTAAACCGGGGCAGGGATTAATGGCCCCACGAGTTGGGATTGCGGCTCACCATCAGGCCAATCAGGTTTTGCGGATATTATTGGGTTTAGGATGAATTTAGTAAGAATAAGCACTGCGGTATGACTTGATCATATGCGAAGGGTAATGCATGGAAATAATTGTCAATGGCGAGTCCAAAACTACAGATTCAGGAACCAATGTCTATGAATATATCAAATCAATCGACCTGGATCCTGAAACGGTGGTAGTGGAATATAATGGTAAAATTGTAAGACTTGAAGAGTATAACTCTTGTATTCTCACAAAAGGCGGCGAACTGGAGTTAATTCGTTTCATTGGAGGAGGTTGAAATGTTGGTTATTGCAAAAAAAACCTTCTCGTCACGCTTGTTTGTCGGGACTGGTAAATTCTCATCCTCCGCCGTTATGCGACAGGCCCTTGAAACTTCTGGCAGTGAGATGGTTACGGTGGCTTTGCGCCGGGTGGATTTGGATGATCCTGAAGATGATATAATGAGTTGTCTGGATAGGAACAGGTTCTTTTTTCTTCCTAATACATCGGGTGCCAGGAATGCTGAAGAAGCAGTGCGGTTGGCTCGTCTGTCCAGGGCGGCTGGTGGCGGTAATTGGATTAAATTGGAAGTAACTCCTGATCCTCGCACCCTTTTGCCTGATCCTGTGGATACCTTAAAAGCGGCTGATGAATTGGTAACGGATGGTTTCGTTGTTCTACCATATATTAATGCCGATCCCATTCTGGCCCTACGTTTGCAGGACGTTGGTACGGCAGCGGTTATGCCCCTTGGCGCTCCAATTGGCACGAATAGAGGATTGCTGACAATTTCGCAATTGGAAATAATTATCGACCAGGCAACGGTGCCTGTGGTGGTTGATGCCGGGATTGGCACACCCTCGCAAGCGGCTCACGCAATGGAGATTGGCGCAGACGCCGTCTTGGTTAATACGGCTATTGCGGTGGCAGGTGATCCTGTGCGGATGGCTCAGGCCTTTGGCCAAGCGGTTACGGCGGGTAGGTTGGCTTTTGAGGCGGGGTTGGGAGATATATCAGCTCAGGCCGAGGCCTCATCTCCGCAGACAGGGCTGGAATTCATACAATGACGCAATTTAGCCTGCCTGATTTTAGTAAATTACAGGAGATGGTTTATACCTGCGGGACAGATGATGTTCTGAATGCCCTGCACCGTTTTAACTTGGGGATTCATGACCTGGCGGCTTTGATCTCACCGGCAGCCTCCGCATATTTGCCTGAAATGGCAAAACGATCAGCCAAGATTACGGCGCAGCGCTTTGGTCGCACAATTCAGATTTACGCCCCTATCTATGTTTCTAATTTTTGTGTAAACCGTTGTGTCTATTGCGGATTTTCCACGGGTAATAAAATTAAACGGCGTCTTTTGAGTATTGATGAGGCTGTAAAGGAAGCAAAAATACTACGAGAACGTGGTTTTTTGCATATTCTGTTGGTTGCGGGTGAGGCCCCTGAAAAGGCGGGGGTTGATTATTTTGAAAAATTGGCACTACGGCTGCGTGACAAATTTGCCGCTATATCTATCGAAATTCAGCCTCTTGAACAGGGCGAATATGCCAGGCTTTTTAAGGCTGGTATCACCAGCGTGGCAGTTTATCAGGAAACCTATGATCGCAAACTGTACCCAACCCTGCATTTATCCGGTAGAAAGTCTGATTATGATTATCGCCTGACAACTCCGGCTCGGGCGGCGGCGGCCGGGATGCGGGAAGTTGGAATTGGAGCTCTCCTGGGCCTAAGTGATTGGCGGGGAGAGGGACTTGCGCTGGGAATGCATCTTGCCTGGTTAAGAAAGAATTATTGGCGCACGGCTCTAACTGTTTCATTTCCGCGCCTCCAGCCTGCAGCAGGTGGCTTTAAGGCTCTTCAACTGGTGGGGGAAAGAGAGATGACTCAACTCCTCTTCGCTTTGCGGTTATTTGATGCCGATGCGGGGCTGCTTATCTCTACCAGAGAGGAGGCCAGATACCGGGATGGTATGCTGGGTCTCGGCCCAACCCGTTATTCGGCTGGCTCATGTACGGCGCCTGGCGGTTATACCGAGGAGGCTGGATCCACTGAACAGTTTGAAGTTGATGATCATCGTTCGATTACAGAAGTTTGTGATGTTATAAGGAGTAAGGGGCTTGATCCTGTCACAAAGGATTGGGATGCTGGGTTTCAAATGGTGGATGCGGGGTGAGTTTTTATTTCCCACTAATATGCAATAGATTGTTTTTTTGTTACGACTATATTTGACATAAATTTTATATAAGGAGATTATTATGGCAGATTTGAAGAAGATGTACTCCACCATTCTTGGAGATAACTTCCCTATGGATATGAAGATTACCCTGGGTGATCAAACTTTGGTTTACAGGAAAAAAACCTGGAAAATAACCATGGAAGATGGCAGTGTCGAAGAACGTGGGGTACGATATGGTGAAAACCCTAATCAGGAGGCTGCCCTATATGAATTAGTAAATGGCAATCTCACTTTGGGTGATTGTAAATTTATTGAGCCTGGTCATGGGCTGGTGAGCAGTATCAATGTGGAGGACATGCTACAGGTTGGTAAGCATCCTGGTAAAATAAACCTTACCGATGTTGATAATGCCTTGAATATTATCAAGTATATGCCGGAGCGCCCGGCGGCGGTTATCTTGAAGCATAATAATCCCTGCGGCGCTTCTTTGGGAGATTCCCTCAGCCAGGCATACGATAAGGCCAATAGAGCCGACCGAATTGCGGCTTTTGGTGGCTGTGTTGCTTTGAATCGAGCCTGTGATAAGGCTACAGCTCAGGCGATTAGCCAAAATTATGTTGAAGTTGTCGTTGCCCCTGATTTTGAGGATGGTGCCGTAGAAATTTTAAAGGGCCGCAAAAATTTGCGTATTATTCAAATTGCCCGCATAGATCGCCTTAGCGATTATGAGAACTTCCGTTATGTTGACTTTAAGAGCTTGATTGACGGTGGGCTTATTTTACAGCAATCGGCTATTAACTCTATTCGTTCCGTAGCTGATTTAATGCCAGCCGTGACGACTTATAAAGGAACGGAATATCGCACTGAACGTGAACCTACCCAGCGGGAAATTGACGATATGATCTTTGGCTGGGCCGTGGAGCATGGCGTAACTTCAAATTCTGTTCTCTATGTGAAAGATGGTTGCACTGTGGGCGTTGGTACTGGTGAGCAGGATAGGGTGGGGGTGGCTGAGATTGCCGTACATAAAGCCTATATTAAATATGCCGATACCCTCTGCTTTGATAGGTTTAGCATTCCCTATGGTGATTTAGTTTTGGCGATTGAGCAGGGTAAACGAGATAAGTCCGAGCAGGAAGAAATTGATCGGTTGACTAAAGATGCCAAGGCTGGCCTGCCTGGTTCCGTGATGATTTCAGATGCCTTTTTCCCCTTCCGGGACGGGGCGGATGTAGGTATTCAGCAGGGTGTTACAGCAATTTTACAAGCTGGTGGCTCCATGCGGGATTTTGAGACGGTTGAGGCATGTAATGAGGCGAATCCGCAGGTTGCCATGAAATTTACAGGACAGCGTTCTTTTAAACACTAAGCAGATGTTACCTGATAGTAAGGATAATGACCTGGGAAGTCTTCTCACCGGAGTTTTTCAAAAGAAAAACTGGCAGCGGCGTATGGGACTTCACCAGGTTTTTTTATTCTGGGATAATGTCGTGGGGACAGAAATAGCTGCTCATGCCCAGCCAAAGGTTATAAAGGGAGATGTCCTTTGGCTTAATGTCTCTGATTCGGTCTGGATGCAGCATCTGCAATTTGAGAAGCTAACTGTGCTGGATAGGATTAATGACCGTCTGGGGGGACTTACGGCCAAATTTGCTGATAAGAGCGGCAAGTTATTGCGAATAAGTGATTTACGTTTTGATATCAGCCGCATTTCCCTGGTAAATGTGAAGCCGGTAGATAAAATACAGTCCGCAAAGACTATTGATAATAAGAGGTTGGCTGAATTTGAACAGCTTATTTCAATGATAAATGATCCTAAAGTTAAGGACTCCATCCGGCGTTTATGGCTGGTAATCGAAGGGAGAAAAAAATGAGTTGTAACTCAGGTCACAGTAAAGAAACTAATCAGCTTTGCTATAATCACATAATAAGGCAGCTCTGCTGATTCTATTATTTTGTCCTGAAATTGGCAGAACCATGGACGGAAATATTTTTCCAGAAATTCTTTTTCATCATCCAACATGTCGTTAGCTGTTAATAACGCAAGAAACTCTAACTCATTAGATATGTGATCGGCGGCCTGATCTTCACTCGCCAATTGAAAGCCTTTTTGGCGATAATAATCATGTACTTCTTCCGTTGCCTCATTGAACAACATCCCTGAATTGCTGAGATATACTGAACCATAGGGCGGGGCCTCCGCACCGCCAACGGCACTTATAAAAAGTCTGGTATACTCAACCTGTAGATTTTCAAAGGCCTGCGTATCCGAGGGCGTAAATTCTCTTAATTTGTCCGCCTCTTCTTGCCATTCCAAGGACGCAACAATATTTATGAGATGGGGCAGGTAATCACAATTTAGCCAATCTGGTTCGGGATAACTTATTGAAAGAGCCAAAAAACGGTATATTTCACTTAATTTTTTATTTTCAGACATCGATTTTTTTTGGCTTTTACCTGCTATTTTTTATTTGCTGAAGTTTGAATTCCGCCGGGGGTTGTAACGACCCGGTCTAGAGTGGTTAGACCCACCTGATGAACGCCGTTTATTGGTGCGGTTATATGGCTTTTTATTGCCTATGGTTTTTGTAGGCGCTGAGCCCTTGGGGGCTGGTTTGACTAATTCCTCATCGGGATAAACACATTCCAGTTTCCGGCCAATGTATTTTTCAATTTCCGGCAGATAGAAGGCTGCTTCCTCATCGGCAAAACTGATGGAAATTCCGTTATGACCGGCTCTGCCAGTTCTGCCGATGCGGTGCACATAGTCTTCAGCTTCGTAGGGCAGAACATAGTTGAAAACGTGGGAAATACCATCAACATGAATGCCTCGGGCTGCCACATCGGTAGCTACCAGAACCTTGAGATGGCCATTTCTGAATTTTTCGAGGATTGACATGCGTTTCTTTTGGGCTACGTCTCCTGATAACATGTCACAATCGACATTGTTGCGGAGCAGTCGCTGGCAAAGCATTCTGGTTTCATCCTTACGATTAGTGAAGACCAGAACCTTCTTTAAATTTTGATTGGTAATTATGTTGTACAGAATGGCATATTTTTCCTCTGCGGTAGCGAGATAAACTATCTGCTCTACCGTGTCTACTGTGAGATTCTTCGACTCAACTTTTACATAAGTAGGTTTTTTGCACCACTGACTGGCCAGATGCTTTACGTCTGAAGTCATGGTTGCTGAAAACATCAGGGTTTGCCGGTTTCCCTTGGCTGGAGTACTGTTGATAATTCTTCGTACATCGGGGATGAAACCCATATCCAACATTCGATCAGCTTCGTCAATTACCATAATTTTGACTTTCTGAAGATTAACTATGCGGCGGCGCTGGAAGTCAAGGAGACGACCTGGGGTTGCGACTAGAATATCTACTGGATGTTGCTCCAAAATTCGTTGTTGTTTCTCGTAATCCATTCCTCCAAAGACTGCGCAAACGTTGAGTGAACAGTATTTTGACAAGTTCTTGGCATCTTTGGCAATCTGCATTACCAATTCTCTGGTTGGGGCAATTACCAGCGAGCGAGGACAGCCAATTTGCCGTTTGTCTTGCTTCTCAGCCAGAAGTGAGTGGATGATAGTGACTAGGAAGGCAGCAGTCTTTCCGGTTCCTGTTTGGGCTTGGCCGATGGCATCCGCTCCAGACATAGTTAGCGCTAGAGTTTTTGACTGGATGGGGGTGCAATATTTAAAGTCCTGGTCAGCAATGGCATGCATTATTGTATCGGACAAACCAAAATCGTGGAAACGACTTTCACCTTCTTTAGGGATGACCTCAAATTGCTTTAAATCCCATCTTGTTTGATTACTTGTTTTTTTGGCATGGTGAGGCTTACGAAATTTTACTGATTTGTGCGGATCTTTGCCAGTGTTGTTTAACGGTTTGGAAGTTTTGGGTGATTTTTGCGGTCTAGTGATTTTATTGTCCGCAAGTTTTTTGGGTGAGAGGGAGGAACGGCTACTCTCTGAAGATGTTGAAGTAATTTGGTTAACCTTGTCTCTTGAACTTCTACGAAATAATTTTAAAAGCCTTTTTATCATGAATGGTATTCTCGTAACCTGATTGTTTATACGAAGTTGACTGATGTGAACTAGTCTATAACATTTACTGGTAGTGGGGGCAATGAATTGCTTTTGAAACGGTAAGTAACATCCTTGAAAGCAGGCTCTGTAACAAGGTTAAGCGTGTGGATTATGGAACGCTACTCGTCTGACGGGGGTTGTGATGGGCCTTGAAGTTTAGCAAAGACCATCTGGAGGATGTACATAATCCAGGCACAAAGCCAGATTACCGCTCCTAGCCGCCAGTTGACGAATGGGGTAACTATAAGGATGAATAGAATTATCCAGACTGCTAATTTACGTATTGTCATGGTAGCTCAAGCCAGAATTTGCCAATGACCTTTTGTTGATAATAGGCGATGATTGGGTAGCGTTTACCTTGCTGGTGAACAGAAAATCTAGGTATCAAGTCATGATCAGTATAAATTGGATAAAGAAGATCATTGCCATTGTTAACCTTTGGTGGTGCGAATCCTTTTAAATTTACGGTGATATCGTTATCAAGCTTGGCAATATTTGTGCGAATGCCGTGGATGATAATTCGACCGTTATACTTCATTTTAATAGTTTGATTGTTTGGTACGACTATAAACTTGCCGTTTACATCTACAAGCAGGGAGTTAGCTGTCAAATTTGCGAGTGGCATTTCTTTACGCTCTGGGTTGCGCTTGTTTTTCGTTAGGGACACCCTGCCGATAATTTTTGAGTCTTTACGTATTAAAATATTAGCATTTCTAGAGAACCGGAAGGGGATATTGGTATCGTTGGAAGTGCCTATATTCTCAACATCAGCTACTAAACCGCGTTTGTAATTGGAGATTATATCAGTAACTACCACATTATCGCCAGCATTGAGATTAAGGACGTCGTGATTGCGCATGGCGTAGGGCTGATTATCATTTACCTTCAAAATCAGATAACTTAAGGTAGCAGGTTCGGTATTTATGCCAGGGGAATCATTAATAATTCCGAATTCTTGCAACATGGCATTGATAACGAGTTTATGAAGGTGGGTTTTATCTCTTAGGTTCTTAATTGACTTTGAGGTCTCGATGCCGAAGGCCGGAATTTGTGCTCTGGTCAAGGCGTAAAAAGTGGCCGACTCCCGCTGCTCCTTATGATGGGTCTTGGGAGAGAGGGTGTCATGATTATTAGCTTTGAACCGGTAACGAGGGTTCTTTATCTGTGTGTTAACCTCTTTTACTACTCGATTAGCGATATTTCCCAGGTGAATGGTAGTTTTGCCATACGGAGGTTTGTAGGTATCGGCGTCAAAAATAATGGATTGCCCGAAGCGATTGGGATTTTCCATATTGTTTATCCACTTTGGGTTGAAAAAACCAGAACCTTCGTGGAGATTAAGCAGACAGTCGCTTTCGGCGATAAGATGCTTGAGAATGGAAACTACTTCTTCCTCCAAATGATAGGCCTTTTGCCCAGGTTTTGGACTGAATTTTCGATTCATATCTCCAGTTTCACCATTACGGCGGTTTAAGAGAATTGAGTAAAAATTAGCCCTGGGAACCACAATCAAATTGCCCTTTTTGAGGTGAATGTCAGCATAAATATCGGCGGTGATATAGCCACTTGGTTCATCACCCTGGATACCGCCGATAATCATCATTGTTTTTCCTGGCAGATCACCAGAAATACGATAGACATGCAGTTCATGATCTGTATGAGCCAGAAAAACATCCTCATGCATTATGGCCGTTGCTGGCAATGGTGCAAATGTCGTAATTAAACTTAAGGCTCCTAAAAGGACTATACGTAATTTCTTAATCATAATATTCGTCGAACACCCATTTGGCCATTCTGTTTAGTACCTTACAAATTGTTTTCTCGGAGTTTACGCTCCGCTCCGCTTACCTGTTTTTTAGAAAAGAATTTATAAGGTACTAGGTAAGCGTGGACTCCGATACTCCCTCGTGTGGTGTTAGTTTCTCGTATCTGGGTAAGTATCCTTACAAAAATATTTTTGGTTAAAAGCAGGAGAGCGAGGACTGCTGGTAATTAATGGTTAAGGTACAAAAGTGGTTTATTTGCTATTTCTATTATATCGGCTGAAAAAAGAGGTTCCTCGCTGTTTTGAGTGGGTAAAGCAAAATAACCTTGGATCCACCATCAAAAAAGGTCAGCCATTGAGCAGAAGCCCCGCCGGAGGCATAAACGCCCTTTCGCCTTCGCCACCTAAAGGTGCAGCATGGAAAGGTAAAGTTAGCAAGGCTGTGAGCTTGCGAGCACCCGAAGGGCTAGGCCTTGATGGCTTTTTCTTTCCATGCTATACGCTCGAACCTAACAGCTACCGGCAAAGCAGGTAAGTCGAGGTTACCCACCCGAAACAGCGAGGAGCC
>CAYTNB010000089.1:0-10902 GCA_964439085.1 uncultured Desulfobulbia bacterium | reverse complement strand
ATTTTTACGGCCTGCTGCAATTCGGTCAGCCGTATCTTAAAATCAGGATGATTTGCGGTATGACTTCGATCATATCCGTTAGCCAGCATACAGGTTTTATATAAACCGGCATAAGGCCGATAACGAGCGTCCTCCAGCAAACTGGAAGATCGTACGGCTAGTGGCATGGTGGTTTTAGCCAAATAAGCAGCCAATTCATCCTGTAACCAGTCTGGTAGCGGGGCCTCCAAAAATCGTTTGGCAATCAGATGATCCTGACCACCACAGAGATAGAACAGGTTATTCTGCTCCACAAAATCATCAAAACCGTCACTGCTTACCACACAGGTATGAGGTATGGTTATCGTCTCATCCATAAGGCCATTTCGAGTTTTGCGGTTATTTTTCAGCAGAGATGCCAGAAAGGCGACACCCCTGGCCTTACCACCCATCGCCCCCTGCCCTATTCTGACGATATCGTTGATATCAGGGTCAAATTCTCGGCGGTCAAAATTAGAAACCACCCCTAGCTGCCGCCACTTACGAAAGGCGTGAATTGTCTGGGTCAGATACCGACGCAGGGCAGCTGAATCAGAAAAATCAGCCGTCTTTAATTTACCTAACTCGGAGGCCAGACCTATCTCAGAACGAGCCATAAGCCAGTTTGAAAAATGATTGCGGCTGGCATGAAAGAGCAGTGATTCTTCGGGAATTTCACTAATTTTGGCCTCAAAACTTGCAAAATCCGCAGCCTTGGCCACCTTGCTGCCATCGGGGCGGCGAAAGATAAAATCACCGAATCCCAGATGCGTTTTCAAAAAGTCCTCTAACTCCCGCAGCAGGGCGGCATGATTTTTATCAATAAAACTGGCCGGAATTTTAGCGGCCTTCACGCCGTTTGCCGTCTCGGAGCTCATCAACAAAAGCGGCAAATCAGCGTATTGCGCACGGACCTTGGCAAGCAGACTAACTCCCGCATTATCATCAAGCCGACCTCCCTTCGGGAAACGGGTATCAGCAATAATGGCAAAAACAAATTTGTGGTACCGCTCAAACAACTCCAGGGCCGCCTCATAAGTGGCCGCAACAAGTATCTTTGGTCTGGCTCGCATCTTTAGCAAACGATGTTCCTCATTTAACCCTTCGTCAAGCACCTCCTGGGTTTGCCGTACCACAGCATTATAGAGCAAGGGCATAAATGTGGAGAGATATTCAGGTGCATCTTCCACCAGAATAATAACCCGTACCATAGCCTTTTTGGTGTCATGATCAACATTGGCATGATCTTCAAGATTTTTTATAAGAGCGAACAGTAAATTAGCATCACCAGACCAAATATAGAGACGATCAATACCGCAAGGGGCAGAGAGGCGAGTGGGATTATAAACTTCTGATTGATGACCGGCCAACAAGACAACGGGCAGATTGGGGTGATTTTCCTTAATGGCGCAGCTCAGGGCAAAGGCGTCCATATTGCCCACAAAGGGCATGGTCAAAACCAGGTCAAAGTGTCGTCCGACCAGCATTTTGATTGCCGCATCCAGAGACGAAGCACGAGTAAGCCTTGGCGCAGCACTTAAGTTTAAGCCGTTATACTCACTTATAATCCTATGCGGCAGGCTGCCATCTTCTTCCAGAACAAAAGCATCATAGGGACTTGAGATGAGAAGTATTTCACGAACCTTATTGGGCATAAGGTCATAAAATAAATCGAAATGGTCATCAAATTTTCTAACCAGCTGATCAGGTGAAATCATAAGTATTTATGGTAGGTTACTCTAACACCCCACGAGGGGGTATCGGAGTCTGCGCTTACCTAAGTACCTTATAAATTTTTTGTTAAAAAACAGGTAAGCGCAGACTCCGAGAAAACAATCTGTAAGGTACTAATCATGAAAGATTAGCGAAGCGGCGTCTTCATTCGATGTCCGATCTTCATCCTTTGCCAGTTACATTTTAAATAAACGCCGCCTCTTAGGCCACCCTGCTGAAGTTACCAAAGCCCCTATTCAATCACTTCAATTTTTACCCGTCTAAGCCGCCGCATCTTTGACAGCCTTAATGATGTCCTTCATATCAAAAGGCTTACTCAACATCCCTACAAAACCATAATCCCGATAGTTGGACATTACCGGGTCATTAGCGTAACCACTTGCCACGATTGCCTTAGCGTCGGGGTCAATCGCCAACAATTCACCAATAGTTTCTTCGCCACCCATACCTCCTGGGATTGTTAAATCCATTATCACCACGCTTACATGATCACCAGACTCCTTATATTTTTGATACATTTCCAAAGCCTCCCGGCCATCCTTGACCGCCACAGCCTCGTACCCTGCCGTGGCGAGAATCATAACAACAAGCTGCCCCACCGCTTCTTCATCGTCCATAATCAGAACTTTACCCGGTTCAACTTCAGTTGCCACAGTTTGCGCCACAGATTCCTCAACCAAATCGTTCTGATGATCCGTCATGGCAGGGATATAGATGTTCATTGTCGTTCCAACACCAAGTTCAGATTGAACCCGAATATGACCGCCATGCTTTTTGATGATGGAGTGCGTAATGGCGAGCCCCAACCCGTGGCCACACTCCCCGGTAGTAAAATAAGGGTCGAATACTTTCTCCAGATGTTCCGGCGCAATACCACATCCCTGGTCATGAATCGCAAGTTTGACGTAATTGCCTGCTGGTAGAGACAACTCAAAGTCATCACTAATGTGAAAATTCTCAGCACAAATACTTATATTCCCACCATTAGGCATTGCCTGGTTAGCGTTGATAATGATATTCTGGATGGCTTGACCGAACTGACCAGTATCAAGTCCCACAGGTAGTAAATCGGTGGCAAATTCAAACTTGCAGGCCGTTTTACTGCCCTGCAGGATAAAACTCGCCTCATCTCTGACAATCTCATCTAACTTGGCCCGCCGTTTCACTGGGTCGCCACCCCTGGCAAAGGTCAACAATTTCGAGGCCAGTTTTTTAGCCCGTTTTGAAGCCTTTTGAGACTGTGCCAACAGACTGCGAACCCGGGTTTTTTCAGGTTCAATGGCCAACAAAGCGACCTCAACATTACCCATAATAGCAGTAAGAAGATTATTGAATTCATGGGCGATACCACCCGCCAATAGTCCAAGAGATTCCAGATTACGGCCCTTGAGCATCTCCTGCTGCATTCGCTCATTATCAAGACGCATCTCGTGAAGATTTACAAAAACCCGCACTTTACTAAAGAGAATATCAGGGTTCACTGGTTTGAAAATATAGTCCACTGCCCCCGTTTCATAGCCTTTATACTCGTGCTGAGCATCCTTGTTGATAGCAGTCACAAAAATGATTGGCACACTGCGAGTTGCGGCATTCTTCTGCATCAGGGCAGCGGTCTCAAAACCATCCATCTCGGGCATCTGGACATCCATGAGCACTAAACTGAAATCATGCTGCAATACCAGCTTTAGAGCTTCGCTGCCAGAGTTGGCGGCAACCATCTCCACGTTCATAGGGGCCAATGTATCCTTCATGGCATGGATATTCTCGGGCCGATCATCGACAATTAGTATTTTAGCATGTTGTTCGGACATGATGGTTTCCTTATTAATTCCGCAATTTCAGTAAGTTCCAGTATACAATCAACCGACCCCGCATTAATGGCGGCCTGGGGCATATAGAAGGCCTCAGCAGTGGTCGGTTTTTGAACAACGGCAAGTCCACCAAGCTCCTTAATTTTTTGCAAACCAGCCGCACCATCCGCATTAGCCCCGGTGAGAATAACTCCAATGAGTCCAGCGCCATAGGCCTGAGCGGCGCTTTCAAATAGAACATCAATGGCTGGTCTAGCAAAATTCACCTTTTCGTCCGCAGAGAGGGAAAAACTCATGTCCCGCTCAATCAACAAGTGATAATCAGCCGGGGCAAAATAAATATGCCCCAGCCGGATCAACTCCTTTTCCTTAGCCTCAGTTACTGGCATCCGGCAACGATCATTAAAATAATCAACCAGAAAAGTATCGGCATCAGCTGAGCGATGCTGCGCCACAATGACTGAGCGTGGCAAGTCATCAGGCAAGGCGGGCAAAACAATTTGCAGAGCATCCAGGCCACCAGCAGAAACCCCAATGACCACCGCTGGGAAATCTTTCATGGCGCAGTCCTTTTCCGGTATATCTTTCTTTTATCATCAAATTCCATAAAATGCTTAGCCCTATCCGAGAATTGCAGGCTCTCCTGACTGCCAAGACAGAGGAAGCCACCATTTACCAGACTTTCGTCAAATAGATGCAATACCTGGCTCTGTAGAGTTCGGTTGAAATAGATCAGCACATTACGGCAAAGGACCAGGTTCATTTCGCCAAAAACCTGATCTACAGTGAGATTATGACGAGAAAACGTGATACTTTTTCGTAATTTAGGCTCCATAATTACCGAGTCGTATTGGGCGTGGTAATACTCTGATAGTGAGCGACAGCCACCAGCTCGCCGATAACTACTCCCATATTGTTTCATCCGCTCCAAAGGATAGATGCCAACCCTGGCGTTTTCAAGGGCTTCTTCATTAAAATCAGTAGCATAGATGGTAGTACGTTCCAGCAGGTTTTCTTCCTGAAGCAAAATCGCCAGGGAATAGGCCTCCTCACCAGTGGCACAACCTGCGTGCCAAACCTTGATAAAAGGATAGGTGGCCAGATATGGTATCACCTTTTTACGGATAATAGCGTAAAATTCGGGGTCACGAAACATCTCGGTGACAGTAATAGAAAAATTGGCAACTAAATGCTGGAAAGACTCCGAGTCATATAATATTCTAGTTGTAAGAGCACTGATGGTCTCGCAATTTACCCTGCCCATGGCCTGGCGTATCCGCCTGCTTATAGAGGCCCGGGAGTAATTACGAAAGTCATAGCCATAACGCCTGACAATGGCCTCCAATAGCAGGTCAATTTCAATTTCCTCAATATCTCGTTTCTCCATATCTTCTTCTTGAATTACTAATTCACCGATACAGCCAAACCCGCATCATAGAGAGCAGCCGTCCCTCCTCAACGGGCTTGGCGAGATAATCACTGGCTCCAGCCTCCATACAACTGGCCCTGTCCTCGGCCATAGCCTTGGCGGTGAGGGTGATAATGGGGATCCGGGCCAATTCCTCATCCTGGCGGATGCGGCGTATGGCCTCATAGCCGTCCATGCCTGGCATCATAATATCCATTAAAATCAGGTCAAACTTTTTATCCTGCGCCAAAATTTCCAGAGCCTTGGCTCCGTCATCGGCTATACTTATTTGCATCCCGCGTTCCTCTAAAATATGCGAGAGGGCAAAGGCGTTGCGCATATCATCGTCCACCACCAGGATACACTTATCCTGGAACATGGTATCCTGGTCATAGAGGCTGGCTATCATCTGCCTTTTTTCGGTGGGCAGATCGCTCATCAGGCGATGCAGGAAGAGGGCCGTCTCATCCAGTAGGCGTTCTTCGGACTTTACTCCTTTGACAATAACCGTGTCGGTGTATTGGCGAAGGTCATCCTCTTCCGCCCTGGTGAGCTCCCGGCCAGTATAGATAATTACCGGCGGTATTTCCCGGCCCAGATCCTTTAATTGGCTCAGAAGTTCAAAACCACTCATATCGGGTAGGCCAATATCTAAAATCATACAATCGAATTTCGTCTCAGCCAGCAGCCGCAAAGCGTCTTTACCATTATCTGCCGTTGTCAGCCGAACATCCTGTCCGCCAATCAGGCTGGATATATGCTCGCAGCCAACGGGATCATCTTCTACCAATAGCAGATTGCGCACCTGCCCTTGCAGGGCATTCTCAAGACGCCCAAAGGTGGTCTGCAGGCTCTCCTCGGTCACCGGCTTGGAGAGAAAGCCAATAGCTCCCTTCTGTGTGGCCTCAATGGATTTTTCTTCAGCCGACATCATATGTACCGGAATATGGCGCAGGGCAGAGTTCCCCTTAAGACTCTCCAACACCTGCCAGCCATTGATATCAGGCAGACGAATATCCAGAATAATAGCCCCTGGTTTATAACGATCTGCCAATTGCAGACCCTCCACGCCACCCACAGCCGCCAGGCATTTAAAGCCTTTGTCCCGGCCCTGCTGAATAAGGATACGGGCAAAACTCAGATCATCTTCAATAATAAGTAATACCTTATCCTCCGCAGTCAGTTTATTCCGGTCATCATCCATTGCCGCAGGAGGAAGCACAGCCGGTGTCGGAACAGCAGGACTTACAATCATCTCTTGCCTTGGCAGTACATCTAGCACCGCACCAGAGTTCGTAGCCTCAATCTTTGTTTCAGACCCACTTACGGATGTATCCGGCATCTTTAGTGGCAACAGAATGGTGAACTCCGAGCCTAGACCCAGGACACTACTTACTCTAATTTCACCACCCAGCAAAACCGTCAGCCGCCGAACAATAGAAAGTCCCAAACCCGTACCGCCGTATTCGCGGGAGGTGCTGCCATCGACCTGGGTAAAGGCATCAAATATCAGCCTCTGCTCGTCGGCTGGGATACCAATGCCGGTATCAATGACCGTTATAGCCACAACCCCATCGACCTCTAATCCAGCCAGCGTCTTGTGGCTCCCCGCCTGCGGGCGACTGAAACGCACCGTCACCCCCCCCTCCCTGGTAAATTTAATAGCATTGGTGAGCAGGTTACGAATAATCTGTTCCAAACGTTGCCGATCGGTAATGATAAGGGTTGGTGTGCCCTGTTCAATCTCAATCTTAAAATCAATCCCCTTGTCAACGGCCATATGTTGAAAATTGCTCAACAGCCAATCGCCAAAGCCTCGAAGTCCCACCTTCTCGGCTTCAACATCCATATGACCGGCCTCGATCTTGGAGAGATCAAGAATATCATTAATGAGGTTTAAGAGATCATGGCCGCTGTTATGAATGATATTTATGGCTTTTATCTGGCCATCGTTAAGATTACCGTCCCGATTATGACTAAGATTTCGGGCGAGAAGCAGGAGGCTGTTTAAGGGGCTGCGTAATTCATGAGACATATTGGCCAAAAATTCGGATTTATACTGGCTGCTGGCAGCGAGTTCCTTCGCCTTTTGATCCGTTTCCTGACGTGCTGTCTCCAAATCCTTATTCTGCTTTTGCACCGCTTCATTTTGACGACGAATAGCCTCGCTTTTTTCCTCCAGCTCCTCGTTAGCCGCCTGTAATTCCTCCTGCTGATTTTTGAGACGTTCTTCGCTCTTCTCTAATATCTTGTTTTTCTCCTCCATCTCCTCATTAGCCGCCTGTAACTCCCCCTGCTGGGCTTGGAGTTCTTCGGTAAGACTCTGGCTTTGCTCAAGCAGGGCATGAGTCTTTTCCCGTTGCCGACTGGAGTTCAAAGCAATGGCAATATTTTCAGCTGATTTTTTCAGAAATTCTAATTTAACCTCAGAGAATTCCTGTAGAGATCCCAACTCAACTACCCCCAAAACCTTGCCCTGCCAAATCAGTGGAACGGCAATAATATTACGTGGCGGGCTATTGCCAAGACTTGATTCCACCCGCAAGTAGTCCTCCGGTACCTCGCTGATAAGAATAGTTTTCTGCTCAAGGGCTGCCTCGCCCACCAATCCTGCTCCCAGTTGAATATTAGTATTAAAATTCTTACGTCTGGTGAAGGAATAGGTGGCAGTAAGCATCAAATTGCCACCTGCCTGGGTCGTGTACAGGGTTCCTACCTGAGCTTCGATGTATTTTGCCAGCTCCACCAAAACGTCACGGCAAAGGGTCTTTGCATCCTTATCTCCACGCAGTTCTTCACCCAAAAGGCTGCTACCATTAGCTTGCCAAACGTTATGACCAATGAGGGTAGCCATCTGGTTGAACATTTGGCCTAAATGACCAAACTCATCCCGATTATCCATTTTAACCCGAGCCGAATAATCTCCATCTCGCATTTTTATAACCGAGTCCATTAAGTTCTGCAGAGAAAGAGTGATGGAGTTAATAATCAACAGAGTGAAAATAATTCCTAAAATAACGGCAACCAGACAAATAGTGATTGACAGCCATGACAATCTGCTTGTCAAAGCATTGCTGCGGTGTCTGGCCGCAACAATTTTAATCTTGCCTAGATCAGATATTTGAGTCATTGCCTGCCCGATGGCCCTATATTCCGTAGTCAATTGATCATCCAGAACAGCTATTTTTCTATCATCATCCACCAGAGCGTCAAAATTATCTTTATAGGTCTTCAGTGTCGCCTTGATGGCTATAATATGCCCCATCCCCACCCCCGATTTGACAAAGGCCTCAAGAAGATTATCGATGGCCTGGTGGGTGAGATCAACGTATTGCTGGCCGCCTCTAATCAGATAATCTTTTTCATGCTGACGAATCAAGAGAACGAGGGTATGCACTTCGGGTACAAACAGAGGCGCAATGATGGCGGTCATGCGATCAAGATCATGTTCCATATTAATTCGCACCCCATCATGACCACCACTCATGGCTTGCAGAGCGGCCTCTTTATAATCGTTGAATATGCTTAAAAAACTGTTAGACGTCTGACCGAATAATTTATGCCCCTCCAGTAATATTTCAAACCTCGCCAAAACCTGGCTGAATTTCTTTATTCCCTCTTTGTTTCGTGACCAGAGAGACATCTGCGCAGTTCGCAAACCGTAAAGTTCCGCTAAAATATCCCCAACCGCATGTTCCATGGTGTCGTACAGAAACAATGTTTGGCCAGCAGTGCGAAACTTTCCCCGTAAACCACTGTCCGGGAGAAGACCTTTGTGCTCGTAAATTTTGACAATACTTTCGAAGATATCTCCATAACTTGCGGCATGAACAGTCAACTCATGGCTAAAAACGGCGAGGTCATCGGACCTCGTTAATTTAGCAAATTCTTTAATGTCCCCAGCCTCATTGATTATCGCATCAACATCCAAAAACACCTTTTGAGCGTACGCCTTATCCAGGGAGAGACGGAAGTCATCTTCATCCTTGCGCGCTTCCTGAATTTTAAGCCCAATCATCACAGCCGGGTCGTTCACTGAGTGCTCAATTAACATGACATCGTGGAATGTGACCTTGGACTCATCCAGAGCGTATTTATATATCCCCAAGGCGAGGATAAAGAGCAGCAATAATACACCACTGTTAAATAATAATCTGGTTTTTATACGAGTGTCCTTAAGACGCATTACATCTCCTAGATTTTGGAATTCGGAACTCCAAGATGGATGAATGGCACATTGGTATATATCCTCTTTAAGACTTTTTTAGCTGGTTTCAACATATGTGTATTATAAATTCGCACCTCTTGTACATCCCATTCTTCTCTCGAACAGCAGCCAGGAGACGAAGCCATGCAGCTTTTCAGGTTGAGGCCCAGAAAATAATCCATCTCTATAACACCTAACCAAGGCTCCTTCAACGACGGGCGGATTGATCTAACACCCCACAAGGGGGTATCGGAGTCTACGCTTACCTAATCATCTTCTTCGTTGCGGAAACAGGCGCATAGCGCTGCCACGTGTCTGTTTCCGCTCCTCGAATATGACTAAAAATCCGGCGTAATCTTGGGATAATTATTTTTATCCAAGTCCCTTAACTGCTTAAGAAACATCCAGTACCTTGCGAATCAACTTAGCAATATCCCTCTTGGCAAGCGGCTTCAAGGCAAATTCTTTTATGCCCAGAGCTTTCGCTTTTTCCCCAGAGATAATTGTACTGTAACCTGTGCAGAGAATGATGGGAATATCGGGACGAATTTGTAACATTCTTCTGGCGAGATCAGCGCCGGTCATCCCCGGCATAGTCTGGTCGGTGATGACCACATCGAATTGATCCGGCTGGTTCTGAAATGTCTCTAAAGCCGCAAAGCTGTTATTTCTAATCGTAACATAGTAGCCAAGCCTTTCAAGCATCTCCTTGCCCATCTCAACGAGCAGCTCTTCGTCATCAATAAAAAGGATCCTTTCGTGGCCACCCGAAATTTGTTCAACAGTCGTTTCTACTTCAGCCATAGACTCCTTTTTAATGACAGGTAGAAATACATGAAAAGCGGTACCTTCACCATGTTCACTATAAACAGAAATAAACCCGCCATAGCTTTTCACAATGCCATGAACTATAGAAAGCCCCATACCAGTACCCTTACCAACGTCCTTAGTTGTAAAAAATGGGTCAAAAATTTTACCTTTTATTTCCGGGGATATCCCTGAGCCAGAATCACAAATTGATAGTTTCACAAAAGCACCAGCTTTAACACCAGGCTCATGGGCCAGGTCTTCTCTGCCAAGAATCGTTTCACTTAATGAAATATCTAATCTGCCACCTGTTTCTTCCATGGCATGAAAAGCATTGGTACAAAGGTTCATCAGTATTTGATGAATTTGAGTTGGGTCAGCAACAATGGGGCCTGCGGCAGGATCAATATTTTGAGTAATTTCAATGGTTGTCGGCAATGACGGGCGCAACATTTTTATAGACTCTTTTACAAGGCTTGCGGGCTGTATGAATATATGTTCAGCCTCAGCCTGGCGGCTAAAGGCGAGAATCTGTTTTACCAGATCCTTTGCTCTGTGACCTGCTTGTATTACCCTATCCAAATCATTGGCAACCGATGAACCTGTCGGGCTGTCGTCTCTTGCCATTTCAGAATAACCAAGGATTACCGAAAGGATATTATTGAAATCATGGGCAATGCCGCCAGCTAATGTACCAATTGCTTCCATTTTCTGGGCTTGTTGGAGGCGGAACTCCAGCTTTGTTTTTTCCTTTTCTGCCAGTCTGCGGTCGCTCACATCACGAATAACCCCAAGAAAGCCAATGATGTTATCATTTGAATCTTTGACGGATACACTGATTGTTTCGCTTGGGAATATTGAACCATCCTTGCGGCAATATTTAATTTCATATATAGGCAAATCAGAGGTGGAACTCT
>CAYTNB010000088.1:0-11231 GCA_964439085.1 uncultured Desulfobulbia bacterium | reverse complement strand
GACTGCGGTTCGCCCTGTCGCTGTTGGGGAAGCCCGCTGCCGATGGCAAAATAGATATATCGTTCACCGGCACATTGCAAGCTGAATAAATCTGGAGAAAAAATGAGTTACAGAGAGAGAGGATTTACCCTTATTGAGATTATGGTTGTCCTGGTAATTTTGAGTATTCTGGCTGCGATCATGATACCGAAAATCATGAGCAGGCCGGAAGAGGCCCGCATTACCAAGGCCAGGCAGGATATCCGCGCCCTCGACAGCGCCCTGCGCCTCTACAAACTGGACAATTACGTCTATCCCAGCACCGACCAGGGGCTGGAGGCGCTGGTCAGCAAACCGACCACCGAGCCCGTGCCGCAAAAATGGACGCCTGGCGGTTATCTTGAGCGCCTTGGCAACGACCCCTGGAGGAAGCCCTATCAATACCTGAATCCCGGTATTCACAGCAAGATAGATATTTTTTCATCGGGTCCCGACCAGGAGAATGACACGAAAGATGATATTGGCAGCTGGAACATCGAATAAGCCTGGATACCGACAAAGGCAGGATGGCTTTTCGCTCCTCGAAATTCTGGTAGTCCTATGCATTCTGGGAATATTGACAAGTTTTATAAACATTGCCGGGAACAGCAAAGCCAGACAGGTCGAAGAGGCCGCTGAACGGCTAACGGCGCTCATCAGCCTAGCCCAGCAGGAGGCCATGCTGAACGGTATGAATTTTATGGTGCGGATAGACGAAGGTGGCTATACCTTTCTCCGGCAGGAAGAGGACAAGTGGCGGCCTCTGACAGATGACGAAGTGTTTCACCCACGGAAACTGCCGCCGGGGGCAAGGGCGGCGGCAAGTGTAGAAGGCAGCGCGTCAGACCGGGGAATTTTCCTGTCAGCCAGCGGCGAAATTACCCCGTTTGTTATTCAAATCACGGAGAAAGACACCGATATCGGATTCACCATTACTGGTTCATATCCCTGCCGCCTGACATGTGTGGCATCGGATGGATAGTATAAATGACAATTTTATTTTATGGCATCGTAAAAAGTTCCCAAAAGGGGCATAGCTATCCGATTTACTGCCTTGTAGTAATTTTTAATTGTTTCTTTTATTCCTTTCTGAAGTTTCCCGTTTTTTAATTTTATGCTACTATGACCAGCACGGCCCATCACCCTGAAATTACGGCTGTTTATTTTAACCGAAAAAAGCCACGTCCAGAGGTAATATAATTGGTTTTTGCTATAGGTGAGGCAAATCTTACTAACACCCTGCGAGGGGATATCGGAGTCTACGCTTACCAAGTTTCTTATAAATTCTTTTCTAAAAAACAGGTAAGCGCAGACTCCGAGAAAACAATCTGCAAGGTACTAAATTGAATCCCAACCCCTTAGCTTACAGGCAAATTGGTAAGCTTAAAAGCGTGAAACTTCAGTTTTCTTTTGGTAAGGACATAACATGAAAAGCAATTATAGAGTGTTGGTGGTTCTTGTTATTGCTGTCGTTATTGGTGTCTCATTAATTATGCTCTCCCTGTTACATAATCCCGCAGTACAAAATGATCCGTCTTCAGCCGCTAAACATATTAGCAGGCTACCGGTTAACTCTCTTCCTGAAAGGCAGGCCAGAAAGACCATCTTTTTTGGTGCCTCAATCTCAAAGAGCGGCAGGTATAAGACAGAAGGGCAGCGGGTCATTGATGGTTATGAGTTCTGGAAAGAGTGGGTCAATAATCACGGCGGTATAAAGGTTGCCAGGAAATCCTATATGGTCGACATCCTTTATTATGATGACAAAAGCCGGAAAGAGAATGTCGGTGAGAATATCCGGAAACTCATTGAAAAGGACAGGGTTGATTTTCTTCTTGGGCCATTCTCCAGCGCCTTGACCCTTGAGGCCAGTAAGGTGTCGGAAAAATTTGGTAGAATTATGGTAGAGCCGTGCGGTGCCGCTGAGACTATTTTTACCAGGAACCCAAGGGCAACCTTCGGGGTTATGACCTCTGCTTCCTGGTATCTTAAAGGGTTTGTTGAGATGATCTCCCAAAAAAAGCCACTTCCAGCGACCTATGCCGTTTTGACTCCTGATAAACTCTTCCCGCGCAGTGTTGCGAAGGGGGCCAGAATCTGGTTTTCTCAGAAGAAAATTCGGGAGGTTTATTTTGAGAAAACACCGGTAGGGACAGTTAATTTCACTAAATATCTTGAGGAGATGGCAGCTCTTTCACCTGGTATTATCGTACTTGCCGGACATTATCGTGATGCGGTTAATTTTACCGGGCAAATGGCCAACACCAAGGGACTTACCCCCAAGGCGGTTGTCATGACCCTGGGGCCGACCCAGCGTGATTATGTCAAAGAACTGGGCAGGGCAGCCGAAGGGATGACGGGTATTACCCAATGGGTAGCAAACAGTAGTTTCTACTGCCCTGTTTTTGGTGATACCGGTCGGTACGTAGCAGAGTTTGAGAAAAGATATGGTTATAAGCCTACCTATCAGAATGCCCAGTCATCTGCTGCCGGGGTTGTATATCAATTGGCTCTCGAAAAAAGCCGCTACCTTGACGCTAATATAGTTTTGCAGAATATACGCAGTCTTGATCAAGAGATATTTTACGGCAGGATAAAGTTTGATTTTCGCGGGCTTGATACTGGTCATAGAATGTCAATCGTTCAGATCCAGGATGGTCGGAGTGTAACGGTTTGGCCTGCTGAGGCTGCCCAGGCTGACTACCGATACCCACTCAAAAACGGTAAGTGAAAATGAAGAGAAGCAAAGGTGTTTTTGAGAAATTATTAACTATTCATTTCATGGCCATACTCTTTCTAATGGCTATCGTTGCGTATTTTTCCTGTTGGAAGAATTACCATGAATCAAAACAAAGTATGGCGCAATATGGCAGGTTGGCTGCTAGCACTATGCGCAATATGGCAGTCGATCCTATTGTTGGTAAAATTGCCTTTGATCGTCTTCACAATCTTGTAAATGAAATTGATAACTCCAGCCAGGATATTGTCGATGTCCTGATTTATAATGCTGACGGAGTTCCTGTTGCCTTCAGTTTCAGTGAAAAAGATCCGGAGTCTCTCACTGTACCAGATATTGAAATGTTTTCTCAACTGCCGATGGGGACTATTTTAGAAGGGTCTTCCAGTTCAGCTGATCTATATTTTGCCGCAGCCCTCTCTTTTGCGGGAAAAAATCTCGGTTTTGTCCGCATCTGCATGAGTACTGCCCGTTTACGATCGATACTTTTTTGGGATGCCATGTTTTATCTTGGGGTGTCTCTGCTTGCCATGGCTGTTTCCGGCTTTGTATATCTCTATTTTACCAAGCTAAATGTAGTGCAGCCATTGCAGAAAATTGCCTCTTCAATGGAAGGATTCCGTTTGAACAGGGATATTGATACAACCGAACTGCTTGATGGTTTAGTAGGTATTTCGGCCTGCAAAGAGATAGACCAGATGCGCCAATCTTTTGGCAGCATGGTGCGGGATATCAAAGAGAGTGCCGACATTATTCTGAGAAAAGAGTCACAGGTACGGCTCCTTCTTAATTCAACCGCTGAAGCAATTTACGGTCTTGATGTGGATGGCAGGTGTACTTTTTGTAATGCCTCATTCCTCCGTATCGTCGGTTATAAAAATGAGGAAGAACTTCTGGGGCGTAGAATCCATGATGTTATAAAGCATACCCGTCCAGATGGTTCACCTTTTCATTTTACAGAATGTGATATTTACAAGGGTATTACAAAAGGTCATGAAATCCACAACTGTGGTGAATTATTTCGGTCGAATGGCACAACACTCCCTGTTGAGTATTGGTCTCATCCTGTTATCCAGGATGGAGAAGTTAGTGGTGCAGTTGTCACATTTATTGATATAAGCAAACGGCAAGAGGCTGAAGCCGCCCGTAGAGTGACAGAAAAAAGGCTTCGCTCCATTATTGATAACAGCATGGCGATTGTCTTTCTCAAAGATCTGCAAGGACGTTTTATAACAGTAAACAAGAGGTTTGAAGAGCTTTTTTCAGGCACAGAAAAAAATATTATCGGTAAAACCGATTATGACCTGTTCCCAGTCGAAATTGCTGATAGTTACAGGGTCAATGACGTTATGGTGGCAGAAAAAAAGGAGCCATGCCAGATGGAAGAGTTGATACCTCAAGAAGGTGTCATCCATACCTATATATCAACTAAATTTCCTCTCTATAATGATGAAAATTCGCTTTATGCGATTGGCGGCATTGCAACTGATATTAGTGACATTAAGGCTGTCGAGAGGAAACTGGCTGATGAAAAAGAGCAGTTGGCTGTAACTCTAAGTTCAATTGGTGACGGTGTTATCACCACGGATACAATCGGTATGGTTGTGTTGATCAACAAGGTCGCCGAGGAGCTTACAGGCTGGAAACAAGGTGATGCGGTGGGGAAACCCTTAACAGATATTTTCCACATTATCAATGAGAAAACCAGGAAGTTATGTGAGAATCCGGTAGACAAGGTTCTTACTACGGGGGGGATCATCGGCCTTGCCAATCATACTGCCCTTATTGCCAAGGATGGTACCGAGAGAAGTATAGCCGATAGTGGGGCACCAATCAGAGATCAGGAGAACGATATTGTCGGGGTTGTCCTGGTCTTCCGGGATGTAACCAGCCAACTTCGTACAGAACAGGAGCTGGTTAAGGTTAAGAAACTTGAATCCATCGGCATACTTGCTGGTGGAATTGCTCATGATTTCAATAATATTCTATCGGCAGTCCTTGGCAATATAAACCTGGCTATGTATGACAAGAGTTTGAGTGAATCTACCAGAGCTCTGCTTGCTGCCGCAGAAAAGGCCTCCCAAAGGGCAACAAGCCTGACCGGCCAATTATTGACCTTCGCCAAGGGGGGGGAACCGATAAAAGCGATATCCTCACTAGCTGGTGTTGTCCGGGATTCGGCAATGTTTGTCCTTCGGGGTGATAATACCGATTGTCATTTTACGATTCCGGATGACTTGTGGATGGTCAATATTGATAAGGGGCAAATAAGCCAGGTTGTTCAGAATATTGTTATTAATGCCGGCCAGGCCAGCAGGCCGGAAGGCGGCACCATTTCAGTGGTCTGTGAGAATGTTTTGGCTGCTGACTGCCCTAGAGTCCCCGTTCTGCACAGTGGAAAGTTTGTCAAAATTTCAATTAGAGATAGTGGTGTCGGGATGCCAGACCATGTGGTTGAAAAGATATTTGATCCATATTTTACCACCAAGACCGCAGGAAGCGGCCTGGGGTTGGCAATAACCCACTCAATAATCAACAGACATGACGGCTATATCTCGGTGGAATCACAGCCAGGTATCGGAACACAATTTACGCTCTATCTTCCCGCTGCCGATGAAGAAACAGAAAGATCCCCCCAGCCTGAAGAGCAGAAATCCACAGCGTCACAACACGTTAAAGTTCTGGTTATGGATGATGATGAGATGATAAGGGGCGTTGCTGGTGCGATGTTGACAAAAATGGGCTGTGAGACCGCCTTTGTTAAAGAGGGGGTCGAGGCCGTCCAGCTTTATAGGGAGGCCTTGGATGCTGACAGGAAGTTTGATGTTGTTATTATGGATCTTACCATCCCCGGAGGTATGGGCGGCAAGGAAGCGGTTCAGGAGATAATAGCAATTGACCCGTCGGCCAAAGTTATTGTCGCCAGCGGTTACTCCAACGACCCCATAATGGCAAACTGCCGGGAGTACGGTTTCTGTGGATCAATGATAAAGCCTTTTAAATTTCAGGATCTAGCCGGGATAATTGACAGATTTACCAGTTGATCGTTTTTTTGCTGCAAATAAAGGGGGGAAACCAGAACGCACAGGGAGTTTATGAGAGTGGCGTTTTAAATCCAGCATTATCTCTACAGAGGAATATTACCCGCCTGCTGCGATATCGAACTAAATCCCTTATGTGCCGACATGGTAAATGAACCTGCGCAATATCAGTGATGTACGCCTGTCAAATAAAAAATCAGGATGTCCCAGAAAAGTGCAGAAAAAATAAATCTGTCCCCCTTTCCCTCGTTGATGGCATGCTCCTCCTTCATTATATGCATCTTCCAACTGGGGAATTCCCCCCTTTTAATACTCTCATAGAGATCCTTTTGGTGGTTTTCCCGATCTTTACCAATAAACGCCTCAGATTCCGCATCAGTCAGATACTTAATGCCCTGCTGGGTCTAAAATGAAATTTAACTCAATATCGTTCACCATCAAGACTGATAAGGTTTAAAGTATGCTTGCCGTATCTGTTTATATGCCGGTAGGAAAGAGGAATTCCCCGATCCACTCATGCTTATGGTGATCTGGTGCAACGCTATGGTGGTGAAAAAAATTCACCAATCTCGACTTTTATATTCCCCGGCATAATTATTTTCAAAT
Source organism: uncultured Desulfobulbia bacterium (assembly GCA_964439085.1). Lineage (GTDB taxonomy): Bacteria > Desulfobacterota > Desulfobulbia > Desulfobulbales > VMSU01 > JAADIV01. The sequence goes on along the minus strand of CAYTNB010000088.1, from coordinate 4,832 downwards.
CCTGCTTGGGCGCTATAAAATTACCAGATGTGCCCAACCCAAGATTACTGGTACCAAAGTAGGTTCTTCACTCTTTGGGCTACTCAGTTTTTTGGTAAGCGCTCAACAAACCACACTCTTGAGAGTTATAACATCTCGGAATATAAGGGTTTCAGGGACCACATCCTTATTGATTTTAGGTGGCGCTATCATGACGTAGGCAGAGGCAAGAAAAAAGATGCGGTTTAATTGGTGCTTACGATGTTCCAAAGATGTATATTTTTTTATTGACTATTATATTTTTTCGCTTTATTAGTTAACATGTTAATTAACAAGGAGCCAACTAAATGCCTGAATGCGACAATTCCCTACCCCGCCTGATCTATCTTACCTCTTTGGAGTTACAGGGCCACGCCGATGTGGTGTTAAAGCCCTATGACCTTACCCTTGAGCAATTTCATCCCATGAAAATCATTCTCTTGGAAGGCGGCGCCGTAGGCCAACGTGATCTCTGTGATCTGGCAGGCAAAACCCCAGCTAATATGACCAGAATACTTGACCGTTTGGCAGCCAAGGATTTCATCGAAAGGCGCACTGATTCCAAAGATCGACGAGCCTTTATTGTCCATATAACTGCATCCGGAGAAAAGCTGGTCAACACAGTAGCTGATTTATTAGCCAGCTATCTGGATAATATTTTGAATGGTATAAGTTCACAGCATATAAAAATATGCCGAGGGGTGCTGGAACACATAGACAAAAATCTCAAATTAATGGTTTCGAAAAACATATAGCACTTCGGCAGTCTCAGTGAATAAAAAATTTAAAGCTTACAAGGGAGAATATCATGCTTAATAAAATTATCATATTTGCTACGATTTTTTATCTACTACCCTATACCGCCCTTGCAGGCCCCATGGGACCGGGCGGCCCTCCCTCTGTAGTCACGGCACCAATTTCCGAAGCCGACATAGTGCCAGCAATAGAATATATCGGTCATGCGGAGGCCATCCAGTCTGTTGACCTGCGGGCCCGAGTAGAGGGATTTCTGGAAGAGGTACGTTTTAAAGAAGGAAATTTTGTACATGAGGGTGACGTTCTTTATGTGATTGAACAAGCGGTTTATAAAGCCAGAGTTGCCGCCGATGAGGCCAGGGTTGCACAGGCCGAGGCCGAGTTGAAGCGAGCGAGCTCACATCTAAAGCGGCTCAAATCCGCTCGCACTGAGAGTATACCAGCCACCGATATGGACAATGCCATTGCTGCCAATCTTGACGCCAAAGCCGGATTGGCCGGAGCCGAAGCCGCCTTGTCACTCTCCCAATTAAATTTTAATTATACTACCATTAAGGCCCCTATCTCCGGGCGCATTGGCCGAACAGCCTATACCATCGGAAATCTCGTAAATCCGGCCTCCGGCTCCTTGGCCCGCATAGTCCAGCTTGATCCCATCCGAGTGGTTTATTCAATTAGCGAAAACGACCTTGCCGCCATTCAAAAATCAATGCGCGACACAACAAAGTCCAAGAGCCGCTTATTATCACCAAATCTTCGTTTAGCCAATGGCGATGCATATCAAGAAACCGGGCATATCTCCTTTGTCGATAACCAGATTGATCCAGCGACTGGCACTATTGCGGTGCGAGCTGAATTTAGCAATAAAGCTGGTGCCCTTATTCCCGGTCAATATGTCACCATCCAGGTCAAAGAAGGTGCTCCTAAAATTATGCCGGTGGTTCCACAGATTGCTGTCCTTGCCGGTAAAGAAGGTCGTTACGTCCTTGTGGTGAAGCATGGCATTGCCACCCCGCAAGCCATCACTATCGGACCTATTGTGGGTAACAGCTGGGCTGTAAAATCGGGCCTTAAAGTTGGACAAAAGATCATTGTCTCCGGCCTCCAAAAAGTGCGACCGGGCATGCCGGTTACCGTAGCTCCGCTTCAGGATAGAGAGGAGAAAAAATGATCGCCCGTCTCTTTATTAACCGCCCACGCCTGGCGGCAGTACTCTCAATCGTCATCACTATCGCCGGTTTAATCGCCTTACAAAAAATTCCAGTCGCCCAATATCCCAGCATTACACCACCAGAAATTCGGGTTACTGCCGTCTACCCCGGGGCCAGTGCCGAAGTCTTAGCTAATACTGTGGCGGCACCTCTGGAGAAGGAAGTCAACGGTGTGGAGAAGATGCTCTACATGTCTTCCACCTGTTCCAATTCCGGACTTTATAATTTATCGGTCACCTTCGCTGTGGGCACAAATCCTGATATCGATCAGGTAAACCTCCAAAACCGCATCCAACTGGCCATTCCCAAGCTGCCGGTTGAGGTCGTGAGCCAAGGCATTCAGGTGCGAAAGCGTTCCTCCGATATGATGGCGGTGGTGGCCTTCTATTCCCCGGATAAGAGCAGAAAAATGCTCTTCTTGAGTAACTACGTTAGCAATGAGGTCAAGGACTCCTTAGTCCGCTTGAAAGGCGTCAGTGATGCCTTTATCTTTGGCGAAAAGGAATATGCCGTCCGGGTCTGGATGAGTCCCGATCGCTTAACTGCCCTGTCTATGACCGCTGATGATATTATAACCGCTATCCGCAACCAGAATATCCAAGCAGCCGTTGGAGCGGTAGGTCAGGAACCCCTAACCCATAAAAGGCAGGTGCAATACACCCTGCGTGCCAAGGGACGCCTGACGACAATCAAAGAGTTCAAAAACATTATTATCCGCGCCAATGATAAGGGTGGACTCGTACGTCTAGGTGATGTGGCCAAGGTGGAACTGGCCGCCAAATCTTACGGACATATAGATATGCTAAACGGTAGACAAGCCGCAGTAATGGCTCTTTACCGGGCCACCGGTGCAAATGCCATGGATACCATGCAGGCTGTGAAAGCCCAGCTAGCCCAACTCCGGCAGCATATGCCTCCAGGAGTTAAAGATGAAATGATTCTGGATACCACCCGCTATGTATCCGCCGCTATTAATGAAATTATCAAAACCTTGGCCCTTACCTCGTTACTTGTAATTTTGGTGGTCTTCGTATTTCTCCAGGACTGGCGAGCCACTCTGGTGCCGGCGGTGACCATCCCGGTTTCCTTAATCGGCACCTTTGCGGTACTTCTGGTCTTGGGATATTCAGCCAATACTATCTCTCTTTTTGCCCTTATCATGGCCATTGGCTTGGTGGTGGATGATGCCATTGTGGTGGTGGAAAACGTCCACCGAGTCATGCATGAAGAGGGACTACCACCCAAAGAGGCGACTATTCGTGCCATGCAGCAGGTAACCGGACCTATCATCGCCACCACTCTGGTATTACTGGCCGTCTTCATACCCGTGGGCTTTATGCCCGGCATTACCGGACAACTCTACCGACAATTCGCCGTCACCATCTGCACGTCAGTGGTGATCTCATCCATATGTGCATTATCATTATCTCCAGCCATGTGTGCCACAGTACTTCGAACGCCACGTCCCCACATCAAAGGGCCATTCGGCTGGTTCAACCGTTTTCTGGAATTGGCCAAAAACGGTTATGTACGTGGTTCATCATTTTTAATTAGACGAGTCGTTCTGGCAATTCTGCTTTTAACCGGAGTATTTGGCGCAGCGGCCGTCCTCTTCACTCACAGTCCAACCTCGTTTCTTCCCCAGGAAGATCAAGGCTATTTTTTCATGAACATCCAGTTGCCTGAAGCGGCAACCCTCTCCCGCACTACCGACATTATGCACCGCATAACCGCCGACATAAAGGGAATAGATGGGGTAAAGGACGTTATCGGGGTCTCTGGTTTCAGTCTTCTGGCAGGTGATGCTGATAATGTTGGATTTGCTGTCGCGATCTTAAAGCCCTGGAACGAGCGCCAACACCCCAACCAAAAATTACAGGCCATTGTCGGCCAATCCCAGGGCAAACTTGCGGCCATTGATGGCGCTAGCGCCTTTGCCTTCGCGCCGCCACCCATTATGGGGATTGGCAGCAGTGGCGGCTTTGATTTCCGCCTCCAGGCCAAGGCGGGTCAGAGTCCCCAGGAATTATTCGGAGCAGCTATGGGCCTAATGATGGAAGCCAATAAAGATCCTCGTCTGGCCCGGGTTTTCACGACCTTCACTGCCAATACCCCGCAAGTTTTTGTCGATATTGACCGCCCCAAGGCTGAGGCTATGGGTGTGCCTATTGCCCGTATTTTTTCTACCCTCCAGAGCCAGCTGGGCTCGGCCTATGTGAATGACTTTAACCTCAACGGTCGAACCTATCAGGTCAGGATACAAGCTCGGGAAGCAGATCGTGACACCGTATCCGACATTAATAAACTCTACGTCCGCAGTAATAAAGGTGCGATGATTCCCTTAACAAGCTTGACGCACCTAAAAACCATCCTTGGCCCTCAGTTAATCAGCCGTTATAATCAATTTACCAGTGCTAATTTTAACGGCCAGGGGGCACCGGGCGTCTCGTCCAACCAGGCCATGACTATTATGGAAAAATTGGCCCAAAATCTACCCCCCGGTTTTGGCTATGAATGGTCGTCCATGTCCTACCAGGAACAAAAAGCCGGTGGCCAGGTGGCCGGGCTTTTTGCTCTGGCCCTGATCTTTGCCTATCTGTTTTTGGTCGGGCAATACGAAAGCTGGAATATTCCCCTAGCCGTTATTGTCTCTATCCCGATAGCGACCCTGGGAGCATTGGCCGGACTCTTCCTAATGCATATGCCGCTCTCCATCTATGCCCAGATCGGTTTAGTGCTACTTGTGGGTCTGGCGGCCAAAAATGCCATCCTCATTGTCGAATTCGCTCGCGAACGGCATAATGATGGCCTAACCACCGCCGCTGCCGCAGTAGATGGCGCCAGGAT
>CAYTNB010000087.1:0-11539 GCA_964439085.1 uncultured Desulfobulbia bacterium | reverse complement strand
CTGTGCCTTATACCTTTAATGAACGGTTTTCAAATGGGGAAATGTAATTGTCGTTGGCCACCTATAAGGCTGGCAAAACAGCCGATTTTTCTGTTGCGGATAAAGATAATTCAAACATGAAACATCGTTTTCGCTTTATGAATGACGTCCCTTTGAATGAGTCCAGTCAGGATGTGCGGGTTAATTTTATTGACTACAGGTAAGCGCTCCATGAACACCCCTGCTGCACGCACTTAAGTCCCCCAATATACAGGGGTATTATCGGGGGACTTAAGTGAGCACGGCGGGGCTCCCCGAAACGCTTACATTTCGAGATGTTATAAGAGTTTGGTTTATTGAGCGCTTAATCTATTTATTATTGAAAGCATCTCAAAATAGATTTTTCAGGTACTTTTAGCTTTGCTTCGGGAGGAGTTGCAGAAACTTTAGTCTTTAAAGAGACCAGATACAGGAATTAACGGCACTACCCTCTCTGGTGATAGAGCCAAGTTAGCGCTGACACCCTGCTGCGGAGGTCTTTCATGATTTAAGCGGGGGGGGGAAGGCAAAAAAAAAAGGACTTAGAATTTCTCCTAAGTCCTTGTTATTACTATGGTAGCGGGGAGAGGATTCGAACCTCTGACCTTCGGGTTATGAGCCCGACGAGCTACCGGACTGCTCCACCCCGCGTCACGTTGGGGCAATATAGCATCTTTGTTTTTTTTGTCAACCTATATAAGCACTTAATAGGAAATCGCCGTTATATAGCAAGGACAATTTCCGCCAAAGCGGCCAAGACTTCCTGCGGCAACTTAACTAACTTACCAGCCCGATCCACCACGGCGTGGGCTGTAAAGCCTTTTACCAGTAGCGTACTGTCCTCAACACGCCGAATTTCATAATTAAATCGGCAGGAGACCTTACGGACTGTGGCTAGACAAGAGGAAATCTCCAGCAGATCATCATATCTTGCCGAGGCCTTATAGCGCACATAGGATTCCACCACCGGAATGACAAAGCCTTCATCTTCTAGGCCCTTATAACTGATGTTACATGCCCGCATCAGCTCGGTGCGGCCCTGTTCAAAATATCGCAAATAATTGCCATAATATACTACGCCACCAGCATCTGTATCGCCGTACAATACCCTGACCCGGCAGGTATGAACATGCCCGGCAAGTTTAATCTGTAGTTTACTCATGCCGCTCCAGCAACACATCGAAAAATTCTCCCCCATTGGCCAATAAGCTGCCAGAGGATTCAGCATTTCTTTCGCTATAAGTTAGCCCGCTGGCCGTGCCAGTGCCCCTGGAATCATAAATTATGAGCGGCACCGGGCGGGCAACATGGGTTTTGAGCGCCAAGGGGGTAAAATGATCAGGTGTAATGGCAAGGCGGAATTCACTGCCCGCCAAACCGTGCAAAATTGGCCCCACAATTTTTTGGTCAAAATCTTCAATCGCCTGAATTTTCTCGGCCATCAAACCTTGATGGCCAGCTTCGTCGGCTGCCTCAACATGTACAAAAACCAGATCATTACGCTGAGATGCCTCAAGTGCCGCCTGGGCCTTGCCCTGATAATTTGTATCCAGATAGCCAGTGGCACCGTCAACATCAACAATCTCCATGCCGGCATAAACGCCAATCCCCTTCAGGAGATCAACAGCCGAAATCAAAGCGCCATGTATCCCAAAAACATCTTGCATTTTAGGCAGATCCGGAGCACTACCCTCTCCCCATAACCAAATAGCATTGGCCGGATTCTGTCCATTGGCAATCCGTTGTTTATTCAGCGGGTGTGCCGCCAAGATCTCCTGAGCCTGGGGCATAATATCTTTAAATATGGGATGCCCCAGATAAGCACGCCAATATTTTGTAACATCGGCGCCACTATGATCGTGGGGCGGCGTAGTTTCCAGACCGGAAAATCCGGAGTCACTAACCAATAAATGACGGTAACTTATACCGGCATAAAAAGCCGTATGCGGGCCGTTAAGCTCAGTCGCCAGAGCCGCCAACAATTCTCCAGCCTCGGGAGTTGAGATGTGGCCAGCACTATAATCAACCATACGCACCCTATCGGCGGCGTCCATCTCAATGGTAACTAAATTGCAGCGAAAGGCCGTCTCAGCAGCAGCAAGATGCACATTCATACTGGCAGCTTCCAGCGGGGCACGACCGGTATAGAATTCCTCGGGGCGATAGCCAAGCAATGATAAATTTGCCACATCACTACCGGGAGCAAAACCGTCAGGAACCGTTTTTAAGGTAAAAAGTTCTCCCGCCGCTGCTAAGCGATCCATATTTGGGGTAAGAGCCGCCTCCATGACGGTTTTACCTCCCAGCGCAGCCAGAGGTTCATCGCCCATACCATCACAAACAAGGATAAAATATTTCATTAATTTATTCCAGGATACGGATTTTCACCGTTTTGCTGATACAGATATCGAGATTGTCAATTTCTCTTATCGCCTCATTCACCGACTGCTCTGCCGCAATATGCGTTTTAATTACCACCGGCACCGGCCCATTTTCCTGACGTTTCTTCTGGATGACCGATTCAATACTAATGGCATTTCTCCCTAAGACCCCGGTAATAGTGGCTAAGACTCCCGGTTCATCCATTACCGACATCCGAAAATAATAAGAGCCGTTAAGCTGTGTAATAGGGGTAATCAGGCAGTCCGTAATATTATCAGGCGTAAAAGACCGACCAGACACCCGATTATCGCAGCCAGCAGCGATATTACGGGCCATATCAATAATATCGGCGACAACGGCACTGCCTGTGGGCAACATCCCAGCCCCCTGTCCGTAAAGCATCACATTGCCGGCCATATCGCCATTAAAATAAACGGCGTTATAAGCACCGCTCACACTAGCTAGCAGATGCTCCTCCGGCACCATGGTCGGATGCACCCTGGCCTCAATATGCTCGCCATGATTTTTGCTTATGGCCAATAATTTTATCCGACAGCCAAACTGCTTGGCATAGGCGATATCAATGGGCTCGATCCGGGAAATACCTTCGACCGTTATATCATCAAGGCTAATATTGACCCCATAGGCTATGGAGATAAGAATTGCCAGTTTATGGGCCGTATCAATGCCGTCCACATCGTAGGAGGGATCGGCCTCAGCATATCCCTTGGCCTGCGCCTCGCACAAAACCTCTTCGAAGGGCAGCCCCTCATCGGTCATCCGGCTTAGAATATAATTACCAGTACCATTTAAAATACCCATAATGGCATTGATTTTATTAGCAGCCAGCCCCTCCTTCAAAGTCTTAATCACCGGAATACCACCGGCTACTGATGCTTCAAAACCGACTTCAACATTGGCCTTGGCGGCCGCCGCAAAAATTTCTTGGCCATGTTGAGAGAGAAGGGCTTTATTGGCTGTAACCACATGTTTACCATTAGCAATAGCCCGCAGCACAAAATCTTTGGCCGGCTCCAGGCCGCCAATTAATTCAACCACGATATCAAGAGCAGGATCGTTTATTACATCATTGGCATCGTTACTGAAGAAACAAGAGCTAAACTCTGTCGGCAAGGATTTAGCACTACGATCTGCGACCCTAGCCAATATAATATCCACACCTGTTCTTTTACGCAGGATATCGGCCTTTTCAGTAAGTATTTTGGCAGTACCGCTACCCACGGTGCCAAAGCCAATTATTCCGACTTTTATCTCTTTCATTTATAAGCCAAGGTGTTTAGAATGAAGTGATGCCCCTTCGGGTATCTTTAATATCGCCGCAATCAGTTTGTATGAGTGCCTATTGCGAGTAACCACAACAGTACGACCACGATTGAAGGCGACCAACGCCACGCGAAGGCAAAAATACCCGTTTTAATAACCGATGTCAAAACAATAGTATGGCGATTCCTCTAAACACAAGTGGCAAACTTTTCTCTCATCCGGGACCGATAAGACCAATATTCCGCAAATATTGGCGGCGCATTTTATGCGGCGTTTTGGCTTTATTAACCGTTGACGCCTGCCAGCTATTTATCCCGCGCATCATTAAGTTGGCCATTGACGGCCTGAGCCACGGCAGCATCACTGACGATCAATTAAGAAACCAGGCCGCAGCCATCCTGGGACTGGCCGTGGCCGTGGCAAGTTTTCGCTTTTTTTGGCGTTATATGATCCTGGGCTTCTCCAGGTTGCTGGAACAAGACATGCGTGATGTGCTGTTTCATAAACTGCTTGGTCTTGACCGTGCTTTTTTCCAACGCCGTACCACTGGTGAATTGATGGCCTTGGCCACTAATGACCTCACTGCCGTCCAAATGGCCTGTGGCATGGGCCTGATTGCCAGTATTGATGCTATCGTTATGACCGTGGCCGCCATATCGTGCATGGTTTACATAAATCCCAAGCTCACCCTTTGGGCCATGGCCCCCTTGCCGCTTTTAGCCATCCTAACCCGTTGCCTGGCTGGCCGCCTGCATAAACGTTTCAAAAACGTGCAGGAACAATTCTCTCTTCTAACAGAGGCCGCCCGCAGCGCCATCACCAACATTCGCCTGCTAAAGGTATATACTCAGGAAGAACCGCAGTCCCGCCAATTTGACAAATTAGGTCGCCAATACATCTCTTTCAGTGTAGATGTCGCTAAAGTCCAGGGGCTACTATTCCCGGCCTCGGGTTTTATCGCCAATATCAGCTTACTTATAATCATCTTTTTCGGTGGCCGTCTGGTAATCACCAACACCATCAGCATTGGTGATTTTGTAGCCTTCATCAGCTATCTTTTCATGCTGACCTGGCCCATGATGGCCATTGGCTGGGTAGCTAATATATTGCAGCGCGGCATGACATCCCAACACCGTATTCAGGAAATCTTGGACGAGAGCCCCTTGCTGACATCAAGCTCAGGCGTCAAACTCACAGAGGCTCCCCGTCAAATAAAATTACAAAATCTTACATTCACCTATCCTGATCAGCAACAATCGGTATTGCAAGATATAACCCTCTCCATCGGTCCAGGCCTTTTCGGAATTGTCGGCCAAACCGGCTCAGGTAAATCTACGCTCTGTCAACTACTAGCTCGCCTCTACCCCGTCCCGCCAGATATGGTTTTGATAAACGGCCAAGATATTGGCGAAATCTCCCTGTCCAGCTACCGCAAAAATCTTGCTTATGTACCACAAACTGCCTCTCTCTTCTCTGACACCATCGCCGCCAACATCGCCTTTGGCCGGACAGAGGCGAATCAAAAAGAAATTATAGAGGCCGCCAAGGCGGCAGATATCCATACAGAGATTATGAGTTTCCCCAAACAATACGCCACCAAAATCGGTGAGAAGGGCATAAAGCTCTCAGGCGGCCAACGGCAGCGTCTGGCCCTGGCCCGCGCCTTCATCCTTAATGCCCCTATTCTTCTAATAGACGACAGCTTGGCCGCCGTAGATGCCGAGACAGAGCTTCATATCATGCAAAAGATAAAAGACTACGCCCAAAATCACATAGTAATTTTAACGACTCACCGCCTAGCACCACTTATCACTGCCAAACAAATTGCCGTACTGGCGAAGGGCCGGCTCAGTGCTCTGGGTACCCACCTGCAGCTTATAAAACAAAACAAAATATATAACGAGATATACAATAACCAGAATGGCGATCATAAGCCTGCCTCTTAAATCTTACCTTCCCCAGCCCATGCATCAAAGTTACGGATTTTTTGAAGAAGATCAGCTAGCCAACTTCGGCGACGCCGCCCTATGGCGCCGAATCTCCCGTTATGTTTGGCCCCAGCGCCAAGGTGTAGCTTTGGCTATTTTACTATCTTTAGCGGTTATAATAACCAATTTGGCACTCCCCTATCTGATCCGTTTGGCCATCGACAACTTCATAAGTGCTCGGCAATTGACGCCAGCACAACGTATTTCGGGCCTTGGTTCACTGGCCGGCCTCTTTATCTTTCTGGTGATAAGCGGTTTTGCGGCCAACTTCTTTCAGGTAACCGTCCTGGAGCGAACCGGCCAGAATATAATGCACCGTCTGCGCCAACAGCTTTTTCGTCACCTAACCTCCCTCGACCTCAAATTTTTAAATAATACCCCTGCCGGGAAATTGGTTACCCGCCTCACCAATGATATCCAGAACATGCATGAGATGTTCACCTCCGTCGCCATAACCATATTCAATGACATCCTGCAATTAATAGGTATCCTCGTCATCCTCTATTTCATGAATTGGCGGCTGGCAGTACTTATGTCATCACTCATTCCTCTGGTAATCCTGCATTCCGTGACCTTCAGCCGCATGGCCCGGGATGCCTTCCGTAAAATCCGTACACAACTGGCCATTATAAATTCCTTTCTGCAAGAGACTCTGAGTAACATGTCGTTAATTCAGCATTTTTTACGGGAACGTGACACGGAAGAAAAGTTCAAGTTCCAGAACCATCTGTACCGGCAACAAACCCTTTTCCAGATTAAAATATTTGGCATTTTTCTACCCATATTGGAGTTAATCAGCAGCTTAGCCATTGCTATGATTATCTGGTTCGGCGGCAAAGAGGTGTTAGCTGGCCGCACCACAATTGGCGAGATGGCGGCCTTCCTGTCTTATATGCGGCTATTCTTTAAACCGTTGCGAGAAATCTCGCAAAAATACTCCATAATTCAATCAGCCATGGCCTCAGCGGAAAGAATTTTTCAGCTCCTGGATCGTAAATCGGCCCTAACTAAAGCGGGGAAAAAACAACCAAAGATCCGGGGTGATATCAAATTCAAAGATGTAAACTTTTCCTATAACGACAATGAAAAGATTATTTGCGACCTGAACTTACATATTAAACCGGGTGAGTCCCTAGCCATTGTCGGCCCCACCGGTTCGGGGAAGACATCTATTATCAATTTACTTGCCAGACTCTATGACCCGAACTCTGGCCGGATCAGCATTGACGATATTAAATTACCGGAATTTGATTTAAACTGGCTTCGACGGCAGATCGGCCTGGTTATGCAAGATATTTTTCTAATATCCGGGACTTTCAAGGAAAATTTGGCCTTTGGGGAAGAAATCAGTGATGAAAAAATCGCAGATATTCTGCAAAAATCTCAACTTACCGAGGTTGTGAAAAATTTGCCCGATGGCGTGAACACCATTATCGGTGAGGGAGGGTACGAACTTTCCGCCGGCCAAAAGCAACTATTGGCCCTGGGCCGGGTCATGGTTCGCAACCCGGCCCTTCTGATTTTGGATGAAGCCACAGCAAATATCGACTCCATTACCGAGCAATTGCTCGAGCGAGCCATTAGCGCCTCCCTCAGTAACCGCACCAGTATCATTATCGCCCACCGCCTATCCACCATTCGCCACGCCCGGCAAATCTTGGTTTTGGAGAATGGAGTAATTACAGAGCAAGGCAGTTATGATGACTTACTGGCGGCGAACGGATTATTCAGCCGACTGGTACATTTGCAGCAGATTAGCTGATTTCGTTTAAGATTGCAGCAGATCATACACAGCCGACTCAATACTATAGTCAGCCAAAAATTGTTTTTCCACCAGATGAACATCAAGCTGCCACTCCCGATCAAATACCTCCAGAATCTTTTGCAATTTCTTTACCGCCTGTCGCAATATCTCCGCCCGACAATTTGAATAAATCAGGTAAGTGACGCCCTTACGGAAAAGGATATTAATCCCCTTCACTTCTTCACAATTGTCCACCTCATCCAACACTTCATTAATTCTTGAACCAACTTCGTCCAAAATCTGATCGGCCTTCAAATATCCCCGTTGAGAGTTAATCTGCTCTAAATTCGAGCAAAAAACCTTGCTAAGAGAATAACCATGTTCCGGAATATCCAGCAAGCCGGAGTCATTCAGGAAAAATAGATATCGGTAATTGTAAAAATCGCTCAAGGGTTCTTTAAAATAGGTCTTGCGCCGAAAAGACTCCAAGGCCTTGGTATTTTCATCGGAGGTGAAATTACAGGCCGACAAGAGATCCCAATCTTCCGTCGACTTGGCCAATAGTTCAACCCCACCCTCGTCAAGCCGCCCCTGCTCTGCCTCAAAACGCAACAGTTTAAGCGCATCTTCCCTGGATTTTGGTTTTTGATAGGGACGCCGCGCCACTACAGCCTCGTAGGTATCTGCAATCATAACCAGTCGGGGCAATAAACCAATTTCATCACCCCGCATTCCCCTAGGGTAGCCGCTACCATCCAGACGTTCATGATGCTGGTAAATAATATCGGTAATCAGCGAGTCACATTGACGCCGGGAAAATATCTTTGCCCCCATAACCGGGTGCAGACGCATAATTTTACGATCCTGAGCATCAAACAAGCCGGGTTTCAGCAGAACGTCATCAGGAATAGCGACCTTACTTATATCGTGAATCATGCCACCAAGTTCCAGGGCATCAAGTTCACGATCTGATAACTCCATAGCCTCGCCCATCCGCCGCACAAGGGCAGAGACTCGCATACCATGTTGAAAGGTATAAAAATCACGGGTGGAAAGGATCTCGCACATGGCAACAAGCAGGTCTTTAAACATGCTGCCTTTCACGTCAATCTCATTAGCGATCTCCTTCTTCGCCAAGCGCAAATCGTCTTCGGCCTGTAAGCGGTCAATCAACTCCTGCTCCATTAATTTATTAGCCAAAGCCAATTTACCAGCCTGATTTTTTACCAAGTCTAAATTTCTTTTGGTCTGGATGTGAGCATGAACTCGGGCCGACACCACCTGCGGCTGGAAAGGTTTATAAATAAAATCAACCGCCCCAGCGGAAATGCCCCGTATTTCGTCCTCATTAGAGCGTAGGGAAGTAATCATAACTACCGGGATATCGGCAGTAGCAGCATGGGCACGCAAGGCTTCACAGGCTGTATAGCCATCCATGACAGGCATCATAATATCGAGAAGAATGATATCCGGTCGCTGGTCAATGGCTACATCAAGGGCCTGTTTGCCATTCTCGGCCTCAATCACCCGGCAATTTTCACAAACAAATAGAGTTTTTAAGACTTCACGGTTGACAACATCATCATCAACAACTAATAAAAGAGCTGGGATATTTGTGGGCATAATCAGCCCGGCAGGAAATTGTTCTCGCATATAAGTCTTAACCTTCGCATACGATCATTGTCGCAGCACTGCATGTAATTTTCATTTTTTCGCATTTTTTGGCCAACCTGGAGTTCATTTGAAGGCGGTCAATACCGATCCAACCGATCTGGTGTAGCCCGTCACTATAATCCTTTCCCTTAATTTTACAATCCATGAATCTTACAATGCCAGGGGTGAAAACACCATGACTGAACCTGTTGACATCATAACCATGACCCAGAATTTAATCCGCATGCCCAGCGAATCGTCAAGTCCCATCAAAACCAATCCAGAATCTCCGGAGCACGAGGTTTGCAGCAGCCTGGCGACAATCTGCCATACAGCGGGCATCGCATATAAGCTGCAGGAGGCACTTCCCAATCGGCATAATATAATCATGCGTTTTCCAAGTCCGGGCTGCCCTAAATTATTGTTCATAGCCCACATGGATACGGTAAGCGCCAATAAGGTGGCATCACCTTTTGCGGCAGAAATTAGAGATGACAAGATATTTGGTCGTGGAGCCTGTGACGATAAAGGCCCGCTGGCTGCGGCCTTCTGTGCCTTACTCGACCTACATAACGAGAAGGACTCCCTGGCTTACGATGTCACCTTAGTCGGGACAGTGGACGAAGAGTGTAGTATGTCCGGAGCAAAACGACTAGCCGAAGATATAGGTGTTTTTGATCTGTGTATAGGCCTTGAGCCCACTGATCTCAAAATCGTCAAGGCCCACAAGGGGGTATATCGCTGCCGCATAAGCACAAAAGGAAAGGCCGCCCATTCCTCCGCCCCGGAGAAGGGCAAAAATGCTATTATCAGCATGTATGATATCATGACGGATCTACAAATACTGGAGTTTCGCCTACGCCGCCATCCCGATAAGGAGTTGGGACGCTCCTCTCTGGCAATTACCAAAATTCACGGAGGCTCAGCCGTTAATATAATTCCAGACTATTGTGAAATTTCCGTGGACATTCGCTTACTACCCAACCAGTCCCCCGAAGAGATGGCCCAAAAAGTGCGGGATATCGTTGCCGCCCGAGGTAAGGTTTGTGATATTTTTCAGGCCAGGGGGATTAATACGGCAACCGAAGATGCTCATATCCAACGATTACTGCAAGTTTTGCAAGACAACGGCCATGACCACCCACCAACTACCGCCGCTTACGCCACAGACTGCGCCCAACTCAGCCATCTTGGCCCCTGCATTGTTTGGGGGCCTGGGAGTATCACCCAAGCTCACCAGACGGAGGAATTTATTGACATGACAGTCTTAGAGAACGCCAAAACGATACTCAAGAAATTTTTGGCGATATGACCCTAACTCTTACCGACTCGCTTACCCAATGATATGTGATGGAATGTTATCCAGGATCCCTTAATCCACCTTCAACACCACAAAGCGACTACCGTGGCCATCACTAATCAATAAGAGGACTGAGCCCTTTTCATCACCGATATACTTTTGCAACTCGCGCACATTGTTCACTGGCTGGCGATTTACCTCCAGGATTAAGGTTCCCGGTTTCATCCCCGCCATGGCGGCCACTGATCCTGGCTGCACATTAGTTACCATTACCCCTTTACCAGCAGCATAGCCATATTTTCTGGCCATATCAGGGGCGATATTTTGGACTGCAAAGCCCAGCTTATCCAAATTTAGTCCTGATCCGCCCCCACTCAGACTACCCTCCGGCAAGGAGCCAATGGTAATGGCTAATTTCATCCTTTTACCATTACGAATAACGGTAACATCGGTGCTGGTTCCAGGTGCCAACATGGCCACCCGATTGCGAAAATGACCTACCTCGCGCACCTCCTTACCATCAAATTTCACCATCACATCCCCACGTTTAAGCCCCGCCTTTTGGGCCGCAGAATCCTCAGTAACCTGCGCCACCAGAATACCGTTTTCCAGAGAAAGCCCAAAGCCATCTGCAAGTTCGGGGGTCAATTGCTGAATCATTACACCCAAATAACCCCGCGTTACGGTACCACTCTTTTGCAGTTGTTTTTCAATGGACTTAACCATATTGACAGGAATAGCAAAGCCTATACCCATATAACCACCACTCTTACTGAAAATGGCGGTATTCATCCCAACCACCTCACCATCAAGATTCACCAGCGGCCCTCCAGAGTTACCTGGATTTATAGCGGCATCAGTCTGGATAAAATCCTCATAATCATTAATACCAACGGAGTTACGGCCCTTGGCACTGACAATCCCGGCGGTAATCGTATGAGACAAACCAAAGGGATTACCAACCGCAATTACCCATTCCCCAACCTGTAATTTATCTGAATCTCCCATGGGCACGGTAGAAAGCTTGTCTGCATCAATTTTAATCAAGGCCACATCAGCCCGTTTATCGGTACCAATCACTTTGGCAGTAAACTGACGATTATCCTGCAGCTTGACGGTAATTTTATCCGCTCCTTCCACAACATGATTATTGGTAATAATATATCCATT
>CAYTNB010000086.1:0-11553 GCA_964439085.1 uncultured Desulfobulbia bacterium | reverse complement strand
AAAAAATTCTTGAGCGCCGACAGCATCAAGTTGTGATTTTTACCAAGGAAGAAGAAACGCTGTGATCCTTGACTATTGAATCTTGCACCAAACCCATTAGAAAAAATTATCTGGATGAAAAAGTCAGCTTAGACCTAAGCTCATGGATAAATAACCCGCAATATGGCTTAAAGAATTTAAACCGCCATTAAGAGACTCTGTTTAGTCCCCTATATGGTGGCAGATAAGTGCCTTCACGAAATTATTTCTTTTTTTTAATAAACAGGTAGCGAAGACTTCGAGAGATTAATTTCTAAGGCACCATAAGGAAAGAGAGGAAATACTATGACGAAAAAATCAGTCTACAGCATGTGCGGAATGTGCACGGTACGTTGCCCTATTCGTGTCGAAGTTGAAGACAACGAGGTAACTTGGATTGAAGGGAATCAGCATCTGCTAGGTGGAGCTTTATGCCCCAAGGGCTCGGCTGGTACTGCCCTGCTAAAGGATCATGAGCGTCCGCAACAGCCCATGATCAGAGAAGGTGGTCGCGGAGCTGGACGATGGCAGAAGGTGAGCTGGCATACAGCCTATGATTATATTACCGATAAGCTCAAAAAAATCAAACAAGATCACGGCCCGGAGTCGGTAGTTCTTTCATCACGCGGTGGCCCCTGGCAGCCCATGTATAAAACCTTTATTCATGCCTTTGGTTCTCCCAATTATACCAATCATGATAGTACCTGCGGCCGTAATACGCATCACGCCAGCCTTTCCCTTAACGGGGTGGGTCGAACAGATTTTAAATATGACATAGCAAATGCCAAACATCTGGTTCTTTTTGGGCGTAATATGTTTTCCTCTTTAGAGATTGCGATGAACCTGCAGACTCTTGACATGCTGGACAAAGGCGGCAAACTTACCTACGTAGATGTCAGACAGACAATGACCGGTTTAAAGGCCAACCGATTTTTTCAGGTACGGCCCGGCACCGATTATGCTTTAGCGCTTGCCTTTATTCACGAAATTATCAAAAGAGAGGTCTACGATGCTGATTTTATAAACAAGTATGTCAGCGGCTTTGACGAGCTATGCTATTTTATTGAACAATATAGTCCCGCTTGGGCAGCCAAGGAATGCGGAGTCAAGGAAAAGTCAATTAAGCAGTTTGTAGAAGATATTTCTGCTGATCTCCCCAAAGTCATCTTCCACCCGGGCTGGAACTTGTCCCGCTACAAAGATTCTTTTTATGTCAGCCGGGCTCTGCATATACTGAATGTTCTGATGGGTAATATAGAGCAAAAAGGTGGACTCTTTATTCCTAAGGGGCCAAGCGATTGCGGTATAAAAAATATCCGTAATTTTGATTGCCCCAAACCTGATATCAAGAGAGCGGACGGCGTAGGCTGGAAGTATAAACATTTTGATAAGGGGCCGGGATTAGCACATTTATTTTTTCCTGCCATGATCAGTGAGGATCCTTATCCGGTTAAGGCCTGGATAGCTATGCGCCATGACCCTTTTACCTGCATGCCCGATCCACAGCAACAAAAATTGGCCTTTGATCACTGTGATCTTCTGGTTGCGATTGATACGCATTTTAGTGAGTTTGCCTGGTATGCCGACGTAATTCTACCGGAATCTACCTATCTGGAAAGAGACAATGCCATTTGCGTCCAAAAAGGTCTAAAACCTCGCCTAGCAGTTCGGCGCCAGGCGGTTGAACCGTCTTACGATACCAAACCGGCCTGGGAAATTTTCCACCAATTGGCTGATCGTCTGGATATTTCAGAATACTTCCCTTATAAAACGATTGAAGAATTATGGGCCTGGCAACTTGAGCCAACCGGCTTTAAAATCAGTGATTTTGATAAAAAAGGCTTTGTACCATTAACAGACAAAGCGATCTGGTATGATCCCAAAAATCTCGATGGTCAGTTTAAAACCCCTTCCGGCAAGATCGAGATTATAAGCAAAAAGCTTACCGATGCTGGTCTTGATTCACTACGACCTTACAAGAGTCCAGATAAACCACCTCAAGGTATGTTTCGCCTTGTGTATGGCCGTTCCGCAGTTCATACGCATGGGCACACCATCAACAACCCCTTGCTTAATGAATTAATGCCGAAAAATACCCTGTGGATAAATAAACGGTCGGCGGAAAAACTTGGAATAAGTGAACAAGACTTGGTGGATATTGTTACCGAAGATGGCTGCGCCGCTAGTACAGTCCGGGCCCATATTACTGAGTTTATTCATCCGGAGTGCGTCTATACCGTGCATGGCTTTGGCCGCCAGGTACCTTTACAGTCCAGGGCTTATCACGCTGGCATGAGTGACCAAAAATTAATGATTGGTAAATTGGATGATTGGGACAAGGCTGGCGGTGCCATTAATCTTTGCGAAACGTTTATCACGGTGCGCCGCAGCGTTCGTAATCCCAGAAGGAGGGTTGAATTATGAACAAGTATCTCATCTATTTAAATGCTAAACGTTGTATCGGTTGTCATGGCTGCGAAATTCACTGCAAGGCAAATAAAAAATTGCCGGTAGGCCCAATTTTATGCGAAATTTCTCATGATCCATTAAAATCCGTACGCGGTGTACCAAAGACTGAGTTTACTTTCCGATCATGTTATCACTGTGAAGATCCATTCTGTGTACCGATTTGCCCAACCAAAGCCATGATTAAGCGCACAGACGGTATAGTCTACATTGATCAAGAAAAATGTATTGGTTGTATGGCTTGCGCTGGTGCCTGTCCCTGGACCATTCCGCAGCTAAACCCTGAGTCAGGTAAAGCCATTAAGTGTGACTATTGTCTGGATCGGGTTGACGCAGGACTTAAGCCAGCCTGCGTGACTAAATGTTTAACTCATGCCTTGAAACTTGTGACCTTAAATGAGGTTTAATGGCCAAGATTTTTGGGAATTTCGAGGTCTAGACAACACTTTTTTGTAACTATCCAAGGGTGCCCCATCTTCACTAATATTTTCTTCGAAGCATTGGAAGTATGTCGAGAAGGCTAAAATGAGTGGAGATGGTGAGCATCTGAAGATTTCCGCTTTTTAAACTACTCAGCAAAGCAACCCAAACCCACCATTTATTCTACAAATCTGGGAATTATACTTACAAGCCTGAAACAACAAGAGGGGCAAAATTAGTAAAGCTCAATTATTTGGCAGAGTACCTGTACTGGACGTCCAAATTAAGGGCTTGAGCCAGGGTTGCATCATAGAACTCTTTTTTACAGTCCACCTTTTTCAAGGTGGCAGAACGCTGATATTCCATATAACGGCAACCACCGTAACAGAGGGGTAGGTAAACGCAGTCGCAACATTTCTCTTCTTTTTGCCAATGATCCAGGTGGTAGATTTGCGAGATGTTGGCAGGCCCGCTCCAGATGTCACCAGCCTTGAACTGATCCCGCCCGGCAAATGGCAGACATTTGTACAAAGTGCCGTCATAGTTAACCGAAAACACCTTATCAATGTGGATGGCACATACCTCGGGAGTGATTTTGGGCACGTTAAAACTGCGTTTCATGCATTCTTCCCGAATATACAGATGGGCCTCGGCAAGCCATGGTTCGGCAATGGAAGCGCACCCCCCGCCAAACTCTGGATTAGCAAATTCATCCTGCACAGCAATAGCAATATTAAAGGTGACCAGCGCAAAATCATTCGGGCTTAACCCTCGTTCGACTATTATGTCAAGCACCTCGGGGAATACTGCATAATTGTACTTTGTATAATTACCGCCCAGACCAATTTGTACCAACCCCTTAAGGGCAAGGAGATTATCAACAATTATATCAAAACTGGGGTCACCGTTTTTAAAGGGCCGGAATTTATTGTGGGTTTCTGGGGGGCCATCAAGAGTCACCTTAACATAATCCAACCCCAAGGCGGTTAATTCCTTGACCATTTTGGGGTTAAGTAATGAACCATTAGTCACTATGGTAAAGCTGAACCCGGCATTTTTTTGGTGACAAAATTCTTGTAAGGGGGCGGCAATATTTTTCAATTGTTCGGTGTAGAGCAGAGTCTCGCCTCCATAAAAGGTCAGGTGCATGGCCTCCATGCCGCTGGTAAACTGGTTTTTGGCAAAGACTATGAGTTGTCCTGCCGTTGCCTCATCCATGGCTGCCTTGCCTTTTAGGGTACCTTCATAACAATAGAGGCAATCAAAATTACAGGCCATGCCCAGCACCACATCAATTGCAAGCTTTTGGTTGAGCCGATTCAACTCATTGTAATAGTCAAAAACCTGTCGTTTTTCCTGTTCCAGATCGGCCACCAGCAAGCCAAGTTCTTCCAGGTTGGAAAAATCATCCGGCAGCAGCCCCGCCTCAAGCTGTGCGGCTTCTTCCTGATCAACTAGACAGAGTGATGCCATTTTCGTTGAAAAAAGCAGGTTGTAACCTGCATGCGTCGTACTTGGCAGGGTAAGGAGATATTTTGATGGTTTCATGAAATTGGACAGGGGGAAAAAGACATAAAAAAAGGGAAGCAAAAGCTCCCCTTTTTAAGATTTATTTATTTGCACTTGGTCCTGTGCAACAAGCCATATTTTTAGCTATTTTTTCCAGAGTAAGGCCTTTGTCGAGTACAACAGTTTTCTTTTTCATACAGTCTCCTTTATCAAGTAATTAATAGTAAAAGAACTCACCTGTAAGAATGCTACTACAATGGAGCAAGTTTTGTCAAGTATTAATGTCGAGTATTAAAAAATTAGCCGACATGCCCTGTTAAACTATTTCTAAAAATGGACAGTTAGGCCGCCTTCCACCCAACGTTGGGGGATATCGTAATCCACATCCCAGGCCTGAGAGGCATTAAATATATTGTGAACACTCATAAAGACCTCGGCACGGTAGTTTTCTCTGGCCATTATCTCCTTATCGACCACAATATCCCAAACAAAATCGTCATAGGTACCTGGGGTATCACTTATTATGAACTTGTTCCACTTGACATACCGGCCATTTAACTTGACCCGGCAAAGTTTAGGATCATCAAAGAGCAGCCCCAGGCTAGAGCCATAGGTTTTTTCGTTATTATAACCCTTGCCATCTTCTGAGGTAACAGCAAAGGATGCTTTGAAGGTCAACTTATGCCAAGGCAGAGTTTCAATATAAAATTCACCGCCAACACGGCGAATTCTGCCGTTATTGGCGTAATTGCTTACATCCCAGGCATCTTCGACCCGGTGATGGAAGATAGTAGCGGTAATATGTAAATATTCGAAATAATTGGTTTCAATTCCAGCCTGATAACTCAAGATCACCTCCTTGGCAAGGGAGCGGTTACCGCCGTAAGGGCTATACAGCAAAAAAAGATAAGGGGCCGAAAAGCCGCGGGCCACGGTTGCTCGGACATTGGTGTACATGTTAAGCCGGTAAACAGCGCCAAGGCTCGGACTGACTATCTCAGAGCTGTTAGAGTTAATATCATAGCGAATACTTGGAGTTAGAGTCAAATCGCCAAAATTAAGCGCAGCATTGGTATACACACTGTGCTGGTCTTCCAGGGCCGTAGGATAAAGTGTGCGTGATGGCCCCGGCCACACATCGACAATATAATCCAATGTGCTGCGCCTGGTTTCTGCGCCAAGTACAGCCGAGTGTTTCTTGCCTGCCCAGGAAATTCGCACAGAACCATCTGTCGCAGTCCCATCCCACTCCTCGTTCCATAAATTGGCATTGGTGCCTAAATCATGCTGCTCTCTCGTGAAATCACTCACAAAACGATTTAAGTCCACATGCAGATGAAAGCTTTGAGCAAAAGGGGCATCAAGACTCAGGGAGCCAAAACGGTTGCGATTACGGATGTGTTCCTGTCTGTTATTAGCCGGCCATTCCATGGACTTATAGCGAGGAAAGCTGTCCGAATATGTGAGACCCAACTTGATATCATGGGCCAGGGCCAGTTTAAATTTACCGTAAAAGGCTTCTTTTCTGGTGTAGCGATTCCTCCAGAGACCATCTGAGTCAATATGATCAAAATTGAAATAATACCCTAATTTGGCAAACTTCCCCCGTACGTCACCGTTCACACCATGGTACGGCCCCTCCCCCCCACTGACAGTAACCATGCCAGTGGGGCTGGTAGTATCTCCTGTTTCCTTGGTGATGATATTGATCACGCCGCCCAGAGATGATCCCCACGCTGATGAGGCGGGCCCTTTGATAATTTCGATTTTTTTGACAATTGACGGCGCAAGTCCATTGATAAGAGGTGTGCCATTGGCACCAATATTCTGGCGCACTCCGTCTACCAATACCAGGGTATGGTAATTTCTTGAGCCCAGTGAGTTGATGTTGGCAACCTGGCCAATATCTGGAGAGACAAATTCTATAAAAAGACCTGGGACTTCAGCCAGAAACTGACCGATGGTGTGAACATGAGAGCGCTCAATGTCTTCGGCAGTATATACGGTTACCTGCTCTGCGACCTGCGAGAGCGGCTTGGGGTAGCGGTTACCGACCTCGACCATTTCAGCATCATCGAAAAATAGTGACAGTTCACCCCTCTCTTTGGCATAAAGAGAGGCACTACATAGCACACTGGCACACAGAACAACCACGAGCAATGAATGAGTTGTCAATTTCATGATATTCTCCATATTTTTATAGTAAAATGCGTAGATTTATGATATCGATCATAAGAATAATATGTTTTTACCAGTATTGTACGTAATAAAACAATTTTTTTTAATGACCAGGAGCCGCCCCTTTCTTTCACCCTAATGTTACGAACTTTAAAACTCATAACCTTAGCTGTTCTCTGCTGGCTGGCAGTTGTTTTGCCCTGGCAAGCTTATGCCGAAGAAGTGCTTATTGTCAACAGCTTACCGATTAAGCCCTATCAGCAGGCCATTGACGGCCTTAACCAGGTTTTGGGCAACACATCCTACCTGGAAGTTAAGACCATCCAGCGGGTGGAAAGTGAAGTTTTTTACGCTGGATCAATAAAAGGTAATAATATATTTAATAGAAAAATTAGAGATCAACAAGGACAAATAATTGTTGCGGTGGGTTCCAAAGCCTTGGCCGCTGTGGCTGACATTACTCTACCCATTGTTTATCTAATGGCGGCTAACCCTGAAAAAATTATCCAGGGCAAGACTAATATTACCGGGGTTAGCCTGACTGTAGATCCAGGAAAACAGCTTGCCGCCATTATTGCACTGTTACCGTCCATCAAAAATATCGGGATCATTTACAACCCAGCTAATAGTGCCGATCAAATTGCTTCTCTTGAGTCTTCGGCAAAAAAAAATACCTCTCTTACCCTGCTGACAAAAAGGGTTGCGCTGGCAAAGGCTGTGAATGCCGCACTTGCTGAACTCGGCACCTCGGTTCAGGCAGTGCTTCTAGTGCCAGACACAACCGTCGTGACCTCCGCAAATCTCGACATTTTTTCGTTATACTCCCTAAATAAAAATAAACCACTAATAGCCTTTGCCCCTCAATACTTAAAGCACGGGGCCTCGCTGGCAATATATTCAACACCTGAGGCCATGGGCCAACAGGCTGGGCATATGGTGCTACGACTGCTAGGGGGTAAAAATATTGCAGAAATGCCACCGGAAACCAGTCAGACCATTACTGTACAGATCAATCAGCGAATTCTGCATAAACTCGGTTTTGAGACCGCCCCTCCTATGTAGTACGCATAAAAGCCAACAGACGTTATGAGGATAGAGTTTTTTCAACATATAAAGAGTAGTTTCAGCCTGCGGTTAATTATGGTTTTTGTCGGAGTAACACTCTGCACGACCCTGGCGCTAAATTATTACTTTTATAGTAAGACACGGCATGAACTCCAAAATAACCTTGTGAAACGAGGAAATAGTTTAACCAATTTGCTGGCTGACAGCAGCCGTCTTGGCGTGTTTATCGCCGACAAGAAGAATCTTCAGGAAACAGCAAATATTTTTTACCGGGATGAGCACTGTCAGAAAGTCTTTATCTATGACTGGGAAGGTACTCCCCTGGTAAGTTTGGGAGATGATCAAATCAGGGCAGAGCAGATGCCTTCCAGCCGGACGGTGTATAAGCAGATATCAAAGTCTCCCAAGACTACTACTGCCCATTATGGGACTTCTAATATTGTTTTTGGCCAAGCGATTTTTCCAGGCCAAACGTATAGTGCTGACGATCTATTTTTCAAGGGAACTTTAACAGATTTAGCTTCGCAACAAAATGGCAGCCAGGAACCTATTGGCTACGTTGCTTTACTAATCAGCACAGACGAGTTTGAAGCAAAGGCCAACAATATCTTACTACATAATTTGCTCGCAACCTTGGTAGCAGTCCTGCTTAGCAGTATATGTATCTTTCTGTTGGTTCAGAGAATGACAAAACCATTAAAGGATCTGGCCCTGGAAATCGTTAAACATATGCCTGATGATCCCAAAAACACTCAGACAGACGTACTTGTTGATTTTAGTAAGATGATTGAAATCATCAAGGAATCCTATCATACAATATCGGAATTGAAAGCAAACCTTGAGGATAAAATTCGGGAAAGAACAACCGAGCTTGTCAAGAGCAACATCGCACTTGCGCAGCAGACAGTAACCCTGGGAAAAACAAATACGGACTTGACTGATACCCTGAGGAAATTAAAGCTCACCCAGAATCATTTAATCCAATCAGAAAAAATGGCTGCTCTCGGACAATTGGTAGGCGGTCTCTCCCATGAAATCAACAACTCCCTAAACTTCATTACTGGTTCAATACCACGCTTGAACCAGAACATGAAAAGCATAAGCAAACAGACCACAACTGGGAGCGAGAACGAACAGACTATTAATAAGCAAAACAGGGTTTTGCTGGACAATATCCAGGAAGGAGCCAGCCGCATCTCTGCTCTGACCCACAACTTGGGAGTTTTCAACTATAATAACCCAGATGACTTCAGCGAGGAAGATATTCATAAAGGACTTACTGCTGCAATAGGGATAGTCCGGAGCAAATATGGTAAGGTAATTGTGATCAAAGAGGAATTCGCACTGGATCTTCCTAAAATCTCCTGTAATATAGGCCAGCTCAACCAGGTATTTATGAACCTGCTGCTGAACGCCGCCCAGGCGATTCACGACAGTGGCACTATCACAGTGATGACCTTCCACGACAAAAAAAGAATACACATAGCAATTTCAGACACAGGGGATGGCATACCGCCAGAACGGATTGACAAGCTGTTCGACCCGTTTTATACCACGAAAAAGATAGGGGAGGGAACCGGGCTGGGACTCAGTATCTCATATACCATCATTAACCGGCATGGCGGCAAGATAGATATAAACAGCAAACCTGGAGAGGGTACAACGTTTGAAATCACGCTGCCGTTTTGACGCAGAAGGCGAAGAATGACGCAATCAGATATTTGGCTTACGAATACGGAAAACGAAATGGACAAGAAAAAAATTCTCTATGTGGATGACGAACCGATCAATCTCAATATTTTCAGAATAAATTTTGAAGATGAATTCGAAGTACTTACCGCCTTATCCGGGAAAGAGGCTTATACTCTCTTCAATGAGCATGTCGATAAAGGTCTAGCCGTGGTTGTTACCGACAATCGAATGCCAGATATGAGTGGAGTTGAACTTATGAGCCAGATTTTCCAGGCCGATCCTGATCCGGTGCGGATAATCCTGACGGCTTTTAGCGACTTTAACGAACTCATGCGGGCTGTGAATATAGGCCACATCTACCAATATGTCCTGAAGCCCTGGGAATATAACAATCTACGGATGCTTCTTAAAAATGCTCTTCATACCTATAGCATGATCAAAACTAACAAAAACCTGCTGCTGGAGCTTGAGCATAAGAACGCCAAATTGAAGGAAACTACAGAGCAACTTCTTCACGAACTCCAATGCAGAAAAGAAGAGGACATCATCCACCGCAGCACCGAGGCGCAGCTGCTCCATGCCGAAAAGCTTTCGGCCATCGGCGGATTATCCGCCTCCATAGCCCATGAGTTCAACAATCCGCTCCAAGGTGTGATGAGCGTTATTAAGGGGGTAAAACGAAGAGCATCCTTAAGCGGGGACGATGCGAAATTAGTAGACATGGCAATCAATGAATGCAACCGGATGAGGGATCTTATAAAAAGTTTGCAGGACTTCAACCGTCCATCCTCTGGCCGAGTTGCTCCCATAAATATGCATGACACCATAGACAGTATCCTGCTGCTGAGCAAAAAAGAATATGAGGGTAGAGGAATAACAGTTGTAACCAATTATGCGGAGGAAATGCCGTTAATCAAAGCGGTCGCCGACCAAGTTAAGCAGGTATTATTAAACCTCCTGAATAATGCCTCATCTGCCTGTGAGGGTGGTGGCACGATTACAATCAATACCAAAGTTTCAAAAGGCAACATTGCCATTCAGATCCAAGACAATGGCCAAGGCATCAAGACTGAGAATTTGGGACATGTTTTTGAACCATTTTTTACTACCAAACCAGGAATGAAAGGCATCGGTCTCGGCTTGTCGATAAGCTATGGAATCGTTCAAGAGCATGGCGGCAATATTGACGTGGAAAGCGAAATTGGTAAAGGAGCCACTTTTACTGTATCCCTGCCGATTGAAAGAGGACCAAAATGAAAAAGAAGTCAGTTCTGCTCGTTGATGACGAAGAAATCATTCTCAAATCGTTAGGAACAGATCTTAACCATAGGAATTTTACGGTTGCGACAGCGCCCAGCGGTGAAGATGCGATCACGTTGCTGCAGAGCAAGAAGTTTGATGTGATCATTACAGATCTTTCAATGCCTGGCCCAAATGGTATTCAGGTATTGCAAGAAGCCAAATTGATAAACCCGTTTACCGTTGTCATTCTTCTCACCGGCTACGGTGACATGACCTCAGCAATTAATGCATTGAGGCTGGGAGCAGATGACTATTTATTGAAACCTTGCGAACTAGAAGAACTTGTTATCCGCATTGAACGGTGTCTTGAAAAGCAGGAAGCCTTTCAAAAAATTATACTATATGAGGAAATCTTGCCTGTTTGTTGTGTCTGTGGAGATATCCGTGACGACAGAGGAGTAAAACAAGGCGAAGGTGTATGGATGAGATCAGGTGAGTTCATTACTGAAAAAACTTCAGCAAAGGTTACCCATACCTATTGTCAAAAATGCTACGATAAGTCTTTGAAAGAACTACAGCCAAATAAACTGAGAACTTAATCAGCAAGGCCGAGCGAAAAGATAAAGATGAAATTTTTCTGAGAAAAGAGATTTTAGAATTTTTTTCATGGTCCTGCTTTTGGTAAGATAAATGGTGGGGCATAGCTTACCTTGCTGAGTAGTGACGAATAAAATCACCTGATTCCTTGTTTGACAAGCATGGCATTTCAGGTTAAATATCCAATCACATCAGGTGTCAGTAAAAAGCTTAAAATGGGAATCCCGTGTGAATCGGGAACGGGCCCACCGCTGTAACCCCTATCTCTTCTTTATTGAAGGAAATCATTTTATCCAAGAATGCCACTGATCTTTAGTACCTTACAGATTGTTTTCTCGGAGTCTACGCTTCGCTCCGCTTACCTGT
>CAYTNB010000085.1:0-11683 GCA_964439085.1 uncultured Desulfobulbia bacterium | reverse complement strand
GGCTGCAAACGACCTTCACTGGTCTCGGCCAAATTAAGGATCTTAATATCGCTGAGATAAATGGCGATCTTCCCATGCGTTGGCCCTATAAACCAGCTAAACCAGGGAAAGTTGTTATTAAAGGCCTGCGCTGGCAGGATTTGGATCTTGGCGCCGTAGCCTTTGTTCTATCCCAAAATAAAAATGGTTTTAATTTTACCGGAAATTATGATAGTGCCCTACTGAACGGCCTTCGCTTTGCGATTGATGGCAACGTTGATTTATCCGGCCCACTAACAGCGGCTAATTTTCATTTTAGAAATGTCCGTTCCACATTCAGCGACCTTAATTTAAGCCAATTTACTCCAAAATTGACGGGCTATACCATTGCCACGGATATTAAACTTAATGGCGGTGGCAGCTACCGATCCAATCTCTTCCATGCGAATCTCACTGGCGCTCTCCATAATATTACCTTGCTGGGAGAAAATGGTTTCAGCTTACAAGGCGGCGATTTGGCATTGACCTTCCCAGAGCCAAATCTAAGGAGCAAACCGGGCCGTTTCACCTTCAAACAATTAAAATTCGGTGATATAACCGTCAAAGACGGTCTACTTGAATTTCAAATCGAGTCACCAGACTCAATTTTACTGGAAAAAAGCAGCGCCAAGTGGTGTAACGGACATATTTACACCCAGGCTATGCGCTTCTCTCCCAAAGTTAAGGATTATGATTTAACCATCTATTGTGACCGTTTGAATGTCGCCCAACTCCTGGAACAATTTGGGGCCGCCAATGCGAGTGGAGAGGGGCGGGTCACCGGTAAAATTTCTATAAAAATAAGTGGAGGCCGCCTCATCCCACAGGATGGTTTCCTCTACTCCACCCCAGGCACGGGCGGCACAATAAAGCTACACAACACCCAGCGGCTCACGGCAGGAATTACACCAGGCACTCCACAATTCGCCCAAATTGATCTAGCCCGCGAGGCCCTGAAAAATTTTTCATACGACTGGACCAGCATAGATTTAAGCGGCGATGGAGATGATTTACTTATGCACCTGCAAATAGACGGTAAACCAGCATCGCCCCTACCCTTTGTCTATAAAAAGTCGTTCGGTGGTTTTGTCAGGGTTAATGCCAAGAATCCTGGTTCCAACTTCCAGGGGATTAAACTGGATGTAAATTTCAGACTTCCACTTGATCAGATTTTACACTATGCTAAATCTATCAAACAATTAACCAATTAAGTGGTTTTATGCTTAAACTAGCCACATAATATTTGCCAGAAGACTTATCGGCGCAACAGATTGCGCTCCATCTTCTAGCTTCAGAACTGGAGGAATCATGAAGAGTATTTTTTTCTGCCTCTTACTGGCAGCACTCTCAAGTTGCAGTACCTATCACAACATAGAAAGTAACAGTACCGTTTCTTTGCAACCTATAGAAATAAAACCAATCCATATAACCATCGACATTAATGTCAAGGTTGACAAGGCCCTGGATAATTTTTTCGGCGATCTGGATAATGTCAAATAGCAGTATGACTCGATCATATGCGGAGGAGAATCATCATGAAAGCACAAAAAATAGGTAAAATCATATCAATCGCCATATTGGCAATATTATTCTGCGCTATGAATGCCCAGGCGGGTAGCGGCAAAGCTATTATGGCCCAAATGAAGGCTAGATTGCCTGAAATAAATAAGCTTAAAGCAGAGGGCGTTATCGGCGAAAATAGTGCCGGTTTCCTTGCCTTTGTTGGCCAGGCAACAAACGACAGTGAGCTGATTAAAGCTGAAAATAATGACCGTAAAAAGGTATATACAGCCATTGCCAAACAGCAGGGTACCAACGTGGCTTTGGTTGGGCAACGCCGCGCCCTGCAAATTAGAAAAAGGGCAAGACCAGGTTTTTGGCTCCAAAGTCCCAACGGGAAATGGCACAAAAAATAATGGTTTAGCGATTACATCAATCAGTGCCAGCTTATATTATCGACACCCCCGCTGTCCTGCGCCATGGCGTGGAGTTCCCTCTTCTTGTCGGCGATGACACGTTCCAGACCAAGGGTAAATCTTACCCCCGAACTATATCTTTTGATCATGGCGGCAGTCAGGCCTTGTTTATTGGCGGGATTGTCAGCAAAGCGGAAATTAATACCATCTGCGCCAGGATTGCGGAAGAGATTGCCAACCGTTTTTCTAACCGAAAAATTTTACTCGTACAAGTTTTAGAGGGAGCCCGTCCATTCAGTGGTCAAGTCATTCTCTGCCTTCAAAGAAACTTCCCAGCACAAGCCTATGAGGTTGCGGCACTTAAAGTATGCAGCTATACCAACGGCAGCCAAGCCAATGGGCATAAGATTATTCAGCCTCTTCACAACGCAAAAGGGGAGATTCGTAATCTAGCTGACTTTGACACGGTTGTTGTTCTGGATGACTTACTGGACATGGGGAACACCATTCATTGGCTAATAACAAAATATCTTGCCAAGCTGAATGCACCAGCGATCAAAGCCTTTTTTATGCTGGAAAAGGAGAGGCTGAGAACACCGAAGGTTAACCAGACATTAGCCCAGTGCGAAGCCCTGTGCGGTTGTTTGGTGCCAGACAAGTGGGTGGTCGGTTTTGGTTTGGACATTAGCCTGCCTGGTACAGCGGGGCAAGCGCCACTCCACCTTTTCCGACCCGAGTTGCCTGGCGGTATTTACGCCTTTAACGATAATCTTGAGCAAAAATTAATTAAGGAATACCATATTTCATCCGATGACCTTATAAAACAATTGGGAGTTTATACCAGTGCTATATAAAAATAGAACTTACAGCCTTATACGGTGGCCATTGCTGGTTTGCCTAATATTCGCAACTCTAATCACAGGTTGCGGAAAGCACAAAGATGAGCCCATCAAGGTTTCCCTCACCAAAATGGATAAGGTTTCTCCCAGGCAGATCAATTCATCAACCAGCAAACCGAAACCAATAAGAATTGCTATCTCGGGAATGATATCACCAGTCGCAGCATTTTCATTATACAAAGAACTGCTGGACTACATCTCCACCAAACTGGCAAGACCAGTGGAATTAGTACAACGCTCAACATACAAGGAAGTCAATAATCTCGTGAATGACAACAAGATTGATGCCGCCTTTGTCTGTAGCGGTGCTTACGTCGCAGGTAAAGCGAATTTCGGCATGGAAGCCCTTGTTGTCCCAATAGTAAACGGCGCATCGGTCTACTACAGTTACATAATAGTACCACGTCAGAGCGAGGTGACCTCCCTCTCGGGTTTGCGAGGTAAACGCTTCGCCTTCGCCGACCCCATGTGTAGTTCAGGTAAACTCGCCCCAACTTTTATGATTAAGCAATTAGGCTCAGATATTGATTCATTCTTCGCCAGTTACATCTTCACCCACAGCCATGACCGCTCCATCGAAATGGTCGCCTACGGACTGGTAGATGGTGCCGCCGTCGATAGCCGAATCTGGCAATACGTCAGCAGAAAGAACGCCAAGCTCACCGCTGAAACCAGGATCATCGCGAAATCAAGGCCTTACGGTCTTCCACCATTTGTGGTGGGAAGTAGAATTGACAAGAACCTCAAAAACAAATTGCGAATACTCCTGCTAAATCTTCACAATGATCCTAAAGGTGCTAAAATTTTGAAAAAATTATTCATTGACAAATTCATCCCGGCTGACGACAGTAGTTACGAATCTATCAGAAAAATGATCAAAGCCCTGGCAGGCGGGGACTAATTTGAAAAAGTTTCTCGGCAAAATAATCCCCAAAAGCATGATAGGCAAAATGTCTATGTTGAATTTGAGCGTCATCGTGCTCACGACCGTAACCATGGTCATTTACATAGACCTAACGATAGCCGTCCATCTACGTGCCGAGCATGAACAGAAAGGTATGGCTTTTGTAGAAAATCTCGCCGCAAATGCGCCAGACTTCATCCTTGCAGAGAATTATGCCAGCCTGCAGATGCTGGTAGCCCATACCCTGAAAGGCGATGATGATATTCGTTACACTTTCGTAGTTGACCCGTCAGGTGATAGAATCTTGGCCCACTCCTTTGTCGGCGGTTTTCCTGCCGACCTTAAATCGGCCCTAAAAAAAAATGAACTTGGCTGTAAAGGAGGGAAACCTGGCAGCAGAATGCTCCTCACTGAAGAAGGCGAAGTAAAAGATTTATACTCCCCAATCCTCGGTGGCAAAGCGGGCTGCGTTCATGTTGGAATGTCCATGAACCAAGTAAA
Source organism: uncultured Desulfobulbia bacterium (assembly GCA_964439085.1). Classification (GTDB taxonomy): domain Bacteria; phylum Desulfobacterota; class Desulfobulbia; order Desulfobulbales; family VMSU01; genus JAADIV01. The sequence goes on along the minus strand of CAYTNB010000085.1, from coordinate 7,445 downwards.
TAATGACATTAGATACATGAAACTGAGACTGTTAGGAGTTTCCATTCTCCTCTCAATTCTAACCATTATTATTACCCTCGCTTATTCCAGAAAACTGAGCCGAGCCATGGACATTCTAACTGAAGGAGCTGGCAATATCGGCAATGGCAATCTTGCACACCGCATAATTGTCGCCGACAAGTCTGAAATCAGCCTATTGGCTCGAATGTTCAACCAAATGGCCGAATCCCTGCAAACTTACATAAAGCACAGCAAAAGGGACAGAGAAACCCTAACCCGGCTGGAGAAGCTCGAATCGATCGGTGATCTAGCCGCCGGAATCGCCCACGACTATAACAATCTACACACGGCGGTTATGGGGAATCTCGATCTCGCCAGGCTCAGCACAGACAAAAATAGCAATGCATATGGTTTTCTCTGCTGCGCCGATAAGGCCCTGCATAAGGCAGTGCAACTTACCAAGCAATTGCTCACCTTTTCTCTTGGCGGCACTCCCATCAAAAGAGTAGTTGACCTCAAGAATTTTTTCACATCTACCTGCCCCCTCTATCTCAGCGGTTCCAATTGTACCCTTGATTTTGATATTACTGAAACGCTGCCGCCAATCAGCATTGACACCAATCAAATTAGTCAGGTGATGCAGGGCCTGCTACAGAACGCATCTGAAGCCATGCCTGCAGGCGGCACAATTACCTTGTCAGCCCAGGATGTTGATATAGACGAACTTGCAAATCCTTACATGCCCCCCGGCAAATACATAAAAATTGGCATTTCAGACCATGGAAAAGGGATCAACCAGGATATAGCTGGCCGCATATTTGATCCATATTTTTCCACCAAAGAGCGTGGTACCAAAAAGGGCCAGGGGCTTGGTCTTTCAATCTGTAACTCCATCATCTCAAAACACGGAGGCTGGATAAACTTCGAGCCCAATCCAGCTGGCGGGGCTTTCTTCTATTTTTATCTGAAGGCAGTTAATGAACCAGGCACCTTCGAGCCAAGCCCGCCCCAAACTGCTAGCCAACCTATGTCGAGGTCCTCAATCCACAAGATTTTGGTCATGGATGATGAACAGATTGTCCGAGAAGTTACCGAACAGATGCTGACTAATCTTGGCTGCCAAGTGGTAACGGCACAAGATGGGTTGGAAGCAATTAAATTTTTTAAAGAGGCAGAAGAGGCAGGCAAACCGTTTTCTGCCGTAATAATGGATTTGGTTGTGCCAGGCAGCATGGGCGGGGTAGCAGCGGCTCAGGAGATCCTAAAAATTGATCCAGCAGCCATAATAATTGCCGCCAGCGGCTACTCATCCGACGCAGTCATGACCGAATACGCCGATTACGGTTTTCGGCAATCTCTGGCCAAGCCATACCAGATTAACGAATTACAAAAAGTCCTGGCAACGCTTATCGTTTTATGACCAGCTCCAACAATACTACATCTTACAATATCCTTTTTATTTAACCAAAAATTATTTACAGTACATATACATTATGTGTTTTTCTACACATTTAAGTGTAGTTATACCAATTAAACCCATTTAGTAATCGGTCAAAGACTATGAAGGGAATAATTTTCAATCTATTGGAAGACTATATAAACAACCAGTTATATGAAGACGCCTGGGAGGAAATAGTCGACAAATGCCACCTTGAAACAGAAATCCCCCTGGACATTGTAGGACCTGGCACATACTCTGACCACGATTTCGAAGAGATAGTAGCTAAATCAGCCGTTCGTCTTAAAACAAGTAAAAAAAAGTTACTATGCCAATTTGGGCGGTTTTCTCTGCCCGAAATTGCCCAGCGATACCCAGCCTTTTTTGCACCATTCCAACACCCGCAAGATTTTCTTAAATTCATCGGCATGATACATCAAACAGAGATTAGAAAACTCTATAAAGATGCTGAGACTCCCCGGTTCTCTTACTACAACATTGACAAGAATCACGCAGTTTTGAACTACTCATCAAACAGAAATCTAAAATATATGGTAGAAGGCCTATTGCAGGGCTTGGGTGATTACTATAAGGTTCCCCTGGAGCTTATGAGCAAAAAAGCAGAGCAAAAAGTTTGGGAATTCACCATAAAATTCTAGTCCATCTTACCGCCCCCCCGAGAAAAAAATGAATCAATCAGACAAAAAAATATCTCGCCTGAAGCATAAGGTCCAAATACTTGAAGAGATGCTGGAAGACCGCAGCCGGGATGCCTATTTTGAATCCCAGAGGCGCAGTGCATTAAACTCCATTTTGCGTCTTTCTCTTCGAGAACCGCCCAGTGATGACTTACTTAATGCAGCCCTTGAAATACTCCTGGCTGTAGATTTTTTAAATATCGAAAATAAGGGATGTATATTCCTGCCAAACAAGGCAGGCAATACATTAACCCTCGCCGCTCACCAAAACTTCAGTGCGGAACAAAGAGACAATTGCCAGAAAGTTAGTTTCGGTAACTGCCTATGCGGAATTGCCGCACTGGGAAAAGAGCCTGTGATCAGCTCAAGTACAGACCTTCGTCATAAAGAAATGCACGAGAACGCCGCAGTGCATGCTCATTGCTGCCTGCCTCTCAGGAGCAACAATCAATTGATGGGCATTCTCTGTCTTCTTATTCCAAACCATGCCGACTTAACAGAAGAACAACTTGGTTTCATAACCAACGCCGCCCATATCCTGGCAGGAGCCATTCAACGTCACCATTACAGAGAAAAAATTGCCGTTTACCAGGCGAATCTTGAAGAAATGGTAGAGGCCAAGATCCAGGAATTACATCAGGCAGAGACTCGCTACCGCAATATATTTAACAATTCAGCCTGCGGTATTTACCAGGTCAGCCTCTCAGGACAATTTATCGACTGTAATAAGGCGTTGGCAACAATGCTGGGATATGCTTCACCAACCGAGTTGATTGCCAATATTTCTGACGCAGCCCAACAATTGTTTGCCGACCCCAACCAGCGCCATATTCTCCTGACACAACTTAAAGACGGCCCGGTGGACAATTTCACAACTCAATTTAAGTGCCAGAACGGCACCATTTGGGTTCAAATATCCGCCCATATTGTGCACGGGCAAGATGGCGGCTTCGTAGAAGGAAACATCCTGAATATTACCAAACGGCGCAAGGCTGAACGTGCCCTGGAGGCGGAAAAAGAACTCCTGCTAGTAACCCTGCGCTCCATCGGTGACGGAGTCATCTCAACAGATGCACAGGGCCGTATAATCATGTTAAACAAAGTGGCAGAGAATCTCACTGGTTGGCGGCAGGAAGAAGCTCTTGGCCTGCCATTAACCGATGTTTTTTATATCATCAACGAAAAGACCAGGGTTCCATGCACAAATCCAGTGGAGAAGGTTTTACAAACCGGCCTGATAGTGGGACTGGCCAATCATACTGCCCTGGTAGCCAAGGACGGCAGCGAACGTATCATCGCCGACAGTGGTGCTCCCATCCATGGCCATAACAACGAAATTATCGGTGTAGTTCTGGTTTTCCGAGATATCACCAAAGCCTATAAGATGGAAGAGGAGCTGCGCAGGAAGCGCCAACTTGAATCACTTGGGGTTCTGGCTGGTGGCATTGCCCACGATTTTAATAATATTCTCACCGCCATTCTGGGCAATATAAATATGGCTGAGTACATAGTAAAAGACAATGAAAAAGCTGTAAAGCTCCTGAATCAGGCAGATAAGGCCTCTCACCGTGCAGCCTCCCTGGTTCAACAACTTCTCACATTCTCGAGGGGGGGAGATCCAATTAAGTCAGCGGCCTCCATGGTTGAAATTATCCAGGGCACGACAGATTTTATTATGCGGGGCAGTAATATTGGCTGTAATTACCAGTTAGATGAAAATCTCAGTCTGGCAGATATCGATGCCGGCCAGATCAGTCAAGTAATCCAAAACCTGGTTATTAATGCCAAGCAGGCCATGTCAGAAGGTGGAACCATCACCATCAGCTGCCAAAACTTTCACAAAACGGATGTTGACAACCTCCCCTTAAAACAGGGTGATTACCTACAAGTTACGGTACAGGATGAAGGAAGCGGAATATCGCCCGCCCGCCTCCGAAACATATTTGACCCATACTTCACCACCAAGAAGACCGGTAGCGGCTTGGGACTTGCTATTGTCCACTCCATTGTGGATAAACACAGTGGCTATATCCATGTTATATCCAAACTTGGCCATGGCACAGCCTTCACCTTCTACCTGCCAGCCACCGACCAGCCAATAATCATGGCCGCAAAAAAGGACAGTCCCACAAGCACTACAGGCAGGGGTACTATTCTTGTCATGGACGACGAAAAGATGGTAAGAGAAGCAGCCAGTCAAATGTTGAATCTTCTTGGTTATAAGACAGTGCAAGTAGGCACCGGCCAAGACGCTGTAGCCCATTACCAGATGGCAAATGAAAAAGGGAATCCTTTCCGGGCCGTGTTTATGGATCTGACAATTGCCGGGGGTATGGGTGGCAAGGAGGCCGTTCGCCAGATATTACAGCGTGATCCTGAAGCCAAGGTGCTGGTGGCCAGCGGCTACGGTAATGAGCCAGTCCTTGCCAATCCTAAGGCCTACGGATTTGCAGCCTCTCTAGTCAAACCCTTTTCTATGGATGATCTTGCCCGGGTTCTGAACTCCATACTTAAATAATGTTATTACAAAATCACTGAGTAACACAGTCACAGATTACGTTTATCAAAAGAGTCTCGCAAAAGCGGTAACATGCTCCAGTCCATACCAAGTAAAATTCTTCATTACTTAATTTGAGTTATTATGAGGTGAGCCAATCTTAATGGTCTCGTAAAAAGTCTCGGGATAGCTAAGTAGCTAAGCGTAGACTCCGATGCGTAATGATTTTTTAGCTGCGAGACCATACATTATGGTATGCCTCGTGCCTAAAAAATTGCTACAACGCAGTAGATCGGATTGCTATGCCCCTTTTGTGTACTTTTTACGACGCCATCGATCTTGACGATATTTTATTTCTCCCCCCCCCAGAAAAGATACACGCAGATTACCCCAGCAACAAAATACATAGATCCGATCATATCAACTTCATAGTTTTTCGGCAAAAGCGCAGGGTTCCCCCCCTGCGCTTTTTTTAATTGCGAAGAGATAAGAGCGCAATTTCCATGTTTAAATACTAACACCCCACGAAGAGGTGTCGGAGTCTACGCTTACCTAGTACCTTATTAATTCTTTTCTAAAAACAAGAAAAGAATTAATAAATAAAATCGGCTACTTACCAGCTAGACATCTACCCACCTCTCGTCCTATCCAGCCCTATTTATGGCGATGTCCTCTACTTAAAATTCTAACCTGGCCGTACATTGGTTATAACAACGAGTAGAGGCGGCGTACAAAAGTGCTGATAATAGCCTTATTTAAAACAAAAGGAGGAAAAGACAATGTCCAAAACCATCCCCAAACATTCATTAACATTCTTATGCAGCATAGCCCTTGGAGCTGTCCTATTTAGCCCGCCTACTGGAGGTGCGGCCCAGGCAAGGGACATTCCGCCGACCATAAATATAAACACCCAGGTTAACCGGCCTGATATTGCGGGGCTAGCCAAAGACAAAAAGCATGTAAATTCTTTTAGTCATCAAAAACACGCTGAGACTTATTTGAAAGGTAAGGCCAAATTTTCCAGCAACCCTTATACTGACGAATTTACCTGTGCAGCCTGCCATCCAGGCAGCACCAACCGAAAAGATCTTTTGTCGGTCTCACCGAGTGCCAGACTGGGAGAAGCTCTAAACAAACAAGGAGGCCCTAAAAATTTAAAGAAGTATTTTCACGGCATCTGTCGGACCTGCCACAAAAAATTGCATAGGGCTGGCCTTAAGAGCGGTCCTACTAATTGTAAAGGCTGCCACGGCCGACATTAATTAACCAAGAGCCGCTATTCAAGACAAAGGCGGCTAACACCCCACGAGGGGATATTTCATAGGAGAATATTATGAAGAAGCTTAAAAATCGTACAACAGTTATTATCTTGGCAATGTTTTTTGCTACCACCTTAAGCGGGCTCGCCTACGCCACGACATTAAAATGCACTGTGGACACGGTAAAAGATGGTATTGTCACCATGAATTGCGGTAGTAACGCCGACAAATTACACCCTGGCCAGAAGATAAAAGTCCGGCCTGAAACCAAAAGAAAAGCTGTAGAAGGTTGCTAACACCCCACGAGGGGGTGTCGGAGTCTACGCTTACCTAGTTCCTTATAAATTCTTTTCTAAAATACAGGTAAGCGGAGCAAAGCGCAGACTCCGAAAAAACAATCTGTATGGTACTAAACAGAAGCAGTTATTCCCCTAAAGGTGATTGTTCTTAGCAATTACAACTAACTGAAGTTAACCAAAGCACTTCAACAAACCAAGTTAACACAGATCGAGGCTGCTCAATGAACTCATCCCTCTGGAGTTGTTGAGTAGCCTCGATGATGAATTTTCCCCCACGATTTTGCCTAAGCTTGTCGAAGGCTTACTACCGCCCACTTTCGCACTCTTCCACATTACACATTCGTTATTTTATACCAGTTCCAGGCACTAATAATCCCACAATTTTTTTATTACATCCCGTAATTTTAGTCTTTACTTTTACCATATATTGTGCAATCTTAAGCACCGACATACAACATAGTGCGTATCGGTTATTAATTCAGGCCATATGAGTAAATGATTGAACCAACCGTTGTTAGTGTCTCCATACCAAGACCATGTCTGAAGAATAAATCAAAACAACAACCGATAAATTGCCAAGCCGCAGCCACCATCAGGAGAATTACATGACTAAAAAAATTAGCCCTAACAAAATCACTCTGCCCGCCAATGCCACCAAACCGGCATTTACCGACAACGCCTTAACCGTCCTCAAAAAACGTTACCTCGTCAAGGACAACACCGGTGAAGCAATTGAAACACCGCAAAATATGCTATGGCGAGTAGCCAAGACTGTGGCTGCCGGAGATCTTGCCTATAACACAAATGCACCTCTTACCGACCTAGCTTACGATTTCTATGAAATAATGGCCAAATTTGATTTTCTCCCTAACTCGCCAACACTGATGAATGCTGGGCGGGAGTTAGGACAATTGTCGGCCTGCTTTGTCCTGCCTGTGGAAGACTCCATGGAGAGCATCTTCGAGGCGGTAAAACAAACAGCCCTGATTCATAAAAGCGGCGGCGGCACCGGTTTTTCATTCTCCCGGATCAGACCCGAAAACGATCTGGTTCACTCCACAAAAGGTGTATCAAGCGGCCCCCTATCATTTATGTCAGTTTTTGACTGCGCCACCGAGACCATCAAGCAGGGAGGCACTAGGCGAGGCGCCAATATGGCCATTTTGCGGGTCGACCATCCAGATATTATGGATTTCATTAAGGTTAAATCCGACCTTACCACCCTCAACAATTTCAACCTTTCCGTGGCTATAA
>CAYTNB010000084.1:0-11717 GCA_964439085.1 uncultured Desulfobulbia bacterium | reverse complement strand
GATAGCAAAGCTGGGTCTCTCTACTGCCGGATTACAACAGGACAATCGACTCCCCACTGGGCGGGTGCTGGTGACAGTCGGTACTGATAATGAACCCAATTTTGATATTGTGGCACCAGCGGCCTGGGATAATATTGTCGTAGAGCCTCTTGCAGATTTATTGGCTGGTAAGTTTTCTATGGTCTTTGGAACCTTGGGGCAGCGCGATCGCCGAAGCCGGCAAACGATAAGATCCTTATGGCCTCGGGCAGATTACCTCTTTTACGATGTTAACCTGCGACTGCCTTTCACCTCCAGGGAGTTGGTGGCTGAGTCCATGACTGTCGCTGATATGGTCAAGGTGAATAACGATGAGTTGTTGACTCTGGGCCGGTGGTTTGATATCGTCCAAACGGATAAAATAGCCATTGCTAAGGAGTTGGCTAGTAACTATAATCTGGAGACTGTAGTTGTTACCGAGGGTGGGGCAGGGGCGTGGCTGCTGTCTGATCATGAGATATTTACGGCACCGGGAGAGCCTGTTCGTGTGGCGGATACGGTCGGTGCTGGTGATGCCTTTTTTGCCACCCTGATCGCTGGATATTTAAGGAAAATGCCTTGGGATGAATGCCTGAGAATGGCCAACAAACGTGGTGCCTACGTGGCTTCGCAAAATGGTGCCACTCCGCCCATGAACTAAAGCTGAAAAGCTACTGTAGGGCAGACCTGTGTATCTGCCCTGTATAATGACACAATGAACACAGACAAAAGGGCTAACACACAGGTTCGCCCCTACGCTCATAATACATTCGGAACTTAAATAGGAAAATTGATATGACTAAACCTGTAATGGAAACAACGTTTACAGACCTGCACCTTCTCCATCGTGGCAAGGTTCGTGATATGTATGACCTGGGTAATGCTCTGCTCATGGTGGCCAGCGATAGAATCTCGGCTTTTGATGTAGTGATGGACGATCCGATTACCTCAAAAGGCGAAATTCTTACAAAGATGTCCCTCTTCTGGTTTGACCTCTTGAAGGATATAATCCCTAATCATCTTATTACTGCCAAGGTTGAAGAGTATCCCGCCGAATGTCAGCCTTACTCCGATATTCTGCGGGGCCGCAGCATGCTGGTTAAGAAGGCGAAACCGTTGCCTGTTGAGTGTATTGTACGGGGGTATATTTCCGGTTCATTTTGGCAGGCCTATCAACAGAGCACGGATGTCTGCGGTTTTAAACTGCCAGCCGGCTTGCGGGAGTCAGAAAAACTGCCCAACATTTTATTTACTCCCTCTACCAAGGCGGAATTGGGGATGCACGACGAGAATATCTCTATAGCCAAAATGCGGGATATTGTGGGCAGTCCAGAAACTGATAAAATAGTTGATGTTTGTGTACGTCTATATGAGAAGGCCGCTGATTACGCTCGTCAGTGCGGCATCATTATTGCCGACACCAAATTTGAATTGGGTTGGTACGAGGGAGAGCTTATTCTGATAGATGAAGTATTAACGCCGGATTCCTCTCGCTTCTGGCCGGAAGATCTTTATGAAACGGGTCGGGGGCAAGCCAGTTTTGACAAACAATTTCTTCGTGATTATCTCCAATCGCTGGATTGGCCTAAGGCACCGCCTCCACCTAAACTTCCTGTCGAAATTATTGATAAAACTCGCAGCCGATACCAGGAAGCCTTGGATCGTTTGCGGAAATAAGGTGTCGTTAATTTGCGGAATTTTATCTCAATAGTTTTCGCATGTGTTTTTATGCTATATTTTTCCGGCTGCGTTGGTGAAGCTATCTCTCCAACCGGGGTTAGGCTGTTTCACTATCATGTTTCACGGGATATCAGGGATATTGAAACTCTTATCAGCAGGCTGTATGCCAAAAACCCCAAATATCAGCCTGATCCGGTGCAAAGGCAGAAGAGAACCAAGCAAATATTTCAGGGTAAGCCAATTTTGGATAAATACGCCAAAATGTCTTCCAATGAAGTACTTGCTGCCGCATTTTCTGCCAATCCGAAAGAACACGATCGTGTTTATGTCTTAGGACTTGGCTTGGTTAAAAGTATTAAAGAGGCTTATGGTGTTGATAAAAACCGATTCCTTATAACTGCTTTACAGGTGCCATTAGCGAGCTTGGAGCGTTTGGAAAAAAACCTTAGCCAGGTAAATTGGCGTTTGAAAACATATAAGGACGAACAGGGAAAGCTATTGTTTAAGACCAATGCAGTTGGGACTGATGGCTATATTAATATGGGCTATGAAGTGCTTATGACCGCCATTATAACCAGAGTACGGGATGATATCTATATGCGTGGCGGTCTGCCAAGTAAATATTTCTTTGATATGTCAACGTTATTTGTCTCTATTGTTGTGTGAGGGGAACCGCTCCGGCATGGTTAAGAAAATATCCTAACACCCCACGAGGGGGTATCGGAGTCTACGCTTACCTAGTTCCTTTTAAATTCTTTTCTAAAAGAACAGGTAAGGCGCAGACTCCGAGAAAACAATCTGTAAGGTACTACACTCGTAAGTGTAACTGCTCAGAGGGGTGTACCGGAACAGACTTTTGGGGATGAATGCTTATATTCCCGTGGTGGCCAATTCCTTAATCAATTCTTTTTGTTTTTTTGATAATTTCTTCGGCACGGTTATTGCGATCTTGACGATTAGATCCCCTCTGGGGCCCAAAGGGCCGGAAGGCAGGCCGTGACCTTTTAGACGAAGTTTCCCCAAGGGCTGAGTACCGGCGGGTATTTTAACGTTTAAGGTCTTGCCATCAAGGGTTGGAACAGCAATTTTGTCTCCCAGTGCCATCGCAGAGAAAGACATTTCCTTCTCAAAAATAAGATTATTGGCCTCCCTAACAAAATCAGGATGGGGGAGTACTTTAATTAAAAGATATAAGTCTCCTGGGGGGCCGCCATTGGGGGAGGGGGAGCCCTTGCCGGTGATTCTAAGCTTTTTGCCGGAATCAATGCCCTGTGGAATTTTCACGGAGACTTTATCGGCTGAACTACCCCGACCCAAGGCAATGGTTTTTTCAGACCCGGTTAAAACCTCTTGCAGACCAATCGACAACTCCATGTTCAAATCAGAGCCTTTGACTACCTGATAGCTTCGTTGGCCACCAAAACCGCCTGTCTGGAATTGGCTGGCACCACCCATGCCCCCAAAAATAGAGTCGAAAGGACTGCCGCCGCCCATGCCTTGCTGGCTTCGATCCGTTTGCCTAAAACCGCCGCTGCCAACATTAATTCCAAATTCTCTAAATATTGCCCCTAAATCGCTATTTTTGAAGATATCTTCCTGGCTGTAGCGTTTTTGGAAATCGGCTGAACCGTATGTGTCGTATTGTTGTTTTTTCTCCGGGTCGGAGAGAACCGCATAGGCCTCACTAATTTTTTTGAATTCTTCCTCGGCCTTTTTATCACCCTTATTTCGGTCAGGATGATATTTCAAGGCCAATTTGCGGTAGGCCTTTTTGATTTCATCTTTACTGGATTTCTTGTCAACACCTAAGGTTTTGTAATAATTCATAACAACTATGGGTTATTTTTATGTATACTTCTTTAATAGTAAGTAATTAACCCACATGCGGGGATAAGTTACTTAATGAAATAGATTCTTACAGCCTCCTGGGAGGCTGTAAACCTGTAAGCTCTCAAGTTTCCTTGAAAACACAACTACAATAATTATGCTGGTTTTGTTTGGCAAGGTAAAGTGTTATCTATATGGAAATAATTTTAATCGCCGCTATGGCCGCTAACCGGGTTATTGGTCGTGATGGTACGACTCCCTGGCATATCCCCGGAGAACTTCGTTTTTTTAAGGAAACTACCTGGGGCTATCCGCTTGTTATGGGGCGTAAGACCTATGATTCTATAGGTCAACCCCTGCCGGGGAGAAGGAATGTCGTTATCTCAAGGCAGTCCGGGCTTGTAATCGCTGGTTGTGAAGTTGTCGCAAGTCTGGCAGATGCCATCAAAATATGTGGTGCTGCGGAGAAGGTTTTTATTATTGGTGGCGCCCAGATTTTTAGGCAGGCTATGTCTTTAGCAACTATGATTATTCTTTCTACCTTGCTTCGGCAAGTTGCTGGGGATATATTTTTCCCTGAGGTGCCGGATGATTTTTCTCTGAGAAGTTCCCAAAAGGTTGTTGGCGAAGAGGCGTATAAAATAGAAATATTCAGTCGAAAGTAATTTCTTTATTTATTTACTTGAAATGGGCGAATCTTTATGCGTAAAATTAATAAACATTAAAATGATGTAATAAATATAAAAAAAGGGGAAATCATGCCGAATAGTGTCTATCAGATGGTTGAATTTGTTGGAACCAGTAAGGTTTCTTGGGAAGAGGCGGCCAAAAATGCCATTGAAAATGCCCGCACTAAGTATAGTGATCTGCGGGTGGCTACTGTGAAAGAACTGGATATGACGATTGAGGGTGAGGTAGTGTCCACCTTCAGGGCGAAGGTAAATATATCATTTAAATCGCATATAGTTTAGTACCTTGCAGATTCTTTTCTCGGAGTCTGCGCTTCGCTCCGCTTACCTGCTTTTTAGAAAACAATCTGCAAGGTACTTAGGTAAGCGTAGACTCCTATACCCCCTTGCGGGGCGTTAAGTACTGAAGACTCACGCTTTTAAGCTTACCAACTTTGCCTGTAAACTTAGGGATTGGGATTAATTTTAGTAGGATTTGGCTCGTGTATAGCAAAAACCAATTATATTACCTCTGGGCGTGGCTTTTTTTCGGTTAAAATAAACAGCTGCAATTTCAGGGTGATAGGCCATGCTATTCATTGTAGCATAAAATTAAAAAACGGGAAACTTCAGGTTTAGAAGGCATGCTTTTTTTATGATGGCAATATCAATTTAAGAGTTGAGGGTAACTAGATGAGCGTTTCTGAAAATATTAAAATAGTGATTGCTGAAGATGCTGTGACAATGCGTAAAATTGAGGTCAACACTCTGAAAAAGCTTGGCTTTGAAAACGTGTTTCAAGCTGGAGATGGTAAGGCGGCTATTGACATAATCCAGGAGCAAGGGGGGGTTGATCTGGTAATCAGTGACTGGAATATGCCCAATATGGGCGGTGATGAGCTTGTAATTTGGCTGCGGGAGCAAGAGCAGTTTAAGGATATCCCGTTTCTTATGGCCACTGGTCAGTCTGATAAAGGTCAGGCCGATAAGGCCATGCGGCATGGTGCCAATGGCTTGATCGCCAAACCGTTTAGTCAGGACGAATTAAGGGCCAAAATCTACGAGGTGATGGGTGAAGGTGAGGTTGAGGATGATAGTGCCGCAGGCCTACAAATGGGGGAATCCGGTAAAATTAAATTACGGGTTGCCCATATTCAGATCACTGATCATTTGGTCTTGGGAGTTCTGAAACATTGGATTGCCAGCGGCAAGGTGACCCCTGAACATTTTGAGCTTGAGACTCAGTGTATGAAGGGCTGGAACCCGGTGCAGAATTCATTGGACAAGGGGACGGTGGATGCGGCATGTATCCTGGCCCCCATTGCTATGGATCTATTTAACTATGGAGTGCCTCTTAAACTGGTCTTATTTGCTCATCGCAGCGGTAGTATATGCGTGCGTAGTAGGCAGGGGAATTATGTCGAACCTTACCAAAACTTCTTTAAGCAACGCTCTTTTTTGCTGCCTCACAAGATGTCTGTGCATCATATGCTGACTCACATGTTTTTTAAAGGGATTGGCCTGAAGGCAAGTCTGGATAAAGGTGATGATGTTGATGTTAACCTTGAAGTCGTAGCGCCTATTAATATGCCTCCTTTTCTAAAGGATAATGCGAATGCCTGTGGTTTTATGGTGGCTGAGCCTATTGGAACCAAAGCCATTGCTGCCGGTATTGGTGAGCAACAATTTCTGTCACATAAAATTTGGCAGAATCATCCATGTTGCGTAGTGACGGTTCGCGATGATTTTGCTAAAGCCCATAAGCTAGCCGTCTATGAATTTACCGATCTTCTGGTAAAGGCGGGTACCTTTATTACGGAACGACCTGATTCAGCCGCAGAAATTGCCGTTAATTTTCTGGATCCGGATAAGAAGCTTGGTTTGCAGCCCGCAATCTTGCATAATGTTTTGACTGATCCGGAAGGAATTAAAACGAATGATTTGTACCCAGCCAAGGCCGATCTGGACAAGATGCAGCAATATATGCACGCTGAGATGGGTGTTGGCAATCTGGTAGATTTGAATAAGTTTATTGATAGTCAGTACGCCGATGCTGCTTGTGCCGGGATGCTTCGTGTAGAGGCTGTATTGATGGACGCAAACGAGCTTGCTGAGCAAATACTGCGGCCTGCTGATAGAGATAAGGCAGGCGCCGCCAAGGCCATGCTGGAGCAGGAAGGCCGTTATCTGACCTTTATGCTCAATGATCAGGAGTTTGGTATTAATATCTTCAAGATTCGGGAAATTATCAAGATGATGGAATTCGTCAAGGTGCATCAGGCCCCGCCCTATGCCAAGGGGGTGATTAACCTCCGTGATAAGGTAATCCCGGTGATTGATATGCGGGCCAAGTTGGGGATGGAGGAGGTGGAATACACCGACCGCAGCTGTATTGTTATAGTTGAAACCACGGCCTTCGGTGATAGTAAACAGGTCGGGCTGGCAGTGGATTCCGTCTCAGAAGTGATTAGCTTTAAATCCTCTGATATTGAGGATCCGCCTCGCCTTGGCGCTAGTATTGACACTACTTATATTCTGGGCATGGCCAAATCAGAGAAAAGCGTTAAAATTTTACTGGATATTGACCAGGCGATTAATTATTGATAGCGGTGTAGATAATATGTAACTTGAGGAACCGATAATTTAGTGCCTCATTGACGAATTTCTGTCATCAAGAAACACGAAATTTGGTAATGTTTTTTATGTCAGTATGTTACATGATGTCGTTAAGACACTTATCCCTCTTGAGGGTTTATTATTTCCTCGCTTTCACCCGGCTGGTCGCTTTAGCCGTTAATGGATCGTTCGGCCAGAAGTGTTTTGGATAGCGTCCTTTTAACTCTTTTTTTACTTCTCCGTAAGTTTTTTGCCAGAAACCGGCGAGATCGCTGGTAACTTGTATAGGGCGGCCTGCTGGTGATAAAAGGTGGATTAGAATTGCGATTTTTCCTCCAAATATGTGGGCGCCAGTTGTAGAGCCGAACATCTCCTGGAGGCGGACGGCTAGAACAGGAGGTTCACCGGGACTATATAAAAGTTTTATCCTTGAGCCACTTGGTACCTGAAAATGGCTGGGGACCAACCTGTCAAGTTCCTGCTGGTCACGCCAAGAGAGAAAAGCTAGCAGGATGGCGGTGAGATCAAGCCGCTTAAGTTGTTTTAATGTTGTAATGGAATTTAGATATGGCTCAAGCCATGAGAAATCTTTGGCTAGCTGGATATCTGATACATCTGGCCAGCGATTAGGAGCCCAATCGTGAGCGGCTTGCATTCTCGCTTGTAGTTCCCGGCTGTTTTTTTGCCATCCCAGACACTCAATTCCCAATTCTTTTATACCCTCAACTAGACATTGGCTCACCCTGTGCGGATCAACCTCTGTTAGTGGCTTTCTGGTGAGTTCCAGACTGCCTATGGAGAGGACTGACATCGCCTCCACTTTGTCTTTGTTCCAGACCACGCAGTCTTTTTTTATCAATAAATGAGCATGGTTTGCGATGATTTCTTCCTTTGTCAGGGCTGCTCCCAAGAAAATGCGGCCTTGTTTTTTGCCACCATCAACATTGGCTGCCACCAGGAGATCGGCTTTCTGTAGGTGGTCACCGATTGGTAAGATAACTCCACGACCTGATGACAGCAAATGCTGACTCGAACCTAGCTTCTTTTGGGCTATACGGTCAGGGTAAGCAGGAACAAGAAGGGCGCCGGAGTCTTGAAATAAATCTGCCTTGCCATGGGTGCCAAGCAAACGCTGATACTGCTTAGCTTCCTGTAAAATACGGCGGCAGATGGACGGATCTGCACCCCGAGCTTGAACCATGCTCGGTCCTTCCTGCTCAAATAGGCGTAAAATCTCCAGCCGATCCTCGACATCAGCGCTTCTTTCGCCATTGTGCATGAGAAAGAGATCCCTATTTTGCAAGAGGGCAGCCAGTCGGCAGGCCAGTGGGCCTTTCCCTTGTTCGCACCCACGCAGTAGCATCAGTGCTAGACGAGGGTGTAAGGGGAGCGCATTTATTTGTCGGCCAACCTCAGTTAGAGTGCCTTTTGGGTTAATTGCACCCAGCTTGGCAAGAGTCTCACGAGCTTGATTCACCTGGCCTGGGCGGGGTTGATCAAGCCAAACCAGTGCCTCTGGGCCAGGGACGCCCCATAGGAGAATTTCAAGAAGCAAAGGGGCCAGATCCGCACCGATAATCTCCGGCGGGAGAAACTCTGCTTTTGAATGATGTTCGGCTTCTGTCCACAATCGGTAACATGTGCCAGGCCCCAATCTGCCAGCCCTGCCGGCTCGTTGCTCAGCAGAGGCCTTGGAGATAGGAATAGTGTGAAGAGCGGTTAACCCGGTTGCCGGAGAGAAACGAGGAGTTTTCATCAGCCCAGAGTCTATAATGACGGATACTCCTTCAATCGTCAGGCTGGTCTCGGCAATGGGAGTGGCCAAGATTAGCCGCCTTCTAGCTGCCGGGGCAAAAACCAGATCCTGTTGTTTCTGGGGCAGGTTGCCGTAGAGAGGCAGGCAAAGAAAATCGCCGGAAATTTTATTCTGTACTGCCCTTATTTCACCTGCTCCAGGTAAAAATACCAGAATATCTCCATCGTGATCTGCCAGCGCTTGGTAGATGACTTTGATAGTGCGCTGAATAAGTGAACCAATGGATGACAGGGGAAGATAGTTTATTGATACCGGAAAACAGCGCCCACGCCCGGTAATTACAGGTGCGTCACCAAGGAGTTTTGCAACTCTTGCGGTATCCATGGTGGCTGACATAATCAAAATTTTTAGATCTTCACGAAGCTTTTGAACATCTAAACAGAGAGCTAAGGCGAGATCTGCATGTATGGAACGTTCATGAAATTCATCAAACACCACCAGACCCACGCCGGTAAGCTCCGGGTCACGCTGGAGCATGCGGGTAAGTATTCCTTCGGTGACTACTTTAATACGAGTTTTAGAGCTGATTTTTTTATCAAAACGAATGTGGTAGCCAACAAGTCCTCCTGGCTTGTCTCCCGCCAGTTCACTCAGGCGTTTGGCCGACATCCTGGCCGCAAGACGCCTGGGCTCCAGCATTATAATTTTTTTATCAGTCAGCCAAGGTTCATTCAGCAAGGCCAGTGGCACAATTGTGGTTTTGCCGGAACCTGGCTCTGCGGCAAGGACGATGGCGGTGTGGCTGGCGAGGCTTTCCTGAAGCCTGGGCAGTACAGTATGAATGGGCAGTCGTGGCAGTTTATATTCCATTATTTGACTAAACTCCGCATCATTCCCTTATTGTGGCTGGCGGGGGCCAGAGGAACGGATATCTAGTTTATCCAGCTTGTCGATGGTGTATGTTTTGTTAGCAAAGAGGTCAATATGTTGGACTTCAACCCATATTGGTGACGTAAGGAGGCATTTAAAGGTTTCGAACCTTTTGGTTTTAATAGCAATATGATCCTTATGGACGACAGCAAAGTCGTTTCCGTAT
This sequence comes from uncultured Desulfobulbia bacterium, assembly GCA_964439085.1. Taxonomy (GTDB): domain Bacteria; phylum Desulfobacterota; class Desulfobulbia; order Desulfobulbales; family VMSU01; genus JAADIV01. Next base: position 2,056 of record CAYTNB010000084.1, on the reverse strand, counting down.
ACTCTGAAAATAAGTGCTTCAAGAAAATCGGCTTGGAGTTCGGTGGCGAACTCCTTAAAAAGCTGATTCCCCTTGGCCCAGCCGTGCTGTTTATTGTAATCCGACACATTCAGGAGGTGTAGTATATGTAGGCATGTGTATTGATTCACCTTCAAGTCGTTTAAAATGATCTTAAGGTAATCTTCGTTGTAGAGACCCGTTAACCTGTCGTTAAAAAAATAGGAGAATCTCTTTTTCTCCATTTCGGTTGCCGGGAGCTGGCTGATAGCAGTGGAAACTTTGACGTCGGCTAACGCCTTTATTGCTGCCTTTACCACTTCAGGGTTGAATTGGCTGCCACTGAGGTCTTGTAACTCAGCTAGAGCTTCGGGGATGTCTTTTCTTGACTTATATATACGATTGGTCGTCATGGCATCAAATGCATCACCAACCGACATGACTCGGGAGAGCAAGGGAATCTCGTCTCCTTGCAAGCCCTTGGGGTAGCCCTTGCCATCGTGTCTCTCATGATGGTGGAGGATGATAACAGCAAGATCCTTGTACATCTCAATTGCCGAGAGCATCTCGTAACCGGCGACGGCATGGAGCTTAATCAGATCGTAGTCCAGTTCGGTCAGCTTGCCTGGTTTGAGTAGAACTGAATCCGGTGTGGCGATTTTGCCGATGTCATGGAGGATGGCGGATTTATAGAGGACTTTTATCTGATCGAACTCCAGCCCCATTTCTTTGGCAATCAGTTGGCAATATTGGGCAACGCGCTCGGTGTGACCTGCGGTATATGTGTCTCTTTGCTCAATCATATCGGCAAAAGAAAAGATCGTCTCTTCGTAATTAGCTGTACGTTCGGCTGTAAGCTTGCTTACTGATTCTTTTTGTCTGAAAGAATCTATGGCAAAGCCGATGTCACCAGCTAGCTCGTCCAACATCTCTTTTTCTTCTGGCTCAAATCCTTCTTCACGCCAAGTGTAAATGGTAATAGCGCCGAGAGGCTGACTCGATTGTTGAGCACGCAGGGGGAGACTGATAATGGCCTGAAACCCTTTAATCATCTGAGGGCTGAGCCATTGTGTCATGTTAGGAGTCACTTGAGATTTTTTGCGGATAACAGTTTGATTGTCCCTTATACATTGAGCCGCAGAGCTATGGTAAAAGGTATCATCGGTATTTTGCACATCGTAGGGCGTGGTAATAATGGGGCTGCCGGTAGTTCCTGAAGTGTAAAAAGTTTGAATCTTGTTTTTTTCTAGCAGGCCGATCCAGCTAAAACCATAATTGTCGTGTTGGACAAATCTGTCGCAAGAGCTTTTTAACAGGCTGACAACATTGGGTGCGCTGATAAACAGCTTGTTGACATGTGCAACAGTATTCAAGATTTCTCGCAGATATCGTTCCTGATCAAGCAGGGCTTCTATCTTATCCGTGCGCTTGGCTACTTTGGTCTCAAGGGTTCTGTTAAAATGCTCAACTTCCTCCTTCTCACGTTTAACCTTCTCTGTTAGCAACCCTACCGGTATGGTGATGAAAAAGAAAAAGCCCATCCTGAGAGCAAGATCGGTCCATTCGATTTGCGCCTGTATTGGAAGAATGCTGATGCCGTAACTTATAGCGGAGAAAATCGCAACTATTAGACCAAAGCCCATTCCAAAGTAGATGGTATGCAGGCAAATAAGTAGGTAATAGCCGATAAAGAAACTGTCTTCAAAGTTTGTTGCCGCATGAACCAAATTTGACAGGAAAATTATGTCGAGAAAAAGAGATAAAAGATAAACCTTCTTCAACAGGCTCGGTCTGTAAAAAATGATCAAGTAGCAAAGTATGCTGTAAATAGCAAAGAAAATCAAAGATTTGACCAGAAGGTTCTTTTCACCCGGCGCAAGAGGGGCAACCAAAATCCAGGCAATGCCGCCGACAAGACTCAAAACCCGTAACAGTATAAAGGTTAGGTCTATTTCGTTAGTAGAGGCAGTAACTTTTGCCCATTGTTTTTGTAGAAGAATCATAATTGATGAACTCGTAAAAAGTATTTCATCTTAACATGCTGAAGTAACTCAAAAAA
>CAYTNB010000083.1:0-11832 GCA_964439085.1 uncultured Desulfobulbia bacterium | reverse complement strand
ATGCCTGAGCCTGATCCCTATCCGGTTCTCGGCTATCAGGATATGGGCATGGTCATCCCCCCCATAACCATCCCCATATCCTGATAGCCGAGAACCGGATAGGGATCAGGCTCAGGCATGGCCGCCCGCAGGGATAGATCAGGCGTCAAAACACCGCCGGCATACCCCGACCGGTCAAGGGCCTGGGCAAAAATAGCATAGGGCCGTTCATCTGGTTCCACTATCAGATCATAGGTCTCCGCCACTCCGATTCTGAATTCATCCACCGTTACCGGCTCTATATTTTGTCCGTCAGCGGCCACGACTGTCATCTTCAGGCCCGGAATACGGAAATCAAAAAAGGTCATGGCCGAGCCGTTAATGACCCGGAGCCGCACCTTCTCACCGCGGCTGAACAGTCCTGTCCAGCTACGCGCCGGCGGCATGCCGTTCATCAAAAAGGTATAGGTGTAGCCGGTAACATCGGAGAGATCCCGGTCACTCATCCGCATCCGGTTCCACATGGCTCTCTTCTTCCAGGCGGCGGCCAAGCCCAGACGACCGATATCGGCCGTCTGATCAGAGACCGTACGTTCGTTGAAATTATAATAATCACTCGTTTTTTTGAGTGTGGCGTAAATATCGACCGGATTTTCATCGGACCAATCGGAGAGCATAACCACATAATCCCGGTCATAGCTGAAAGGTTCCGGCTCACGGGGTTCCACGACAAGCGGGCCATAATGGCCGGTCTGCTCCTGAAATCCTGAATGACTGTGATACCAGAAGGTGCCGCTCTGCTGAAGCCTGAACTGATAGCGAAAGGTATGGCCGGGGTCAATTCCCCCGTAGCTGATATCCGGCACCCCGTCCATGGGGGCAGGTAAGATAATACCGTGCCAGTGAACAGAGGTGGATTCCGCCAGCCTGTTGGTAACATCAATGGTGACAGTATCACCTTCCCTGAAACGCAGCAACGGCCCGGGCACCGTGCCGTTAACCGCCGTGGCAATGGCCGGACGGCCGGTAAAATTCACCGCCTGCGGAGCAATGACGAGTTTTATTCTGCGACCGGATAACCCCTGCGAATGGGAAGCGGCGGGGGATACATCCGCCCACAGGGCCGCCGGGGACAGGCCAAGCCCAATAAGCGCCCCGCCGGCCGCCATGCCCTTGACAAAACGGCGGCGGGCGGGATTAATAATTATCGGTTCATCCGTTCCTGCTGACCTTACCATATCCGTCATCCTCAAATAGTTTATATTTTGTAACTACTCATGGCTGCCGCCGCAATAACCGGGCTCAGGGGTATGCCGAACAGCGGGTGAAGAGCCTCGACCGGTTATTCACGCTTAGTCGATCAGGATCTTGTCAACTTTCTGGCCGATGGACTTGGCCAGTTCAACAGCCTTGTCCTTGGTCATGCCATTCTGCATAGAGATTGTAACCCCGGCAATAGCAGCCGGCAAGCCCTTAGCGTTTGCGATGGGTACCGTTACGTCAATATTGCCGCCCTCGACTATGGAGACAACCTTGTTGTCGATTATAGCGTCAATATCCTCAGGGTCGGCCGACTTGCCCACCTCACTGGCGGTTGTTGAGGCAATCTTGGTAACATTACCGTCCATGGAGGCGGCCAGTATGGTGATTTCCTCCACCACCTTTGTCGATTTATGCTCCTGGGCGATAAATTTAGCCACCTTGGCGACTTTGGCCTTGCTCAGATTCATGGTGCCAATTTCATCACCGGCCTGGGCGGCGGTAAATCCCATAAAGACGGCGGCCATTGTCATAAAAATTGTGACTGTCATTCTTTTCCAGGTCATATATTGTTGCATAATTGTTCTCCTTGTTGAAAATAATATTGATAAAATGGGGCCGCCCGCAAAAGACGGTCTGCCCTGATATATTTTGTTTTGCCGTTCCGGGTTTGGTGCCGGAGTCCGCGCTTATCTGACGTTGTGAACGAAGGGCGGGCACGGGGGACTTGCCTCTACAGGCGTGTATTAGCCATATTCCGCAAAGGCGGGAAGCCCGCCACAAGGGGCGCAGAACCCGTTTCCACCCTCGCTATTCATCATTTTTTAGAAATCCTCAAAATCATCGTCATCATCCATGGGGATGACATCCGCCGGATTGTTGCTTGCGGGCGGCGGAGGCGGAATCGCCGGAATCGCTTTCGGCCTGGGCTGCGCCGGTTTTACCGCCTCTGGCAGGGATCTCCGGGACGGCGTTGTCTTTGGCGGGGCGACCGATGATCCTGCCTGCCTGCCGCTCCCTTCTATCATGGCCTTTAGCTGATTGATTGAGGCCATCATGACGGCGGCCTGGGAAGTCATTTCAGCTGCGGCACCGGCCGATTCCTCCGCAACGGCGGCATTTTGCTGGGTGACGGAATCCATTTCCGTAATGGCCTGGTTGATCTGGGCAAAGCCCTTATCCTGCTCCTGAGAGGCCGAGGCAATCTCACCCAACAATGCGCCTATCTTGGTGCTGGCCTCGGTAACGTTGCTGAAAGATTCATTGGCATGATCCACAACCACCTTGCCGTTATTGACCTTTATAACCGTGTCATCAATCAGGGCGGCGGTATTTTTGGCGGCCTCTGCGGCCCGCATGGCCAGGTTACGCACCTCGTCCGCCACTACGGCGAACCCAGCCCCGGCCTCTCCGGCCCTGGCCGCTTCAACGGCAGCGTTTAGTGCCAGTAGATTGGTCTGGAACGCTATTTCGTCAATGGTCTTGACAATCTTCTGGGTCTCGGCGCTGGCTGAGGAAATTTCCCCCATGGAATCGCTGATATTGCCCATTGCCTCATCGGCCTCCCTGATTACCTTCATGGTATCCTTCATCAGGTCATCGGCCTGGAGCGAGTTCTCGGAATTCTGCTTGGTCATTGAGGCCATCTCCTCCATGGTGGCCGAGGTTTCCTCAATGGCGGCGGCCTGTTCAGAGGCGCCCTCCGCCATGGTCTGGCTTGATGAGGCAACCTGATTGGAGGTGGCTGACACCCGCTCCGCACCGCTGGTGAGTTTCTGGATAATGGCATTAACGGGCCGGGTGATGGAACGGGCCAGGAAGATGGCGATTACCAGGGTGATTACCATGATAATCAGGCCGACAGCCACGGCCGTATAGGCAAGGGATCTGGCCTTGGCTACGATGGTCAGGCTTTCATTATCGGTATTCTGATTGGCCTTCTGGTAGATACTGGCGGCCAGCGGCTCAATCTTGTGGGCCGTGTTATGGACAATGGTTATGGCTTTTTTAATCCTGCCGTAGGCAGCCGCCAGGGCGTCAAAATTTTTGGTATAAACGTCAAGTCTTGATTTTACGTCATCCACATGTTCCTGTAAAACCCCGGCCCTGACAAAGGCATTATAGAGGTTGTCCACGGCCTCGTGGGTTTTGGTGAAATCCTCTTTCTTGTGGCGCAGGATATAGTTTTTCTCGCTGATCCGGATAGCACTCATCAGTCTCAAGGCCCCCGGCACATTGACGGATTTTATGGCGGTTTCCATGGTGGCAGCCGCTTTGCGCACCTTGTGGTATTGCACAGCCTTAACCAGTTTCGCAGCGGACGTTATAAATTTATTGGCAGCCGCCTGGTAGGCCGTCAGTGCCTCCTGAATCTGCTTTTTGGCCACGGCATCACATTTACTGGCCGAGACGGTATCGGTAAAATCTGCCAATGCCTGCTTGAAATCCTTCACGTTGCTGTCGCTGTTGACCCGGTAGAGGGACTTTTCAACCCAGCGGAGGAGGAGGTAGCTGGTATAGACATCTCCCAGCTCGTGGTCCAGCAGGTTCTGTTCCAAGCCAGCGGCCGCCTGGCGGAACTGCCCATGGTAGCCGGAGTTTTCATCCAGGCCAGCGGCCACTTGTTCCTTCACCAGGATATCAAAATTCTTGAGGTATATATCGGCCTCCCCCTGGATTTCCCTGGCCTCGGCGGTCATGCCCTTCATAGCGACATACCGGGCCATGTTCTCGACGATAGCGGCGGCCTCCCGCTTTATAGTAGCCACATGCTTATGGAGACGTTTCTGGTATTTCATCTTCTTCTTCAGCAGGAAGTCCTTTTCGTCCCGGCGGCATTGGAGCATGGCCTCTTCCACCTTGCCGGCGTGCATGAGAACGGTAACCTCTCCACCTAACAGGTCTTTAAAGGCGGCGGTAACATGATTTACGGTGAACTGATACATCCCCATTACCAGTCCCATCATAACTATGGCAATGATAAATCCACCGATAATTTTGGTACCTAACTTCAAGTTCTTCATTGTATCTCCATTTGGTTGATATGGATTAAATATCAGATAATTACAGCCCCGTGAAAACCAGTTTGGAATTATTGTATGTGAGCGGAAAAGGGGAAGTCAAGAAAAAAGCAGCAACTCCCGATGTAAATCTAAAACAGGAGTTTATAGGATTTGTCATATTTTTTCATAAAAAAAACGTAATTCCAGTGTGATAATCCTATGCCTCTTGTAAGACCCCACCGGCTATTTCCCAGCCAAATGCACGCATGATCTCGGCCTGGGTCTCATCAGGGTTTTCCTGCATGCGCATGGCTTTTCTTTTCCCGGCAGCCATAAGCGTAGCCACATAAATATCTATAATAAATTTCTGTAGGTTTTCAGGTTGAATGAGATTGGGTTCGGTAGCCGTTTTTCATTATAGTGCCATACGTATTTCCTGAATCTTGACACATGGAGGTGTCACAAGGTATTTTACCCATTCCATAAATAGGTAAGCGCTCAATGAACCACACTCTTGGCTTTGTAACACCTCGGAATGTAAGCGTTTCAGGGACGCTCTGCTGCGCGCACTTAAGTCCCCCGATAAGTAACTCATCTCGTATCAACGTTTTTAGCTTACGGTCATAAGTGCTAGTCGCTTTTACTGCGTGGAGTCGCCCTGGGAGGCTGTCCGAGAATAGAGAGCCTACTACAGATAAGCGCAGACATCGAAGCCGGAGAAATTGGCCAAGTTTCCGGGTAAGTCAGCAGAGGCCGTAGCAGCCCAGCGCCGGGGGTAACGCCCCCGGACATGGTGAAGGGCCGAATATCAATAGAGGAAAGGTGTCCATGAGCTCTGAACATCCAATGAATCCTCCTTGCATAATCGCAAAAAAAAAGCCATCCCACCCCCGCAAAAGGGGCCAAGATGGCTTTTTCATAACAATGGGGGAATATACCCACCAAACTAATTCAAAACAGGTATTAGCACCCCATGGCCTTCTGTAAGGCTGGCAATGTTTGTTTTTTACGGCTCATCATGCCGTCAATCCACATGCACTGTCCATCCAGTTTGGTACCATAGGCACCTTCCATGATACTAGGGTCATCAGAAACAACCATCAGATCTGTACCTTCTTTCATAATGTCCGTAAGCATCAGCAAAACGCTGTGACGACCATCGGCTTTGACCTCTTTACAAGCATTGTACAGATCGTCGCGAATACCAGCAACCAAAGACAGGTCAACCAATTCCAGCTGACCAATTCCAACCTTCTTGCCATTCATGTCAAAATCTTTATAATCTCTGAATACCAGATCCTTAGCAGGTACACCATCAACCGCTGACTTGGCCTTAAACATCTCCATAGCCAAGGCTTCCATATCGCTAACACCAGCAATCTTGGCCAAGGCCTCACAAGCTACCTTGTCGGCATCGGTGCAGGTCGGGGATTTGAACATCACAGTATCGCTCAAAATAGCACATAACATAATCCCGGCAACATTCTTAGGAACCTCTACTTTATTAATATCATAAAGCTGCTTCAAGACTGTGCCTGTACAACCAACAGGCTGGGCATTGAACAGAATGGGGCTATTAGTTGTGATGTCACCAACCTTATGATGATCGATAATTCCAACTAATTCTGCATCCCCCAAGTTATCTGGAGCTTGCGCCAAATCACTATGATCTACCAAAACAACTTGCTTACCTGCACCATCAGTCATGATCTCTGGGGCGGAAAAACCAAATTTATTTAAAACCATTGTTGTCTCAGGATTCATCTCACCCTGCATTGCGGGAATGGCATCGATGCCCATCGCCTTTTGTAAAGCGGCATAAGCAATTGCGGAAGTAACTGAATCGGTATCGGGGCTTTTGTGCCCTACTACATAAACTGCCATAACTAAATCCTCCATCCTTGTTTAATAAAATATGTGATAAAATGTAAAGCGTACCTATATTATGATAACGAAACGAAGATAGTGCTAATGATCGTTGTCGTCAAGCAGAAAAAATTAACCATCATTGTCATTTCGCCAAATAGGTGCTAGCATCAACGAGTCAACACTATAATATGCAATGAGTTGTTGATATCAATAAATTCTTTGTAAAAGAACTATTTTGTCATATACGATCGCAGTAGTGCTTTTTCAAAAAATAACCACAAATTTGGTAATAGGAGTATTTGATGGGACAAGAAGAAAAAGTAACAAAAAAACCCCAAATTTTACTAGCTGAAGATAATCCTGTTGTCCGTAAGGGTGCCGAGAATTTCCTCGAACAGTGGGGATATGAGACTATCCTGGCTAGCGATGGGGATGAAGCCTGGAACATTCTGGAGGAGGATCACAGCATCCGCCTAGCAATAGTTGACTGGAATATGCCTGGTCTTAGCGGCATTCAGATCTGTCAACGCCTACGAACCAGAAAAGGCCCCTATGTATATACCATCATATTCAGCGCAAGAAAATCACTCGAAGAAAAAATCATGGCCCTGGACGGTGGCGCAGATGATTATCTGGTCAAGCCATGCAAACCATCCGAGTTACGCGCAAGACTTGGAGTAGGGCGACGCATCGTAGAAACCGCCATGGCCCCTTTCCATGCAGAGACATCACCAACCAATGAACCACCCCCTCCAGAGAAACCAGAGACCTCAAAAACACCAGATGATGCCCCAGACAAGGAAATAAATGCCAAAGTTAAAGTATAAGGCGGTTATTTTTGACCTGGACGGCACCCTTCTTGATACCCTCACCGACCTGGCAAACTCCATGAACATCGCCCTTGAACATTTGGGCTACCCAGGTCATCCCAGGGATGCCTACCGATATTTTGTCGGGGACGGTATGAAAAAACTTGCCAGCCGGGTTTTGCCACTTCAGCACCGTGATAAGGAAAGCATCGCCATCTGCATGCAAGAGATGACCGAAGTATATGCCAGACGCTGGGCGCAAAACAGCAAGCTCTATGCCGGAGTACCGCAAATGCTTACCAGCCTCGTTGACCGGGGGCTGGCTCTGACTATTTTATCCAACAAGCCCGATGATTTTACCCAAAAATGTGTCCAGCATTTCCTGGACAAATGGCCCTTTGCGGAGATTTCGGGCGCTAAAGACAACATACCCAAAAAACCAGACCCAGCCGGAGCCCTGACAATTGCCCATAATCTCGGCATTAAACCCGCCGATTTTTTATACATGGGCGACACCAACACAGATATGAAAACCGCAACATCTGCGGGAATACACCCAGTGGGAGTTCTCTGGGGATTCAGATCAGCAGAGGAACTGACAACCGCCGGGGCAAAAGTATTACTAACAGCCCCGGCAGACTTGTTCAAATATCTTGCTTAATCTTTTTATTGGTGGGGTAAAAAATGAATGCACGCTGTGCGGTTCACAAACCTCCAACACACCTGGAGTATTTGTTCAATGCCAAATTCCGCTAATGAAATAAATAAACTTATTAAGATAATCAGTACCCTGCGCAAGCCTGAGGGTGGCTGCCCATGGGATCAGAAGCAAACACCACTATCTATGAAAAGCTATCTTATTGAGGAATCCCATGAGACAGCAGAGGCTATTGATAAAGGAGACCCAGCTCTCATAAAGGAAGAGATGGGCGATGTCTTTTTTCAACTCTTTTTTATTAGCCAACTCTACGAAGAAAAGGGAGTGTTCACACTAGACGATGTTATTGTCGGCATTTGTGATAAGATGGTGCGGCGTCATCCCCACGTCTTTGGTGATGAGCAAGTTAATTCAGAGGAGGAACAACGACAGCGGTGGAATGAAATCAAGTCATCTGAAACCAGGAAGCACCGTACGGCCTCAGACCGCCTAGCGGGCGTACCCAAGAGCCTTGCCGGTCTGAGGCGTGCCCAACGTGTGTCTGAACGAGCCGCCCACAACGGTTTTGAGTGGCAGACCTTGCAAGAGGCTCTGGACAAGTTGGATGAAGAGGTTGCCGAATTTAAGGAAGCTATAATCTCCCAGCAGACGGAGGCAATAGACGAGGAATTAGGCGATATTCTTTTTATGCTTGTCAACCTGGCCCGTCTCACCGAGATAAATGCCGAAGACTGCATGCATAAAGCTACGGACAAATTTATTCAGCGTTTTAGCAAAATGGAAGATAAAGCCCTGAAAATGGGCAGATCTTTGCACGATTTTTCCTCAAATGAGCTTCTGTCACTTTGGCAATCCATTAAAAAAGATTTGACATAAAAACCATTTATATGGTATCAGAGCCAATTACTTTTTCATTGTAGGGGGAACTATCTTCTCCTATATTTTTTTCACCTTCTTGCTCTCCGCAGGAAAATGAGGGCCACGAGATGGTTTTGCCATCCAAAAGTCCAAGAGGAGGAATTATGCGCAGGTATGAAACCATCTATATTATCCGACCCACAGTCAACGAGGATGATATAAACGCCATTGTCGACAGAACCAATGGTGTAATTGAGAAGTTTGGCGGCAGCATTGTCCAATTAGATCGTTGGGGCATTAAAAAGCTGGCCTACCAAATAAAAAAAGAAGGCCAGGGTTACTACGTATTCACTGAGTATGCTGGAACACCAGAGGCTGTTGATGAACTCGAACGTCTCTTTCGGATTGATGAAAACACCTTGAGATACATGACCGTCAAGACGCAGGAAGCCTACATCCCCAATGCCCCTAAACCGGTAGAAGAAGCAACTACGGATGAGACAAACGAGACAGTTAACCAGGAAGAAGTTGTTGCTGATGAGAAAGCGGTTAGCGAATAAATAGCATTACGAGGAGATAAGCCAATGGCTGCACCAAGACCAAGACAAGTTAATAAGAAAAAAACATTTATCCGCAAAAGAGTATGCCGTTTCTGTGCCGATAAAAATTTAGCTATAGATTACAAGGATATAAAAACATTATCCGGTTTTATTAGTGATCAGGGCAAAATTGTCCCGAGCCGCATTTTTGGGAACTGTGCAAAGCACCAGCGTAAATGTTGCGAAGCAATTAAACGCGCACGACAGATAGCATTATTGCCTTACAGCGGCACAAGCCGTGTTGTCAGATAGACTAACATCGGTACCTATACGGTTATGGGTGCTAACACGACCTAAGAAAGAATGAGCCAAGGTAGTAAGAGTTTTAGTGGGCGTTTTTATCTGTTGTCTATAATCAGCACAGCGTTATTTTTCGTAATTTCTGCGCTGCCAGGTGGTTTTGGCTGGTTATATTTTTTAACGCCCCTGCCGATAATTTATTTTATAAGTATTTTAGGAGTTAGTCGAGGGCTTAAGATAATTCTTTATGCTGTTTTACTAGCTGGAATTATCACGCTGGTAGCAGGTGGAATACAGTCTTTATTGTATGCCTTCAGTTTAATACCGACCGGGGTAGTTTTAGCTAGATCAATAAATCGTCGTGAGCAGGTTTTTCGTTCTGGTTTTATTAGTTTCATCACTATTGGCCTGAGCTGGCTTATTCTAGGGCTTTTTTTTAGCGCCTTTAACCATGTTAATATTTATCAGGGTGTTCTGCAAAATATCGACACAGGACTGACAAACGCCTTTGACACTTACAGTAAGTCTCCGGACTTTCCTGCTGATTCCAAGGCCGAGTTGCAAGCCGTATTTACCAGAATGCGGCAGATTGTGCCCCAAATTTTTCCTGGTACTCTGATGATTTCGGCCATTTTTACTATCTGGCTCAATATGTTGCTTATTAATGGCATTTTGAAGAAGAATCAGATATCGGCCTGGGAAGACTTTCAATTCTGGCACCTGCCAGAATCTCTGGTCTGGTTTTTGATTGTCGGTATCTTGTTGTCATTCATTCCCGGTGGTTTTTTACATATATTGGGAATAAATACCGTGTTAGTTTTAAGCGCATTATATTTTTTTCAGGGTCTGGCGGTCGTCACTAACTTATTTGGCAAATGGTCGCTACCTAGGCCCATTAAATTTTTGATCTTTTTTGTTATAACTATTCAGGCTTATGGAATTATTCTGCTGGCACTCCTGGGAGTGGCAGACATATGGGTCAATTTTCGTAAACCCAAGTTAGAAAGTACAAAATAAATCTACAAAGATTTTTTAATCTACATTAAATACGAGGCACAAAATGGAACTTATTCTGAAAACAACCATTGATAATCTTGGAGAAGAGGGAGACATCGTCAAGGTCAAGCCAGGTTATGGCCGTAATTATCTTATCCCGCAGAATCTTGCCGTTATTGCTGATAAGTCCAACAGGGCTCGTCTGGAAATTGAGCGAGGGGCCATTGAAGCAAGAAAATCAGCCCAACGAAATGATACCGACGCCCTATCCAAGAAAATTGCCGGTGCTATGGTCACTATTGCCAAACGAGTCGGTGAGGAAAATAAATTATATGGTTCTGTAACCAACTCTGAAATCGCCGAGAAATTAGCGGAATTAGGTATTGAAATTGACCGCCATAAAATCGTCATCGATGAACCAATCAAGACCATCGGCATCTTCAATATACCGATCAAGATTGGTTATCAAATGGCAGCTGACATTAAATTAGAGATTGTCCCCCAAGTGGAGTAACCAGGTCTAGGAGGCTATCCAAGAATAGAGAGCCTGCTGCAGATAAGCGCAGACATCAAAGTTGGAGAAATGGGTCTCAATTCTCCAGCTTTTCGCTACGGCTTCTATTCTTCGGACAACCTTCTGGTTACAACTTGGTTAGATATCTTTATGCATTAGTACCTTACAGATTGTTTTCTCGGAGTTTACGCTTACCTGTTTTTTAGAAAAGAATTTATTAAGGTACTTAGGTAAGCGTAGACTCCGATACCTCCTTGCGGAGTGTTAGTAGAAATTGGCCATTGCACAACGAATAATGCAGCATTCATCCGCCCGATGGTTTTTAAAATCATCGGGCGGAATTTTATTTCATCCCGCCTGTCGGCTAAAATCAGGACTGATCAATGGAAGCCGCCGTTCAACCCTCAACAATTCATCGCCTGCCCCCTCAAAACATTGAGGCGGAACAATGTGTTATTGGTTCGATTCTCCTACGCCAACAGGCCATGGATAAGGTTGTGCATGTATTAACTGTTCAAGACTTCTACAAACCTGCCCATCAGGTTATCTTCCAGGCCATGCTTGGCCTCTCTGAAAAATCAGAACCTCTTGACATCATCACCCTTACTAACGCCCTAAAGGATAGCCATAAACTTGACGCAAGTGGTGGCCCGACCTATTTGGCCATGCTCACCGACATTGTGCCGGTTTCTGCTAATCTTACCTACTACGCAAAAATTGTCCGCAACAAAAGCATTCTTCGCCAATTAATCCAAACCAGTTCTGAAATCGCTGGTCGCTGTTTTGAGGAACAGGAAGATATCGATTTGCTCCTGGATGATGTGGAAAAGACCGTTTTTGACATCTCCAGCGCCAAAAGTAACCAGGCGTTCTTTAAGATGAGCGACATCATCTCGCAAGCCTTTCAAAATGTCGAAGAGCTAGCAGAGCGCAAGGAACTAATTACCGGTGTCCCATCTGGATATGATGATTTTGACCGCAAAACGGCTGGCTTGCAACCAGCCGATCTGATCATTGTCGCCGGTCGTCCGAGTATGGGTAAGACCGC
>CAYTNB010000082.1:0-11832 GCA_964439085.1 uncultured Desulfobulbia bacterium | reverse complement strand
GTTGATCCGCACCTCTTCATCAACGCAAATGGGTTGTATTGTTTGTTTCATTTATTATGACCAATCAGGAATATACCGTATGTTGCTCTAAAATTAGGGAAAAAATGAATTATATTGCCGTGTAAATCTTCATTATGGGTGTTAATGGCGGTCTCCTTTACGATTTTAAAACCGGTATCCTTCACAAAGGAGCGAAAGTCTTTCAGGGTTATTACCCGTATGTTTGGTGAATTGTACCATGTGTATGGCAATTGATTGGTAGTTGGTGTGCGGCCATTAAAAAATAGTTGTAGCCGGCAACCCCAATGGCTGAAATTAGGGAAACTTACGACAACCTTGTTACCAATTCGCAACAGGTCCTTCAATAGCTTTTCGGGTTCATATACCTGTTGCAGGGTACGGCTTAAAACTACATAATCAAAGGAATGGTCGGCATAATCAAGAACCTCTTCATTTATATCCCCCTGAATAACGCTTAAACCCCGGTCAATACAATGGGTGATATTTGATTCCTCAAAATCTATGCCGGTGACTTTGACATCCAGAGAGTTCTTCAGGTGATATAGCAAGTCACCCGTGCCGCAGCCCAGATCAAGTACCTTGGAGCCGGGTTTTATCCAGGAGGCTATAACTTCAAGGTCAAAACGCATCTTTTAACTCCTGGGACATTCGGGACAAAAATCCGCCTAGTAAGGTCTCCAGACGTTCGTTCTTCAATAAAAATGCGTCATGACCCCATTGGGCGGCTATCTCACAGAAACTGACGTCAAGATTATTCTTTTTCATCGCTTTTACCATGGCCTTCGATTCTCTGGTTGGGTACAACCAGTCGGAGGTGAACGAGACAACCAGATATTTGGCTCTAGCTCTGGCAAATGTCAAGCTGTCGGATGGCTGCCTGGATAAATCGAAATAATCTGCCGCCTTAGTAAGGTATAAAAACGAATTGGCATCAAAACGTTCAACGAATTTCTTGCCCTGATATCGAAGATAACTCTCAACCTGGAAATCGGCATCGAAATTAAATGAAAAATCCTTTTTGTCCTGTAAACGACGACCAAATTTATTACGCATTGCTTCATCGGAAAGATAGGTTATATGACCAATCATTCGTGCTACAGCCAAACCTAAATCGGGCTTTTTGCTTTGGTAGTAGTCGCCATTCTGCCAGTTGGGATCTGCCATTATCGATTGCCTGGCAACCTCGTTAAAGGCGATTGCCAGGGCAGAATGTCTCTGGGTAGTTGCAAGAGGAACGGCAGAAAAAACCAGTTCAGGATAGCGGATACTCCATTCCAGTGTTTGCATCCCGCCAATAGAGCCGCCAATCACGGCAAGCAGTATTGGAATATCGAGATGATCCAGCAGGGCTTTTTGCGATTTAACCATATCGCTAATGGTGATGACAGGGAAACGCAAGCCGTAGGGCTTACCGGTTTGTTCGTCAATGGATGATGGGCCAGTGGTGCCCATACAGCTTCCTAAAATATTAGGGCAGATAACGAAGTATTTATTGGTGTCGATGGCTTTGCCTGGCCCCACCATGATTTCCCACCAGCCTGGTTTATTTGCTCCGGCATGGAAACCAGCGGCATGAGCGTCGCCGGAGAGAGCGTGGCAGATAAGAATGGTGTTGTTTTTTAGGGAATTAAGCTTGCCGTAAGTCTCGTAAGCAATGGTAACTTCTTCTAGATTCTCGTGATTATCCAGTGCAAGGCTGGCGTTAATCTTAAAATATTGGGTGGTGGTAATCCCCACCGAATTTTCTTTCATCGCTTTTTATAAGGCCTGATCCAAATCAGAAATAATGTCTTCAATATTTTCAATACCGATGGACAGACGGATGAAGTCCTCAGAAACCCCTGCCGCCAATTGTTGCACAGCATTTAATTGTGAATGGGTTGTGCTGGCGGGATGGATGGCAAGTGATTTGGCATCACCCACATTAGCTACATGCGAAAAGAGTTTTAGACTCTCGATGAAATCCATGCCAGCGGCCAAGCCGCCTTCTATATCGAATCCCACCATTCCGCCAAAACCATTTGACAGATATTTTTCTGCCTGAATGCGGCTGGGGTGATCTGGCAAGCCTGGGTAGATGACCTTCCTGACCTTGGGATTATTTTTAAGGAAATTGGCAACAGTCATAGCATTCTGGCAATGTCGTTCCATGCGTAGGGCGAGGGTCTCAAGGCCTTGCAAAAATAAAAACGCATTAAATGGACTCATGCAGGGGCCCAAATCTCTGGTGAAACGTGATTTAAGTTTGACAATATACGATAATTGACCGAATTCTTTAAGATAATTAAGGCCGCCCCGATAAGACGGGTCATCCGTAGTCAGATCCGGGAATTTACCATTGTCCCAATTGAATTTGCCGGAATCAACGACTAGTCCGCCGATTGAGGTGCCGTGGCCGCCAATCCATTTGGTCGCAGAGTGAATAATGATGTCAGCACCGTGTTCAAAGGGACGACATAAAAATGGGGTGGCAAAGGTGTTATCAATAATGAGAGGAATCCCTGCATCATGTGCCACTGCTGCCGCCCCTTCGATATCGAGGACATTGAGCTTGGGGTTACCAATGGTTTCCGCAAAAACGGCCTTGGTATTGCCGTCGATAGCCTCTCTGATTTGATTTGGTTCAGGATCGACAAAGCGCACATCTATACCGAATTTTTGGCGAAAGGTGAGATCAAATAAGGTGTAGGTGCCCCCGTAGATACTGTTTGAGGCGACAATGTTATCACCATTTCCGGCAATGGTAAGCAGGGCCATAAAGGTGGCTGACTGCCCAGATGACAGGGCTGCCGCTGCCAAGCCACCTTCCAAACTTGCCAAGCGCGCCTCAAGGGCCTCGTAGGTAGGATTTGTAAAACGATTGTATATCTCTCCAGGGAAATCTGGTGCCTGCAGGGCAAATAAATTAGCAGCTTGTTTTGTACTGTCGAAACTGTATGATGCAGTTTGGTAAATAGGAACGGCCCTGGCCCGTGTCGTAGGATCCGGGGAATAGCCACTATGCAGTGCCCGAGTATTAAAACCATATGTCGGTTTAGTCATTTTAATTGTCCTCGATTGGTGTGATAATCGTGTGAAAACATGGCACCCTGCTGGTAAAAAACAAGAACGTCCACAGGTGCTACAGCTAATACCTGTCACTGTACATTTGTACAGCAAATATCGGACATCGACAATATAAATAGTTATCCAAGAAGCTAACCCTCATCGGGGAACTCTGTTTAGCTCCACCATAAGGTGAAAATAAGTATCTTTAAACGAAAATATTATTTTTTACCAAAAATTAGGTAAGCGAAGACTTCGAGGACTTAACTTCTAATTGGTACTAACCCCCACGACGGGGTGTTAGTACCTGCTAAATTCTTTTCTAAAAAATAAGAAAACAATCCGTAATGTACTAATCTGTTTCATCTAAATCTATTTTTATTTCAGCTTTATCGAGTAAATCCGTTAAGACCTTGCATTTTCTACAAACGATCATTTTATCCTTCCATGTTTTCTGGGCCTGACACTCGCAGATGGTGCCATTAATAAACCAGCAGAGCTTGCCTGCCTGAAATTCCCAGGCTGGGCATTGTAGTTTACGTTCTGTTGGGCATTTCTTAATTACCCAACATGGCTTAATTGCTTTTTCGTTCAATGCCAGTCTGGAAAGCAGGAAAAAAATTTGTCTTTCTACATGAGCCGGGACTTTGCGCCATCCCTGTTCGTAACTATGTATGGCTTTTATGGAGACACCTAGAAGCTCCGCCAGTAACTTTTGGGTTTTCTTGAGGCGCTTGCGGGCCGCAATAAATTCGGAACGCTTCATTTGTCGTCCTGTGGTTTTTGGTTTATAGGGTTTATGGTGATCTAATTGATAATTTGGTACGAACGTACCACAACGTGGTATTTGTGGCAAGTGTAAACCATATAAAATGGTCAAAAAATGAAGATAACAAGCTATGTCTCTATCATGCTATTTCTGCAAATTATTCTAACACCCCATGAGGGGGTATTAGTTATTTTGATGCCTGCTTGATTTCTGGAGATGATTTTTTTAAGGATATTGTGGTTCAGACCCAGGGTTATGTCTTGCGTGATATGACGGATAACATCGGGGCCTTTTATTCTGCTGAGGGTGCTTTCTATCTATGGCAGGAATTTGATATTCGTAAACTCCTGGCTCAGGACGCAGATATCTTCATATTTTACTATGGTGTCATGGATAAGATGTACGACCAATTATCCCATACCTTGAAACATCGATATCGTGATGGTGAAGCGGGAATAGGTGGACAATTGGCTGACTAAACCCTTGTGACTCAGGGCATGCTCGATCTCTATGAAGCCGATTTTAATCCGCGTTGGTTGGCCCTCGCCCGTGAACTTACTGAAAAACAACTCATTCTTTTTGCCGATCCTAAAGGGGGGGATTCTTTGATAGTCTTGGAGATGATCTTACTGCTCTGGTGAGAATGAAGGCCGATTATGATGGCGCAGAACCCGCAGGTAACTCCATCGCCGCTCTAAATCTTTTTTAAGGTTGGGCCGCATCTTTAACTCAGGCCGTTTTAATGAAATTGCTATTTGAAGATATTGGGGCCTTTGCCGGGCAGTTGAATACATGCCTAGCTGCCATGCCGCAGATGCTTGTTGTCAATGAGTTTCAGCGGAGCAGTCCAGCCCAGGTGGTTATCGCCGGAAAACCGGGGGCGGCAGATACGCATAAAATGGCCGTAGTCGTGGGCCGACTGTTTCTGATAAATGTAATTGTGATTTTGGCCGATCCCACAGGCCTTCCTGCTGAACTTGCCAGAGACTTTACTTCTCTGAGCGGGATGAAAATACAGAACGGCCATACCACTGCCTGTTTATGCGAAAAATTTGTTTGTCGCCGACCAACCACTGACTCAGGCGAGTTATTCAAAATGTTGAAGAATATGAAGTAAATGATATGATTATAATAATTGACTTTTGTGCCCTGTAAGATTAGAGTGAAGGCTTCGTTCAAATCTCGTAAAAGCTAAAGAAAATGCATCGGTATTTATACTTGCCCCCCATGAGGGGGTATAGATACCTTATGGATGCGGGTAAAAATAATTATCCCATCTTACTTGTCTTTTTAATCATCTTCTTCGTTGCGGAAACAGTTACATAACGCTGCTATGTAACTGTTTCCGCTCCTCGAATATGACTAAAAATCCGGCGTAATCTTGGGGTAATTATTTTTACCCGAGTCCCTTATAAATTTTTTTCTGGAAAACAAGAAAACAATCAGTAAGGTACTAAGGTGCTTTTTGCAAAACTATTTAGGACTGCGAAACTATCATTTCTGCCATCCTAACCTAATAAAATTTACTATACCTTCTATAAAACTATGAGCAAAAAGAAATCTCGATATGCTGAAGCCGGGGTTGATATAGATAAGGCCAACTCATTTGTCGATACCATTAAACCAATTGTCGCTAGCACATTTAGGCGGGGAGTGATGAGTGGGATTGGCGGTTTTGGAGGCCTTTTTGCCCTTGGCAGCGGTCGCTATAAAGATCCGGTTCTTGTTTCCTCAACTGATGGCGTTGGTACTAAGCTAAAGATTGCTGAATTATGCGGGAAGCATGATACCATTGGCATTGATCTGGTAGCTATGTGCGTTAATGATGTGATCGTTGCCGGAGCTCGTCCCTTGTTTTTTCTTGACTATTTCTCCGTTGGTGCTCTTGATGTGGAGCAGGCTGCTGATGTGGTAAAAGGTATAGCCAAGGGGTGTGAAATATCCACTTGCTCTCTCATTGGTGGTGAAACTGCTGAAATGCCAGGTTTATATGAACCTGGAGCCTACGATTTGGCCGGATTTACCGTAGGTGTCTGTGAACGGGATGACATTATTGATGGCTCAGGAATCAGGGTGGGGGACAAAATTATTGGTTTGGCTTCCAGCGGGGTGCATAGTAATGGATATTCTTTGGTACGGAAAGTTTGTTTTGAAGAGTTGGGACTCAAAGTGGGTGATCATGTTGATGAGTTAGGCTGCACCTTGGGTGAGGAACTTCTGCGCCCAACACGCATCTACACCGAGCCTATCTTGAATGTCGTCAAAAATTTCAAGGTGGGTGGTCTGGTTCATAATACTGGCGGCGGCCTTATTGATAATGTGCCGAGAGTTTTACCGAAGGGTTGTGGAGCGGTAATTAATCGCAAGGCTTGGCCGGTAATGCCGATCTTTGATTTTTTGCAAAAAAAAGGTGAAATCAGTGACGAAGATATGTATCGCACCTTTAATTGCGGCATTGGGATGATTGCGATTGTGGGGACTAAAATCCTTGATGACGTAATGACACAGCTTGAGGCCTTGGGCGAATCGGCTTATGTGATTGGTGATGTCGTCCCCTTTGCGGACGAAAATACTGCTGCTGTCAGAATTAACTAACACCCCGCAAGGGATATAAGTACCTTAAATAAACTCTTTTATAAAAACAAGAAAACAATCTGTTAAGGTACTAATAAAGATGCACTCGTAAAAACTATAATTCTCTTATTCTTAGTCATTCCCGCAGAAGCGGGAATCCAGTAGTTTCAATATGTTATGGATCCCCGCCTGTGCGGGGATGACGGGATTGGGTACTTTTTGCGAGACCATCAAGCGTAGACTGCGAAAAGTTTGATATACAGGTAAGCGAACGCAGTAGATCGGATTGCTATGCCCCTTTTTGGTACTTTTTACGACGCCATCAATAAAACTTTTAGCAGAAATACGGGTGGGCTTAAGGCTCGCCTCCGCAGTCAGCTATGCCACCTTTGATTTTG
The DNA here is from genome assembly GCA_964439085.1 of uncultured Desulfobulbia bacterium. GTDB lineage: Bacteria > Desulfobacterota > Desulfobulbia > Desulfobulbales > VMSU01 > JAADIV01. Next base: position 5,025 of record CAYTNB010000082.1, on the reverse strand, counting down.
TAGATGGCATGTGGCAGGCTTGCCATAACTGTCGCAATATTCTCCTCGGCGGCTTTTTTACTACCGGGCAGGTTTATAATTAAACACTTGTCTCGGAGGCCGCTCTTACCCCTGGACAACATGGCGTGTGGGGTAATTTTCAGGCTGGCTGCACGCATGGCTTCGCTGATTCCCGGCAACTCCCGGTGAATGACCTTGGCCGTTGCCTCGGGGGTGACATCAGACGGGCTAACCCCGGTGCCTCCTGTAGTAATGATTATATCCAGCCCCTTAATATCTGCCCAGTCAATTAATCTATCCGTAATTATTTCAAGTTTATCTGGAATCACCTCGTAGGCCATAATCTTAAAACCAGCCTCTCGCATTATCTCTTGTAACCTCTTGCCGCTGGTGTCCTCTCTCTCCCCTCTGGAACCTTTGTCGCTTAGGGTTAGAATACCGCAATTATAAATGGTTTCGGTTGTCATTTAGTTCACCTTTGTATGTAAATTCTGCCCGGACTCCGCAGTCGCTCTGTTTTATGGTTGAAACGCCTAACCCGGATAAACTGGAGATAAGCGCAGACTTTGAATAAAACAAGGATCTGGACTCTGCTCAGCCCCCCCCCTTTGCGGGGAATAAAAATATGAAAATTCCACTAGGATGTTAATAAAATTGCATTCTGTTGTCTACCATATGTTTCTTCGAATGGGTCTGAAATAGTACAAATTAAGCACTATTGAGAGGTTCGTTAGAACTTGGACAAGCTAAGCCTTGAATGTTGTATGTTTGATGTTCATCGTGTTCAATTATTTCACAATAGAGAGAGGCTCGCAAGTTGTTGGGGTGAATGGTAAATAGATAAATAATAATTTGACAAAGGTATTTTTACTGTGACATACTAAGTATAGTACTAAAAGGATAAAAACCTGTAACTAATAAACTGATAATCATTATTAACAAATAAAATGACAGACGAATCTAACGAAGAGAAGGCTGAAATAATTATCGAGTTTATCTCTGAAACCAGGGACATGATTGATGAACTTGAACCGACTATTATTAGTTTGGAGGATATGGTTAGTGACACCGTTTCTATCACCGTAGAAGATAAGGAAACATTAAACGCCGTTTTCAGGTTGTTTCATTCACTAAAAGGTGGGGCGGGATTCTTGGGTTTCGCCAATGTAGTCGAGTGCACTCATACTGCTGAAAACCTTTTGGATCAGTTGCGTAATGGCGAGTTCCCAATAACCGACGCCCATGTAGATCTTCTCTGCAGGTCATGTGATTTTAGTAAGTTGGCTCTTGATTATATTGAGGAAAACCTAAATGATGACGGCATTGCTGATGAAGCCCATGAATTGATTGCAGCCTTCAAAATGGATCAAACTGTAGAACCTCTTGCAGATATAGATCCTACCCCCCAAGCTGCTTCCTCTGCTCAGATACCAGATATAAATATGGATGTTTGTCCCGCTGATCTTGTTAGCCCCGAAACCAGAAAAAGATTTTTATATGAGACCGAAGACTTACTCGAAAAAATGGTTATTGATCTCTTAAAACTATCTGATATGCCGGATGATTTACCTCTGGTAAGTAGCTTGTTACGCAATATCCATAGTCTGAAAGGTGATTGTGGCTTTATGGGTTTCGTGGATATTGAGAAATTAGCTCATAGCGTAGAAACTTTGTTGGAAATGGTAAAAGATGGTCAAGTCAAGGCTATAAGCCGAGTGGCTGATCTAATTCTTGATATTTTGGATGTATTGAAGGCGGCGGTATCCGGTATTGCCTCCGGCGGTAGTGGTGAGATATGCGGCCTCGATACGTATCTTGAACTGATAAATAATTTTTTGCCAGATGACCAGCAGGTTGTGGTCAGCGTCCCTTCCACCAAGTTGGGTGATATTCTGGTGCGCCAGGGGGCGGTGAAGGCTGAGGATATTGAGCAGGCTCTTAAATCTCAAAATAAACCCATCGGCGAGATTCTGGTAGAAAAGGGTTTAATCAAAAAAGAACAAATTAACAGCGCCTTATCGGCTCAGAAAAAGTTGCGCCCCGTGGTCAACAAAAATATTGCCAGAGATACGACAAAACGGCAGGATATCCGAGTAGATTTGGCCAAGCTTGATAACCTCATTGATCTTATTGGTGAAATTGTTATTGCCGAGAATATGGTGATTCATAACCCGGATCTGCGTGATCTGGAACTTGATAATTTTAATAAGGCGGCTGGACATCTCAGCAAAATTGTCCGGGAATTGCAGGAAATGGCCATGGTTCTTCGCATGCTGCCCATATCCGGGCTTTTTCGCCGCATGATTCGCCTTGTTCATGATCTATCTCGTAAATCTGGCAAAAAGATTGATTTGCGGCTCTTGGGTGAAGATACCGAGGTCGACAAGACGGTTATCGAAAAAATAACTGATCCATTGGTGCATTTGATCCGCAACAGTCTTGATCATGGGGTCGGCAGTCCTGATGAAAGATTGGCGGCTGGTAAGTCTGAGACTGGAGTGATAAAGCTTGAGGCCCGCCACGAAGAGGGCGAGGTTCAAATTACCATCAGTGATGATGGCCGTGGCATGGATCGTCATGTCCTTATCTCCAAGGCCATCGCCAAGGGGATGATTGATGGTGATGGCTCTGATCTCAGCGACTCAGAGGCTCTGAAACTTATCTTTAAACCAGGCTTTTCCACCGCTGAAAAGATAACGGATATATCTGGCCGCGGAGTGGGTATGGACGTGGTTCGCAGTAATCTGGAGGAAATTAAAGGCCAGGTTGAGGTGGCAAGTGAATTGGGCAAAGGTACCGATATCACCATGCATATTCCTCTCACCCTGGCCATTATCGACGGGATGCTCATTCGGGTCGGTAGCTGCCGATATATTATTCCCATTTTATCAATTCGAGAGTCTTTTAAGCCGGCTTCTGAGGCAATTACTGTTACTCCGGACGGTATGGAACTGGTGCGAGTAAGAGATAACCTTTTGCCTGTTCTACGTCTGCATAAAATTCATAATATTGTACCAGATAATATGAGCCTGGAAGATGGATTACTGATTGTTCTGGAAGCCAGAAACGGTAATTTATGTCTTTTTGTTGATGATCTTCTTGGCCAGCAGCAGACTGTAATCAAAGGATTATCTGATTATATCGGTAAACAGGGTGAAGCTCTTGGTGTTTCTGGCTGCACAATCCTGGGCGATGGCGAAGTATGCCTGATTCTTGATGTCCAGGCCCTTTCTGAAGAACAAGGTAGAGGAGAGACAAATGGCTGACGAGAACAGTGATGATGATTTGTGGGACGGGGACGAAGATACTCAGAAAGACAAATATTTGACCTTCCATCTGGCCGATGAGGATTATGGCTTGGATATTGCCTGTGTAACCGAGATAATTGGTATCCAGAAAATAACCGGTGTGCCCAATATGCCGGACTTTGTCAAAGGGGTAATTAATCTGCGGGGCAAGGTCGTGCCTATTATGGACGTTAGGCGCCGCTTTGAGATTGCCGATCGTGATTATGACGAACGCACATGCATTATTGTGGCAGAAATTTATGACACGTCGGTAGGTCTGGTAGTCGATAAGGTCAACGAGGTACTAGATATCCCCGAGGATTGTATTGAACCTCCACCGCAAACCGGTGGTAAGCCTTATTCCGCTTATATCATGGGCATGGGCAAGGTGGATGGCGGGGTGAAGATTTTGCTTGATATTAATAGCCTGCTTTTAGATGACATGCCGGATATACCAGAAATGGATAGCGATTCAGGTATGGTGTAGGAAGTCTTAACCAAAGCAATTATCAAAAAAATAACTCATTAACCCAAAGATCAACCAACTTAGGAGACCAAGGATGAAGATTTTTGCCAAACTAACTGGATCATTCGCTATTGTAGCCGCCATCTGTGCCATTGTTGGGTTCGTGGGCTGGCAGGGAATTCGCAGTGCCAATTATGGTCTAACCGATGTATCCATGGTTGCTTTACCTGGCTGCAAGGCCATGGGCCAAATAATGGAGGGAATGAATGGCATAAAATCGGCAGAACGTACCATGGTTATTTCCTCTCTGACGGGAAAACAACGTGAGTATGAGTATAATAACTTAGGCAAACGCTGGGCAATTTTTAATGAAGGGTATGATCTCTATAGCACCCTGCCCAAGACTTCAGCTGAAACTAAACTCTGGACTGATGTGAAGGCAGACACAGTGGTATGGAAGGCCGAACATAAAAAAATGGTAGAACTGGCGAATTCCGTCAAACTAGACGATGTTGAATCTTTGGAGGCCGTACTCTGGCACCGACAGCTGAATCATGTCAACTGGGTTAAAAAGTTGGCAGCGGCCGTTGCTCAAGGTCAGGAGTTTTCCGGCCAGCTTGATCCCAGTAAATGCGCCATGGGAAAATGGATAGCATCTTTTGGTTCCTCTGATAATGCCTTCAATAGTAAATTGGCAGCCATTGTGGCACCTCATGAACGTTTGCATAGTTTGGGTGTCAAAATTAATAATTTGCTTGCCCAAGGCAAGACCGCTGCCGCCCAGAAGGTTTTTCATGATGAGGTTAAACCTTCTCTTAAGGAGATTGAAAGGCATTTTGCTATGTTAATTAGCATGGTACGTGTCGAGATCGTCTCCCTTGATCAAGCCCGCGAAATAGGTTTTGGTAGTGAACGTGTCATCTTTAGTAAACTTGCTGAAGAGCTTGATGAGTTACAGGCTAATGTAATAAGTGAAGGGGAACATGTCAGAGACAAGGCTGCGGCTACCGCCAGCCGCAGTACGACGTTCGCTATTATTGCCGTGTTCTTCGGGGTTATTATTGCTCTGGTCTTTGGCGTATTTTTATCAAAGGGGATTGCCGGGCCAGTTCAGAAAGTAATGAAGTTACTTGATGAAATGAGTAAGGGGCATTTGAATGAGCGGCTTCATTTGCAGCGGAGCGATGAAATTGGCCAGATGGCCAATACCCTGGACAATTATGCCGATGAACTCCAGCACGGTACAGTGAAGGCACTGACCATGCTGGCTGA
>CAYTNB010000081.1:0-11898 GCA_964439085.1 uncultured Desulfobulbia bacterium | reverse complement strand
GCTGGATACATTCTTCCCAGAGGCAGACCGCACCTCTCCTAAAAATAGTATCAAAGAGCTTGCCCCCCTTCTGAATGTTCAATTAAGCAAGGCCGATTTAACTCGCCTGCGGGCTGACGGTCGACTTGATCACGACCTGATTCTGGGTGATACTATTGCCGATTCGCCTACCGTTTTGGGCTATGTCTTTCAAACCATGCGAGATGGCCTAAAGGATGCGGCAGACAAGCCGTTTCCTTCCATTAATTTAGCTGTTGAACCGCCAGAAATAAAATTTGCTGATTTGACATTTATCCCGGCCTATCGGGCTATTATGAATGTGCCTGAGGTTGAGATGGCCCAAACCGAGGGCTTTTTTAATGTATTTCCAGATCCTGCCGGTACGGTACGGCGTGTTCCTCTATTTATGAAAATGGATGGCCTGCCTTATCCTGGCTTGGCATTGGAAATGTTGCGGATTGGTATGGGGATTACCAAGGTAGTAATCCATGCGGTGCCGGGTAAAGGTCGTGAGGCAAATATCCTTGGGATCAGCCTGGCAGGCCGTTTCATTCCCACGGATAATATGGGGCAGGTTGTGGTTAATTTTCGAGGGCCGGCCAAAACATTCCCATATTATTCGGCTGTGGATGTCTTGCAGGGGCGGATCAGTCATGAACTCCGCAACAAATATGTCCTGGTGGGAACCTCGGCTGCCGGTTTGCTAGATCTACGGGCCACGCCATTTTCCAGTGTCTTCCCAGGTGTTGAAGTACATGCCAATCTGATAGATAATCTCTTGTGTGGCGATCCATTCAGTAGTGATATCTATACGGAGATCGGCCTTACTTATGCTGCTATTGTGGTTGGTGGCTTGGTCCTTACCGCCTTGTTGGCTTATTCCAGTCCTTTGATTGGCGGCTTCGGTGGTCTGCTACTCATTGTCCTGTATCTATTTTATGGCACATATCATTATTTTTTCTTGAACAATCAACTTATGGGAATAACATATCCCCTCGTCTGCTTGTTTGCCGTCTTTATGGTGGTTACTCTCTTTAACTATTTTTTCAAGGAGCGGGAAAAGATCTTTTTGCAGGGGGCCTTTGGTCATTATGTATCCCCGCAGGTTGTTAAGGAAATAGTCAATGCGCCGGAGAAGTTATCGTTGGCTGGTGAAGATCGGGAATTGAGCATATTTTTTACTGATATCCGTGGTTTTACAACAATTTCTGAGGAAATGTCATCGCAGGAATTAGGGCAATTTATGAATGAGTACCTTACCATTATGAGTGATCTTATTATGGCTCATAATGGTACGGTAGATAAATATATCGGCGATGCCATAATGGCAATTTGGGGGGCACCTCTGCCAGACAAAATGCATGCTGTAAATGCGGTGCGGACCGCTCTGGCCATGATGAATAAACTGGTTGTGCTCCGGTCGCAATGGTCTGAACGTGGTCTGCCATTTATCGATATTGGCATTGGAATTAATACCGGCGTGGTTAGTGTGGGGAATTTTGGTAGTGAACAGCGTTTTGATTACACCGTGATTGGAGATAATGTTAATCTGGCTTCCCGTTTGGAGGGGCAGAATAAGGTCTATGGCACCAATATTATTATCTCGGAATTTACCAGAGCCGCTATTGGCGAACAATTCTTCTGCCGCTTCGTGGATTTGGTCAGAGTAAAGGGTAAAGACAAGCCGGTAGCTTTGTATCAACCCTTGCAGGAAGGACGGCCTGATGCCAAACTTGCCGCTAATATACAGGCCTTCAACGAGGCAATAGAACTTTATCGTGCCCGCAAATTTATAGAAGCCCAAAATATTTTGGCTCCTTTAAATGCAAAATCACCTTTAAAACTTTACGCCCTGTATCTTGAGCGTATTCAAAATTTTCTTGAATTTCCTCCCCCTGACAATTGGGACGGAGTCTATACCGCTATCAGCAAGTAAAATATATGGATATGTTATAAGAAAGGTCGTTAGTATCCAGTAGTTTTTTCTGGAACTTCTCTCATTAAAAATGAAAGTTTGATTCTGTAGCAATTACGGGGCCGTGATGTATATCATGAAACATCCAGTACCTTGCGGATGAGTTCGGCAATATCCCTCTTGGCAAGCGGCTTCAAAGCAAATTCTTTTATACCTATGAATTTCGCATTTTCCTCAGAGATAATGGTGCTGTAGCCTGTGCAGAGGATAATTGGTATATCTGGACGAATTTGCAGCATTCTTCTGGCGAGGTCAGCGCCAGTCATTCCAGGCATGGTCTGGTCAGTGATAACCACGTCAAATTGGGCAGGGTCTTTTTGAAAGGTTTCCAAGGCCGCAAGGCTACTATTTACGATCGTAACATGGTAGCCAAGCCTTTCCAGCATATCCTTGCCCATCTCAGTGAGCAGTTCTTCATCATCGATGAAAAGAATTCTTTCTTTGCCTATTGGAATCGTTTTAACGGCTTCTATTTTAGGCAGATCCGCTTGTTGCATGACAGGTAGAAACACATGAAAAGAGGTGCCTTTGCCATGTTCACTGTCAACAGAGATAAAGCCGCCATAGCTTTTCACTATACCGTGGGTTATGGAAAGACCCATCCCCGTGCCCTTGCCGGTCTCTTTGGTAGTAAAATAGGGGTCAAAAATCTTATCTTTTATTTCAGGAGATATTCCAGCCCCTGAATCACAAACTGATAATTGCATAAAAATACCTGCTTCAACATCGGACTCATGCTCAAGGTCTGCACTGCCAAGAGTTGTTTCTTTTAATAAAATATCTAATCTACCGCCTGTTTCTTCCATGGCGTGGAAGGCATTGGTACAGAGATTCATCAATATTTGATGGATTTGGGTTGGGTCGGCAAAAATGAGGCCGACTGCTGGATCAATATCTTGATTAATTTCAATAGTTGTGGGTAATGACGGGCGCAGCATTTTTATGATTTCTTTTACAATACTCGCAGGTTGCAGGAAAATACATTCGGCGTCAGTTTGGCGGCTGAAGGCGAGAATCTGTTTGACAAGATTCTTTGCCCTGTAACCTGCCTTTAATACCTTATCTAAATCAGTGGCAATCGATGCCCCTTCTGGACTGTCATCCCGCGCCATTTCAGCATAACCGAGAATTACACTAAGAATATTATTAAAATCATGGGCAATGCCACCCGCAAGGGTACCGATTGCTTCCATTTTTTGGGCTTGTTGAAGATGCTCTTTTAATTTTGTTGTTTCTTCGACTGCATTTTTTCGATCTGATATTTGGGCCAGGCGTTCTGCAATCTCGTTAAGAATTTCCTTTTCTTCATCGGTGAATAGGTCTGCATCGGCAGTTGTTTTACCTTCCCGATAATAGACTTCAACTACCCCAATATTTTCCTTATTTAAAATAATATTACAACTCTGAACCCAATTTGTTATTTTAAATCCTTCTGTTTTAAACTCTTGTTTATTTAACACAATCCTGGCACATGCTATTTCTGGATACTGCCAGGAAGGAGGGATTGTCTCGACTATTTCTTGAATAATTCCAGTAAATGTCCTTTCGGGATTATAGGTAATATTGGAGATTTTGTAGAGGCAACGTAATTTTTTGGTTCTTTCCAAAACTTGACTTGCCAGCTCCTCTTTTTCCTGGCGCAGGAGATCCTCTGATCTTTTTATTCGGAGCATTGCCTTAATTTGAGCTACTAACTCATTCTCGTCTATAGGCTTGGTTAAAAAGGCGTCAGCTCCTGCCTCCAAACCTCTGGCTTTACTTACGGAATCAGTATGGATCGCAGTCAACATGATAATGGGTATGTGCTTCGTATGCGGGTCAGATTTCAAAATTCGGCATACCTCATAGCCATCCATTATGGGCATTTTTATATCCGAAATGATGGTATCCGGCAGTATTTCGGCGGCTATTTTGAGCCCCTCCTGGCCAGACAATGCGGTTAGCAGGGTGACGTCTGGCATGAAATGACGCAAGAGTGCCTTCAGGACAAGCAAGTTGTCCGGTTTATCGTCAATTGTTAATATTTTAGGCATACACCCTCCGCTGGATCATTGAATGACCAATTTTTTTTAAACAGACAGCCATTTTGCGAGACATTTGGCTATGTTATCTGGATCAATTGGTTTTGAGATGTAATCATCACATCCTGCTGCAAGTATCTTTTCCCTGTCCCCCTTCATGGCTTGCGCAGTCAGAGCCACAACGGGAATAGCGGATGTTTTTGCGTCTTCCTTTAGGTGGCGAACCACCTCATAGCCATCCATTTTAGGAAGAGACATGTCGAGAAGAATAAGATCTGGGCTGGACTGGGCAGCCTTTTGTAATCCTTCTGCTCCATCCACAGCCTCTAACAGTTTGCACTGGTTCTTTAAAATGGCCTTGATGGTAAGCACATTGTCAGGGTTATCTTCGACAATCAAGATAACGGGTTTGTCCGATTTATCTTTAGAGATTGATTTATTCGTCATTATCAGCTTTGTACTTCTTTCAGGCGATATTACGTCAGGATTAGAAGTATTTGATAATTTTGGTTGAATACCGAGCATTAATTCTACTTTGAACAAAAGTCCCTGAAGATCGATATCACCCTTTTGGACGAGTTGCTGGATATTATTATGGCTAAGCCTCTTTAACTCATCCCGACTCAGATCTTTTGCTGTTAGAATAAGAACAGGTATGTGCGCAGTCGCATCTGTGTTGCGAATTTCTTCCAGCACCTCGAATCCATCAATCTCAGGCATCATAAGATCGAGAATAATTCCATCGGGGATAGTATGTTTGACATACTCAAGGGCTTCAGGGCCGCCACTTGCGGTGCTGACAATATATCCATCTTTTTCCAAAACCAGCTTGACCTGGATAATGGTATCCGGGTTATCTTCAACGATAAGGATTTTATTGCCCACGGAATCTTCTTGGGAAGGGATGTTTGGTAACGTCTCCTCAAAATTCTTGAGTTGATCTCGCAGTTTTAGCCAGAAGGTGTTGATATTAAGGTTGTTTTTTTCTATAACTGGTGCCATCTGTTTTTCAAGAAGTTTTTTCTCGGCTTTTGTTAAATCCCTGGCGGTTACGGTCAGGACAGGGATGTGTCTGGTTCTTGACGAGGCTCGGAGTTTTTCAAGCACCTCAAAGCCGCTCATATCTGGCATCATAAGGTCAAGCATTATGATATCCGGGATTGCTTTGTTCAGTAATTTCAGGCATCTAGTCCCTCCATCCGCCTCTGTAACATTAAATGATTCCTCCTGTAACATTTTGACGATGCGCACCCGGTCTCTGGTATTGTCGTCAACGACCATAACTGACTTTATTCTTGTCTGGTTGAGCTTCTTAAGGGCGGCAATTAAGTTGTCCCTATTTACCGGCTTTGTAATAAAATTGGCCGCGCCAAGGGCAAAGCCGGTTTTTTGGTCATCAGACACTGAAACTAAAATCACCGGGATACTTGAGGTTTTTGGGTTATTTTTTAACTGCTGAAGAACTTCCCAACCATCGATATCAGGCATCACAATATCCAGGGTAATAGCAAATAAACTGTGGGCTTTGGCAATATACAGGGCTTCTTTGCCTGAGAAAGCTGTAAGGGTATTATATCCTGCTTCGGCAAGGTAATTAGCAATGGTTTGGGCCGTGCCTGGTGCATCATCAACGATGAGAACGGTTTTACGGGTTGGGTCAATTGGCGAGAAGGTAACCGGCTTATCCAATTTTACATCCGGCTGCTTTGGGCCTTTCCAGATGATGGGCAATGTTATGGTAAAACAGGTTCCCTGGCCGGGTATGCTGGTTACAGTTATTTTTGCGTTAAGTAAGGCGGCGGACTTTTTCGCTATTGCCAGGCCAAGGCCGGTGCCTTCAAATCTCCTGGAAGAACTTCCATCCGCCTGCCGAAACTCACCGAAAATATACGGCAAATCTTTTTCGGAAATACCAATACCGGTATCTTGAACTTTGATAATTACATTATCTCTATCGCTTTTAGCAGTTATAGTAACACTACCCTCAAGAGTGAATTTGACCGCATTACTGATGATATTCTGTAATATTTGCTGTAATCTGTTTTCATCACATTCTATTTGTGGAAGCACCTCTGGGATATCCAGGGGAATTTGAATACCTTTTTTCTGGCAAATTACCTCAAATCCCTCAACTATGGTATTCAGAACGTGTGGTACTGTAAGCATCTTCGTGTTTAGATCCATTCTACCCGCTTCTATTTTCGACAGATCAAGGATATCATTGATAAGTTTGAGGAGATTCTTGCCGTTTCTGGCAATAACTTCGAGATATTTTTTTTGCTCGTCGTCAAGCTTTTCTTGGGTTTCTAAAATTAGCACCCTGGAAAGCGCCATAATTGAATTTAGAGGGGTGCGTAGTTCATGACTCATATTGGATAAAAATTCACTTTTAAGGCGCGTTGCTTCCTCGACCTGTCTCCTCTGTGTTTCAAGTTTGAGATTCTGTCCCAGAAGTTCCTCGGTTTGCTGCTGAAGTTCAAATTTCTGTTCTTCAAGCTCCTGATTTGTATTGCGTAGATTAAGAGCAAGCCTTCGTGTCAGTTCGGTAGTCTGGAGGTTGGCAAGCCCCGTGCTCAAGGCAATCCAGGCGGTTTTAATGATTTCTATGTGCTGAACTGAATATCCTGAACGTGAGGCAAGTGAAATAACAGCCGCCACTTCTCCGTTATTTAGCAAAGGAACGGTAATAACTTCCTTGGGAATGATTTTCCCTGAAAAGGTGTGTAGTTGAATAAAACTGTCCCTGGTAATTTTTTTAAGGTGGCAAATTTCCTTAAGAAAAATGGCTTTACCTATCTCTCCAGACGGCCGCATAAAGGATACTGGCTCTAAAAGTTTGGAACTGGCTCCTATTGCGGCTGCGGGGGTATATTGCTTCTGATTGATATCCAGGATATGAAAGGCGCCAATGTCGGATGAGGTGATTTTTACGAATAAACTCAAAAGATTGTTTGCGAAATCTGATATTTCTTCAGAAGCTACTACTGAGTCCATAATCTTGGCAACACCTTGCTGCACTGTCATCTGGCGGGTCAATGTTTCAGCCATCCTGTCTATTGAGCCAGCCAGACTGCCTAACTCATCCGAGCGCATCAAATTATTCCTTGCCGAATAATCTCCAGACTGTAGCCGGTTTGCTACGGCAGCCATTGTAATAAGTGGCGCCGCAACACCTTTTGAGACCCAGAACGCAATAATAAATACCGCCCCCAAGAAACCTGCGATAATTATCAGACAGTTTTTGATAAGCAATTTGATGGGCCGATATATTTCGTCAAGATCCTGTTTCGCAACGAAACCCCAGTTGACCTGGGGAATGGAGGTATAGGCAGCAAGAACCTTTTTCCCACGATAATCCAGACTCTCAATAATTCCCGTTTTTCCTTCTGAAGCTTGAACAGCCGGGAATGCACTTATTTTAAGGTTCAGAGGGGCATTTGCATACCAGCGCAGTTCATTCAAGGCTGTAGCGTCACTGTTCACAATGAGTGTTTCGCCTGTTTCCCCCATGCCCGGACGTTCAAGAAGCAGTTTATACAATGATTGGTCTAAATCAATTCTGGCGACCAGAATACCGATAAGATTATCTTGGTCATCATCTGCAAAGACAGGCGCAGAAAACGATAATACTGGCGTATGTGCCGATTTAGAGTAGTAAATGTCTTTGGTAAAAAAACTTTGCGTCTTTAAAGGGGTTGTGAAATATGGATCTTTTGACCGATCTGCCCCTTCTGCATTTTTCTGACTTGAAACAATAATTTTTCCAGTTTTAGCAGAGATTAAAAATATTTCAGAATAATGGCTATAGTGCTTAATTACGTTTGTAAATTTTTGCCTGACCTTATTAACCTTTTCTGAATCATGAGTACTGATTTTCCCTGGTACCATTAAACTTTTTAGAGACTCTAAGTCCGACTCATTGGCCAAAAGCTCCATGTCGCTGCGTTTCTCTGTCAGCCAATTCGTGACCTCTGCAACCTTGAGGTCACGAATTGCAACAAGCTTATCAACTGCCATTTCCTTGATTGACGTGACTCTTTGCTGGTATATGATAACAACGACTGCAATGAGAGGGACCATGGCGACCAAGAGAAACCAGACATTCAGTCTTGTTCGAATATTTTTAAATGAAAATGCCATCATTTTACCCCTGTAAAGATGAAAAAGTTGTAACTGCCCAGATAAGATAATAAACTGCTCGGAATTACGCTTTGTAACTGGGTAATTTCAAGAAGTTATCCTATGATAAATATGAAGATCACTCAGGCTAGTGCAATACTTTGCATATCTTGATGGCAGAAGTTCTGCTTCACCAAGGATTAAAAAGCCATTAAGAGCAAGAGAACTATACAATTTGTTAAAGATAATATCCTGGTATTCAGATTTAAAATAAATCAAAACATTTCGGCAAAATACTAGATCGAAATTACCAAACACACTCTCGGGAGGAACGAGAGTTCGTTTATCGAGGAGATCATGGCATGAAAAACTAACAATATTTGCAACGTATTCTTTTAGGCGAAAGGTCTCTTTCCCGGCCAGGAAATATTTTTTCAACAATTTGTATTGGATATTTTTAATGCTGTTGAAATGGTATGTGGCTTCCGCTGCCTTCTGCAATATTTTTCGGTCAATGTCAGTTGCAAAAACTCTTGGGGTTATGTCCGATTGTGTTTTTTCGATAATGTTGTTTAGCAGTATTGCCAATGAATATGCTTCCTCCCCGGCCGCACACCCTGCCGACCATGCCCTGACAGTTGTTTCTTGAGCGGTGCATTTATGCTGGATGATACCAGGTATAATTTTTTCAGCCAGATAATCAAATACAACTGGGTTTCTAAAAAACTCACTAACATTAATTGTTAGCGCAGAAATAAGCTTATCAGGCTCTTCGGCATTTTGTTGTAAGTAGGCCAAATAATCTTTATAGCTTTGCTTGTTGGTGTAAGCTATTCTCTTGTCTAGTAGTTGTACAAGAGATTCGACATTATACCCTGAAAAGTCAATGGATTTTTGCGCCGCCAAGCAATTTAAAATGTTATCTATATCATGCCGCATCGAGCACCTTGCGGATCAATGCGGCAATATCTCTCTTGGCAATTGGCTTCATGGCAAATTCTTTTATGCCCACGGATTTCGCTTTTTCCTCAGAGATAATTGTGCTGTAACCTGTGCAGAGAATGATGGGAATATCAGGACGAATCTGCAGCATTCTTCTGGCGAGATCAGAGCCCGTCATGCCCGGCATGGTCTGGTCGGTTATGACCACATCGAATTGGTCGGGCTGATTCTGAAATGTTTCCAGGGCTGCAAGACTACTATTTCTAATCGTAACATCGTAGCCAAGCCTTTCGAGCATATCCTTGTTCAGTTCTGCGAGTAGATCTTCATCATCAATAAAAAGGACTCTTTCCCGGCCAATTGGAATCTGCTCAATAGTAGCGTCAAATTCAGGCAGGGCCTCTTTATTAATGACCGGGAAAAATATATGAAACTTGGTGCCTTCACCAGGTTCGCTATAAAGTGAGATAAAGCCGCCATAGCTTTTCATTATACCATGGACTATAGAAAGACCCATGCCAGTGCCTTTGCCAATGCTCTTAGTTGTAAAAAAAGGGTCAAAAATTCTACCTTTTATTTCCGGGGCTATTCCTGGCCCTGAATCACTAACTGATAACTGCACAAAAGTACCAGCTTCAACACTTGGTTCATGGACCAGGTCTTCTCTACTAAAAGTTGTTTCTTTTAATGAGATGTCTAATCTGCCACCTGTTTCTTCCATGGCATGGAAGGAATTGGTACAGAGGTTGATAAGTATTTGATGGATTTGAGTTGGGTCGGCAAAAATTGGCCCAGCTGCAGGATCAATATCTTGATTAATTTCAATGGTTGTCGGTAACGACGGGCGCAACATTTTTATAGATTCTTTTACAAGACTCGCAGGTTGCAGGAGCATAGGCTCGGCCTCAGCCTGACGGCTGAAAGCGAGGATCTGCTTTACTAGATCCTTTGCTCTATGACCTGCCTGTAAGACCTTATCCAAATCCTCGGCAACTGATGAGCCTTTTGGGCTGTCTTCCTTTGCCATATCAGCATAACCCAGAATTGCTGCCAGGATGTTATTGAAGTCGTGGGCAATGCCGCCGGCAAGGGTGCCGATTGCTTCCATTTTCTGAGCCTGGCGAAGTTGGGATTCCAGCGTTAACTTTTCTTCTTCTGCTTTCTTTCGAGAAGATATGTCAAAAAATGTTGTTACCCACCCACACACTTCATTATCTTCCGAGTAAACTGGATGTGACCAGTATTCAACAGGAAAACTTGAACCATCTGCCCGCCAGAATACTTCATCATCAATGTGGATAGTTTTACTTTTAAATGCCTTATACATACGACATTTAGTTTCAGGGTAGGGACTCCCATCTGGATGTTTGCTATGAATGAGATTGTGTATGTTTTTTCCTATAATATCACCAGCATTTTGGTAACCTAACATCTTGAGGCAAGATGGGTTGGCGAAGGTACAGACCCCATTTGTATCTCTTCCATAAATAGCTTCCACGGTGTGCTCAAGCAGTAGACGGGTGGTTTTCTCACTTTCCTTCAATTCTTCTTCTGCCCGCTTACGATCTGTTATATCAAATAGAATTCCATCCCAAAGTATGTCTCCGTTTGCTAATAGCTTCGGGCGGGATATGGCAATAATCCACATTACCTCACCATTGACCAACACTCGAAATTCTATGTTATATTGAGATAGTGATTCTGCAGATTTTTTTATAGAATTCTCGAATTCCAGAACGTCATGGGGGTGCAAAAACTGTAATAATGCCGTTATATCCTTATTGATCTCCTCTGCTGACACGCCAAACATTCCTTTGACACCTGTAGTGATATATGGCATGGAATATGAGCCGTCAGGGTGAAGTACAAACTGATATACTAGTCCCGGTAGATTTGTGGCTAATTCATGATATCGTTCGTTGCTTTTCTTAAGGGCTTTCTCGGCCTCATGTTGAAGAGTTATGTGAGCCCATTCACGCAAAGTGCGTTCAGCAATACGTGGCATCTCGGCAAATACTGCCTCGGTTTTGACTACGTAATCGAGAGCTCCTGCTTTCATTGTTTCCACCGCAATTTTTTCACTACCGTGGCTGGTCATAATCAAAACAGGATAAGGGGACGCCTCTGTGTCTAGGGGAATCAGCTCGGTTCCCTTACCGTCCGGCAGAATCAGATCGCTGATGAGAAGATCTGGGACAGACTTTTTCAGGAAATCCCTGGCTTCATGAATGGTTGAGAAGATTGTCAATTGGAACTGGCCGCCCCTGGATTCAAAAGCCCGGCTGATCAATTCCGCATGAGCCTGTTCGTCCTCCACCAGAAAGATATTCTTCTGTTTAGTAGTCATCTCATAATCCAATATTGTTATTTTACGTCGAGTTCATTATTCAGGAGGGGTAATAATTCCATCCAAGCCAGTAAAATCCCATATCATCCATCTGTTTTGTGAACTCATTAAAGTTAAGCGGCTTGACTAGATAGCTGTTGGCACGATATTCATAGGCCCTGGCTACGTCGCTTTCAGCGTCAGATGTGGTTAGGACTATAACAGGAATAGTAGACCATTCCTTAGACGTGCGGATCCTCTTCAATACCTCGATCCCGTCAACTTTGGGCAGGCGGAGATCAAGCAGGATAAGATTGGGGCGTGGATATTTTTCTTGATCGGTATAAGGTTCCTGGCGGAAGAGGTAGTTAAGGGCGGCCTCGCCGTCTGTAACGTGCTGAATTTGATTTGCCGTTTTGTGGTCTTCAAAGCTGCGCATTACCAGTTCGGCGTGAGCCAGGTTATCTTCAACTAACAGTATGGTCAGGATGTGGTCAGATGTGTGTACTTTACGC
>CAYTNB010000080.1:0-11965 GCA_964439085.1 uncultured Desulfobulbia bacterium | reverse complement strand
GGGCTATGGCCATCGTGCAAAAACGTCCGCATGTTCGTCATATCGCAATTTTTGAACTAAACCCCGGCATTTTCATTCAGGCGCTACACCACATTGATCTTGCCCCACTTCTCTCAGATCATCGAGTAATGCTTGAAGTCTCTCCATCTCCGGATGTTGTTAAAACTTTATCAACAGGCAATCGGGCTTTAATGCTGGAGGACATTCACAGCCTGAAGCACCTCCCCTCTTTTTCACTCAACCCCACGGGATATCAAGAACTTTATGACCAGGTTTTTGAATATGTAAATGGCCTAAATATTGGAGGCAATACCACTTTACATTATGGGAAAACTTTTATAAAAAACCGTTTTAAAAACCTGAATACTATTCACCACCACTACCTTCTGGAAAAACTACAAAAACAGTTTACTGATGTCCCTGCCATAATAGTAGCAGGCGGCCCGTCTCTCGACAAAAACATTCATCAATTAAAAAAAGCCCAAGGCAGAGCGATCATTATTGCTGTAGACTCTGCGGTGCCAGCCCTTCTTGCACACGGTGTAACCCCTGATTTTGTTACCGCCCTCGACCCTCAAGATCTTATTTATGAAAAGGTTGCCCATGTCTGTAGTAAAGCCAAAGAGATATCTCTCATCTGTATGCCGTGGGTTTCAAGCAAAATACCGAAGATATTTCCTGCAGAAAAGGTATTCTGGCTTTTCTCCGCTTCTCCGATGGAGGCATGGCTCAACACTTTGCTAGGAGGAACCATTTTGACTGGCGGTTCCGGCACAGTTGCTCATCTAAGCTTCCAAGCTGCCTCAATTTTGGGTTGCTCTCCTATAATCTTCGTTGGCCAGGATTTAGCTTATACCGATCACAAAGATCACTCCAAAGACGTCACGCTCTCCCATCAAGACTCTATGGATAAAACTTTTAAGTCTGATGTTGATCTTGTTTGGGCAGATGGTGTCAATGGAGAAAAAGTCCCTACCAACCGTTCTTTTTATAACATGAAGATACAATTCGAAAAAATGATTGAATCTTCTCCAGGAGAATATATCAACTCTACGGAAGGCGGCGTACACATCATGGGCACTACTGCAATCCCTCTCGAACAAGTTATTGAACGGTATTGTGTGGCAGATAAAAATGTACGTGATCGCATACACTCAGACGAAAGTGAAAAGTGGCATCCTAATCTTTCTCCTCTTCTGGTAGAATTCAAGGCTGTGCTTAAAAAAGCAAAGAACATGAAAAAAAATATCATTTCTGCCAATTTCCTCGCTAAAAAAATATACACGGGAATTAAAAAAATACAGGCAAGTGAAGTCAGAATTGAATCGCATATCTCTCTGCCGCATCAAATAAAAACAAGTCTTGATAGGCTTGATGGCTACCATAAAAAACTCGATAACGAAAAAGGCGTTTGGCAAATATTAGAAGAAGTGACGATGGAAGGAGTTCGCGACACTGAACGAAAAAGACAGAGAGTTAAAGCCCTTGAGGGAAAGCCAAAATATTTCCTGGAATGGCTCCTCGAAAGCCTGGAATTTCTAGATGAGGTGAATACAGCCAGGACGAAGTCACTGAAGCTACTTGAGACTAGCATATCATCTACTCTTAACTTTCAAAAAAAGGAAAAGATACTTCTAAAAAAATACGATAGTGCCCACAATGATACTTGTAGTTCGCTGGATGTATTTCAATTTTATTATGACTCAGGTGATATTGTTCTGCTAAATAATGCCCTGCAAAAAAGCGATCCAACAACAACATCTGATTTGGCAGAGACGTATTTTTACAAAGGGGTTGTTGCTGCATATTGGACTGAATACAGCAATGCTAATTCTCTTTTTGATAAAGCGATAAAGTCTAATTCTGATTTCCTAGTAAAATCTAGGTCTTTTCGGGAGGGGTTAGCAGAAGAATATAGGAAATTTGGCCAAAATACGATTATTGACTCAAACAGCTGCCGGAAAATGCTCATCAAAGGATTATGCTGCTGTCGTAACTACAAACCACTCATCACAGATATTCAGGACAAGGCCTCAAAAGACCTGAATCTAATACAAAATTCACAAGAACATGACAACCCGCACAAACTTAATTCCCTCATCACTCTTTGGCATAAAGATATTGAAGAAAACAAAAACCTGAGAAATAGTCTTTTGCCAGAACAACTGGTTTCCTTTTATAATCTATACGCCAAACTATTGTCTACAGAAAACGATTTTGTCGGTGCAATAGAAACATTCAGCAAAATCCTGGGTATGACTCCTGACAACCCTGAAGTTCATATACAAATCGCAGATATTCTTTTTGCGTTGGAAGAGTTTCCACAAGGCATAAAGCATCTCCAAAAGGCAGTCGAAATTGACAACTCCTACGCCAGCTATTGGGAAAACCTTGGTAATCATCTTGTAGAAACATCTCAATACAATGAGGCCTTAACTGCATACGAACAATGCTTTATCGCCCTTCCCGAAGGACTAGGGGTTCTCAAAAAAATTGGAGACTGTTATATGAATCTGGATCAGTTAGATGCGGCAAAGAGTGCATACACGATCCTCAAGACAAAGCTAGCAGAAGCTGGAGAAGAGGCTTAATCAAGGGGTTAAAAAAAGCGACATCTTGCTTGACATCCCCTTGGGAAAAATCAATGGGTCAGCCAGCTTGATTTTTTCAGCTTTTGTCGATGGTAGCAATTTCGCAATCAGAGGAGCTGGAAAAATTATGGTCAGTAATTAACTGTGAACTTAGAGGGATAAGCTCATGAGCAAAGTGTCACATTTTCCAATCGCAGCCAGTTCTTTTTCATAAGTGGCATGTGTTTCGGGAGAGTTAAGAAAATGCCAGATATTATGCCCACCTGGTTTTCCTTTTGACAACCAATAGAGATGATTACTTAAAGGATAGCGTTGCACTTGTTTTATATAGTTAACCTTGAGGCCCACTTGCTTGGCCAACAGCCCCAGCGTTTTAACGGTGAACAGGAATAAGTGACAACTCCAGTAGGTGAAATGCAGGAAGGGCTCACATTCATATAGAGTAATTAAGGCCTCGTCCGCATTGGGTACCTCAACGATGATTTCTCCACCTTCACACAACAAAGACGATAGAGATATCAACATGTTTTTAGGGTCAGGAAGATGCTCAAGGACATGAAACATGGTTATGACGTCGAACTTTAATGCTTCACGTTTATTCAGAACCTTGTCTATATTTTCATAAACCGAAAGGTTGGTCGTTCGAAAATGCTCTTGCAATCGTTTTTCAAGCTCAATGCCATATGCCTTTGAGGCAACACGCATTGCTTTAATTAAAAAGCCCCCAGCTCCACAACCAAAATCCAAAACACTTTTTGTGGCAAGAAACGACTTCAGGTACAGAAAACGTCTCTCGTCATCCTGTTCAGTGGTGGATAGCCACTTTTTAATATCAAGAGGTTCCGCTCCATGCATTCCCGAATCTTCGTATAAATTTGCCTGGACATGCTCAAAGGAGGACAAATAGACCAGTCCGCAACCATTACACTCACACACCTTCAGGCCTGGATTATCACGGACACTGCCTGGTCTGAATGAAAACTCCTTAGACTGACAAAGGTAGCACTTTTTTTGATTGGTCATAACAAACAAGTTGCCAGTCTATCAGACGGCTTCTTTAAATTTTTTACTTTCAAAATGTCGAGCGCCTCGGAATTTCACCTCCCCCTTAAAATAAAGGTTATAAAAATTGTTAATCATTCTCTGGGCCTGGATTAGATCACCGTTGGTGTGCTCATAATAGTCGAAAATTAACTCTTTATTTGCCTCGAAAAGCAATTTATAAAATTCCTCATCAGGTATATTAGTATAATTTACAGTTAATAAATCCGAATTCTCAAACTTATCAAAAAAGTCCTCCGGCCCTGCCAACAGACCTTGAGCAATGGCATATTGATATAGCTCGCATCCCGGGAATGGGGTTATAGGCCTTATGGTTCGCAACTCATTATAACTTTGAAATCTCTTAATAAAGTCAACGCTTTTTCTGAGGGTCTCAGCAGTATCGCTCATAATCCCCCAAATAAAATTAATCCCCAATGGCACATGATGCTTTTTCATTAATTTGGCAGTGGTGAAATTATCAGTAACGGTCGTATTCTTTTTAAAATCATCAAGACACTCCTGAGACACGGACTCAAAGCCAACATTCACATAACAGCAACCAGACTCTTTAAGCAACGTAGCCAATTCATCGGTGGCAATATTGGCTCGGATTCCAGCATTTATATTGTACTTTATTCTATGGAGTAAATCGTACTTCTTGAGACCAGCCACAAAATCACGAAGTCTGGAAACAGAAGCGATAAAGACTTCATCCTGAATGGCAAAATATGTCACACCATAATCTTCATAAAGTTTCTTCATCTCGATGAGGACATTATCAATACTTCTGAACCGAACACCTTTCTCCATCCGATAACAAAAGGTGCACCTATTAACACATCCTCGACCAGTAAGAATCTGGGCAACCTTTTCAGAATCTCCCTGAAGATGGTACTTCATGTTTGTAGTGTACACTTCCATTGGAAATAAATCCCATGCTGGATAGGGAATGGTATCGACATTCATGATAGGTTTTCGGCGCTCATTAATTTTAACCGCTCCATCTTCAGTCTTATAGGCAATCCCTTTAATATCAGCAAAGTTTTTTCCAGTAAGAATACTTTCCAACACATCAATTATGGTCTCTTCCGCCTCTCCAATGGCAATAATCTCGGCTTGAGAATTTTTCAGAATATATTCCGGCTCCGAAGAAGGCCCATGACCACCAAAAATTATTTTGGCCCCTTTTTTATAGGTGTTAACTGTTTCACAAAGGGGCACAATAGTTTCCCTAAAGCGAGCCGCTAAAAAACCAATACCAATCAAATCATACTCTTGATCTACGAGATACTTTTTCGCTAGTTCTTCGTTTGAGTAGTGGTAAACATCCTGGCAACAAACAGTTATATCTGCACCATATTCCCTCAGTACCGAGGCAAGATAGGCAACTCCCAAGGGGAATTGGTTATCCTCTTGATAAACGTCATGTATTATAAAAAGAACTTTGCCGATACTTTTCATGCTATTCACTCCTTTGGTTAAAAAGTATGCTTTCGCCACTCTGGATCAAGTTGTTAAGCTTGTATTTTTATGAATTGGGGAGATGTGCCTACGCGGCGTATCTTTTTAACTTCACTTGGGTAAACCACTGTTCCAAACGATCCAATGCTACCCAGAACCCCTCTCCCTTGTTTTTGTGCCCCTGCCAGATCTCAGGAATAAAAGAAGCGTTTGAAGCATAGACTTCAAGATCATGGGCCAAAGAAAAGAAATCTATTGTCCCTTCGCCAACCTGTAATCCCTCACTATCAACCCCCTCAGCATCAACAATATGGAGGTGGGCAACATATTTCCCCACCGCCGCAATAAATTCAGTAAAAGACCAGTTGAAATAATTACAGGCCAGTTTTGAATGGGAAATATCAAGACAAATCCTCATGTCCTGTGATTCGCAGAATTCAGCAGTTTCATAGGGATCCATGAATAAATTCTGATATCGT
Source organism: uncultured Desulfobulbia bacterium (assembly GCA_964439085.1). GTDB lineage: Bacteria > Desulfobacterota > Desulfobulbia > Desulfobulbales > VMSU01 > JAADIV01. The sequence goes on along the minus strand of CAYTNB010000080.1, from coordinate 6,390 downwards.
TGGCCACCAAAATGCCACGGAAAAGGAGGCATGGTCTGCGGGATAAGCTCAACCCCGTCCATATCTAACTCAGCAAAGCTCTCTTTGAGTTTATTATAGTATGTCTGCCGAGTTTCAGCCCGCAAATGGGCATGCTGCGTTGCCCCGCCCACATTAACGATAATTAGGGGACGCTTGGTTCTGGGGAAGTAGGTCTTTAACCCTCTGGTAATATTTATAACATTCTGCAACTCTTTGACAGAATACTTGCGATAATCTTCATTAAAGGAACACAAATCTAAAATGTGATCACCAGCAAAAAGCTCCGGGCTATGAACAACAAAATCAATATCAAATGAAGCCTTGAAGGTATCATGAATATTAATGAGCATATCTTTGTAACTTAAATGGAATTCGACCAAATCAAAATTGCTCATAGGCAACATTTTATTAAAGTCATGATAGCGAACCGGAATTCCGAATGCTCGGCCAAAATTATATTCTCTGGACTTGATATTGGTTTGCTCAACATCAGAGGGGAAGAAAAAATCTCCTGCCTTAAAGGCATGTTTAGCACTTTTACCAAGCAACTCATTTTTTCGATAGGGAGGCAGGCCATTACCAGGACTTTTTACCTCGACCATCTCTTGTGTGATATATTCTCCTTGAGGCAAATCACAATTAATTATCAAACTTTTGCCAAGAACTTCACGATTCATCATCTCGCCCTGGGTTACCTTTCTTCCCTCGTTTGTTCCCATTGCTAGCTCCACTTCCCGGATATTCGTTACCATATTCTGAAATTCATCAGGAAGCAGGCTTACTTTATGATCATTTCCTTCCTGATCTCTATCCAGGGTAAAATGTTTTTCGACCACCTTTGCCCCCAGGCTCACGGCGGCGATGGGAACAGTCCCCCCTCTTTCATGACCGGAATAGCCCACTAAACAATTGCCAATTTCCTTGAGCCGACCTAAGTAGTTGAGATTTACATCTTTGAAAGGAGCTGGATACGTTGAGTTGCAGAGCAACAAAACATACTGCGAACCGTAATTTTTTAAAATATTAACCGCTTGAATAATTTCACTTTCAGTTGACATTCCAGTTGAACAAATAAGAGGTTTTCCTGTTTTTGCCATGGCATGCAACAGATCGTGGTTTGTTAAATCTGCGGAGGCAAGCTTATAGGCCTGCATCCCGTATTCCTCAAGATACGCTAGACTCACCAGATCAAATGGGGTACAGAGAGGCAAAACATCTTTCTGTTTGCAATAGTCGAAGGCTTTAGTCATATCTTCTTTATTAAGTTGAAATTTAGAAAGAAGATCAAGCGTGTATCGAGTACCGAGATCCGCACTTTCGTCATCAGCACAACCATTATTTGTGTAGAGCGTTTCCATATTGCGCAGCTGAAATTTTACGCAATTAGCACCGGCGATGATGGCTTCATCAATCATCTGTTTTGCCACAGCCAGGCTACCATTGTGGTTGTTACCAATTTCAGCAATTACAAATACCGGTGAAACTTCACTTAATTTAAAATTACCAATTAATAAATCGGGGTTTCTCTTTTTGGCCAATGCAACTAGTCGGTGTTGCTTGTCAACAAGCGGGATCACTTCAATTTTTGTATTCAAGCGCTTTTGTATATTCTCTGCGGAATCCGTGATATGGGCAAAATCACAGTTACGATTTATGACTTTCTCTACTTTCTGAGACAAACTTACATTGTCTTGCTTCACAATCCATCGGCGGAAATCACCATCAGTCATTATGCCTTCAAGAACTCCAGACTGGCTTACAGCAATAATAAACCGCTGCTTATTTCGACCGATTTTTTTTAAGGCTCGAGAAATACAATCTTCTGAGAACACGATATAATCAGAAAAGTTCTTATCGATAATCATAGTACTTCTCCTTGCAAATTTACGAGGTTGTAATTACCTACCACGATGTCCAACCGCCATCCACGACAAGCACCGAGCCTGTCATGTAACTTGATGCCTCGGAGGCTAAAAATATAAAAGGCCCATTTATTTCATTTTTGTCACACATTCTACCCATCGGAGATAATTTTCTAAAATTTTCTAAAAATTTCTCATCATGACCATTAAAAATTCCATGTGGCGCAATTGCATTGCAGCGGATATTATCTTTCGCATAAAACGTGGCTAAATATCTTGTAAAATTAGGCATGAACGATTTACTGGCAACATAATCTACCGGCTTGTAGGTCATTTCATCTTCACCAAAATCATAAAGTTGTTGATTTGGGGAAACCAAGGAATATGAAGACGCCACATTGATGATATTTCCAGAACCCTGATGTAGCATCTGTCGGCAAGCCGCCTGTGCCATCTGAATTGCGCCAATCAAATTTACTTCAACGGAGGCCTTTATTAAATCTATCGGATAATCTTCAAATCGGCTTGAAACTATTTTTTCTTTATTCTCCATGTCAAACTTGGCGTCAATTGCGGCATTATTTATCAATACATCAATGCGGCTGAATTTCGAAATACAAGTTGATATACATTGCTCAACACTGGCTAAATCGGTGACATCTAATTCGCATACCAAAAAATCATCTTCGTCAAAATCAATGGCAAATTCACTTTGCACTGCACCTACTTGTGCGGGGTTATGCCCCGCTAAAATCACCTTGGCCTGACGGTCTAAATAACTACGGCTGACTTCTTTTCCTATTAGCCCAAAAGCACCGGTAACAAGAATAACTTTGTTTTTTATTGAGAACACATCATTAATCATGGAATCTTCCTATTGACGCATCTAATTAATTTATCGGTAAAATGAAGAAATTACTTAACCAAACTACCAATTAATTTCATGTCGCACTGCCTAGTGCACTTAATCCCTTTCTTTAAGTTAAATTGATCATGCCTAAATTGGTCATACTTCGTACCATTCCAGATATCGTAAAGTGACTCTGTACGTGTGTCTCCAAGAATAATCTCATTATTGAAATCTTCGACGCACATGGCCGCTTCTCCATTAGATTTTATTGTCATTGAAGACCAGGGGAACTGACAAAACTCCGTCCAGTGAATTGATTTGGTGCCTTCGTATTTTTCTTGGTACCATTGTTGATCCTGACTTTTTAGGTATATATAGACATCAAGGCCTGAGAATGCCTTACGAAGCTTTTTGAATTCTTCCTCTTGATCTTCACGCTTAAGATCTAACATGGTGATAACAATTGTTGTCTCCAATTTGTGTTTTTTCTTTGCCTCAAGCATTTTTAAAATTTTTTGATAACTTGCCTCAAAGTTTGAGGCATCACCTCTAATTTTTTTATGCAAAAAGTCATCAACGCTTTCGAGAGAATATTTTATATACCCAAGGCCGTTTCCGAACATTTCAATATTTCTTTCAACATCAATATTTGCAGGGTTACAACTAAAGTAAGAGGCAAGACCTCTCTCTGTTAATTGTTTAATTCTATTTGGCATTTCTGTGTCAAGCAAAGGGTCACCATAACCATGCAACTGAATTACTTTTGGGATTACGTGCAGAAAGTAATTGTTTTCACTCATTTCATTTCTGTCGACAGCATAATTATTTTCCACAAAATCTTGCCATTCCGCCCATTCTTCAGCACTATATGGCCTCAATTCATCTATAATTCTTTCAAAGGTCACATTCTCAATTCTTTCAACCTTTCGAGTCATCATTGTCGTTCTGGGACACATCTCACACCGCATATTACATGCGTTAGTAGTCTCAATATTATAAACAACTGGTTCTTTGCGCCTAAACTCTTCAAGTTTGTTGAAAATAAAGTCTCTGTCAAACTTTGCGCCAGCCATAATTTTTTTCTTTAATTCGTACACATTCATGTAAAAATGAATATCAATCATCTTTGCGCCTCATTTTATATTCGTACTTAATTTTGCTTTTTATTTGGCAAAACGTATTTATTCATTAACATTTCAGCAACAACCCAGTCGTCTTCATCATCAATATCAATCGCTGTGTACTCTGGCATCTCGTATATAGAAATTTTCCCGGATAGTCTATTTCTGAACTGTGATAAAGCAGCAACAGAGGTAATATAAAAGGCACCGTTTTCCATTAGTTCACCCTTAATTTCCTGTCGCCGAGGTCTTTTTTGGAAATCATAATTCAAAGGCTCGCCTTTGCAACTCCATAAAAATATTTTCAATCTAGCACAGGACAGAAGTGAATCCGCACCATCTTGAGCATATTGTCGTAGCGCCTTACTAAAATCATCTCCAACTATAAGTGGACAAGTTGCTTGAACCAAAATAAAAATATCATCATCTGCAAAGTTATTTTTTGCAAGAAATTCTAGCATAACACTTTCCGAAGATGACTCATCCTGTGCATTTACAGGCTCTCGCATATATGTTTTAACTTTCCGCAGCCCCAAGGACTCTACTACACTTTTAATTTCACTACAGTCAGTTGCGACATACACTTCATCAATTCCTTCGGCATTATCCAGAGCTTTTAGAACCCAAAATACCAATGGTTTTCCACAGAAAGATTTAATGTTCTTGAAAGGGATTGATTTACTGCCACAGCGAGCAGGCACAAAGGCAATTGTTTTCATAGTTATTCTATATTATTTAAAGGTAACAGTTCACCGATGATGCTATGTGAATGATATCATCGGCAATCTGTAAAAGTTTACCAGTGCCTTAGATTCGTTTGTTTTGGTCTTCGAATCTGTACTCCCTGTACGTGAGATTGCGATGCCCCTCCTTTTGGATAAGGCCAAAACAGACGAAGATGAGGTGGTGGTGAGCTCTTACATTTTATTTATCGGGTGATACTCTAAATAAACTAAAGTTTAATTTTACTTTTATTATGTATTTCTTGTTACAAGCAGTAATCGTGCCACGGCCCAAGGAGGATTTTTATAGTGTAATATAAAGAAGTTACAACTGATATTCTGATATATGGGGAACCGAAAATATTGATTAAGACGATAAAACTAACATGCAGTCAAAAAAATGTCACAGTCAGTTGCCGTCTCCGAATAAATAATCAAACACGCTGCGATTACCTAGTCATAAACCAGGATAGTCAGCCCATTCTTTGATGTACCAATGAGTGTTTTATGCTCTACAGGTTATGTTACAATACTAGGAGTTTGTGGGAAAATTCTTAAGTAGGGCGGAAGCTGCAGGAAAATCTAAGGTAGATTTTTATAAACGTCTTTTCTGTGACCAATTTTCACAATTAAATTTACAACCGTCTCTCACCTGCCGCCAAGTCTGCCAAGGTGTCGAGATCCAGAATTTTAATAAATTTACCCTTAGATTCCAGTAAGCCCTGTTTGGTCATTTTGGCAAGTATTCGAGACAGAGTCTCCGGAATGGTACCCAGCAAACTGGCGAGGTGATTTTTGGCAAGATCAAGACGTATTTCATCGGCATAATCCTGCTGTTCACTGAGTAAAAGAAGATGTGTGGCCAAGCGGCTGGGGACTTCCTTTAAGGATAAGGCCTCAATCATCCCGGCAAATTTTTTTAGGCGCATCGAGAGTGCAGCCATCATATTCATGGCCAAATCTGGAGTAGTGCGGATCAATTCAAGGAAAGAAGTTCTAGAGAAAAAAAAGAGTCTGCTGGTGGACATAGCTACCGCATGAGCTGGATAGGGCGCACCGGCGAATATCGCTGCTTCGGCAAATGGTTCACGATTCTGAAATATATGCAGAATTTGCTCTTTGCCATCGGGGGAGAGCTTAAAAATTTTAACTTTGCCGGTAACAACAACGTAAAAGCCAGCTCCGGGATCACCCTCAGAAAAGATCACCGCCCCGCGTTTTACCGTTTGGTCGGTGAGGATCATGGCCACCTCGTCTAAGTGTTCTGAGGAAAGGCCGTGAAAAAGGGGCGTTACAGCCAAATGTTCAACGATTTTCACGACTTAAACAATCACATCAATTGTACGGCGGTTTGCGGGGACTGCCTGAGCTTGGTTCTGGGCCTGATTCTGCGACTGGATTTGAGTTTGCACCCGAGTATTTTCATTCTCTCGCCGGGTAGTTTGTCTGGACTTTTCAGTTTGTTCATTATCCGCTACCCGCTCCGTCGCCTCAAAGTCCCTTTTAACCTGTAACTTCCTAGCTCTTTGAGAAATATCTACTCTGGCACTCTCAGTATTGGCCGCAGTTGCCTCTTTAGTATTTTCCTGTCGAGCAGGCGTTGCACCAGATTGATTATTCTGATACAGCTGTACCGGATTTTGGCCGCCAGTTCCATTTATATTCATACCGCAACCTCCACTTCGTATATGATCAAAGTAAGCGAGTCAACAAGGATAAGTGAGATTCTTGATTACAGCCTTCGCAAAGGATAACTGTCTAGTACCTTACAGATTGTTTTCTCGGAGTCTACGCTTCGCTCCGCTTACCTGTTT
>CAYTNB010000079.1:0-11974 GCA_964439085.1 uncultured Desulfobulbia bacterium | reverse complement strand
CTTGAGTATGGTTCTAATTAGACGAAAAAGACTCGGCCCGTTTGCCCCGAAATCCTGCTCAAAGGCATTGATCAGGATTTGTTCTTCGTCACCTGCCGGGATATGGGGATGTCGATGGTTAAAACGATACTGCCCATGACTCTCCGAAAGTTTACGCTCGTCTTCCGGGAGCAAGGTACCATTTTCCCTCAATTGGGCATAGAGAGGCGTTCCATGGTTCGCTGTATAGAGCATAAACTGATGAAAATCCACAGAATGAGACACCGCGTAATCGATGACCCGGTCAATATTGTCTGGTGTGTGCTCCTCAAGACCAATAATAGAAGAACCCAAGACACGGATACCGTGGTCCTGCAGGTCAGAAATCAAAGATCTGGTCTCAATTCCAGCAAGCTTTACGTATTGACTTTCTTCCCCTTCAAGGCCCATCCAGACCCAGGAAATACCAAGTTCAACCAGTTGTTCAAGGGTATATGAGCGAAGAACTCTGGCCGAACTAAAGACGTAGAGCGCCCAGCTTTTACCATGTTTTTTCATCTGTTCGAGCAGGCCGAGTGCCCTTTTTCGGTGCAGTAGAAAATTTTCGTCCATAACAAAAAAAGATGTTACACTCAATTTTTCTTCCAGGTCAGCCATCACCTCGTAGAGTTCCTCACCGGTTTCAAAAAAATTCTTGAATTTTCCCTTTCCACCAAAAAGAGCCGAAGTTGAACAAAAATTACAGCCCATAGGGCAGCCGACAGAAGGTACAACGACAGCAGCGGTATCTCCGGGCTTATCGCTGAGAGTGTGCCCCAGAATCCTGGCACCATAGGCCGAGGACACCGCCGGATGCTTTACCGGTTTATCAACATCCTGGCCCAGATACCTGCGAAACCATGCGATCCCATCCCCTCTGACAATATGATCAGCATCAATTCTCTCATCAACGCCATCAAGATTAGAGATATGACCACCAACGACAATTGTTGCCTGGGGCTGATGGTATCTGATAATTTCACACATCTTTTTAACCTTGCCAACATTTGGAATAATGGAACTTATACCTATTATGTCGTACTGATTGGTACGAACCGTCTCAACAAAACGATCAAGATCCGGAAAGTCCAGAAGGGTACACGGTCCATCCAGATTTTCCTGAATCATCATCAGGCCAAAAGAGCGATGAAACATACGTAAAGAAAAAACTCCCTGTACGCGGGTAACCTGATTATGGTACAGTTCCATCGGATTGATCGTACTGCTGCCATATTCATCGTCCTGAGCATATGGACCAAAAACGCTGGAAAGGAGAACCCGGGCCCTGGTGCCGAGCGGATGAGTGGGATGATTTTTTGCCATTGACTTACCTCCTGGGTAAATATTTTTTTACTGTTTATCGGGGATCATATATACAATTTTCAGTCATGATATATGTACTGTAAGCCATTAATCTGATTAAGGATAGCACCGAACAGCAAATGACAATTCTTTTACAAAACAGTAAAAATTTATGAAACATACGCTCTGGTTTGTCCATCCGATAGCAATTTTTATCTTTTCCATCATCACCCTCGGCCTCTCGCTCTTTCTCTATATCTACTGGTACATGGAAGTAAGCACCGGATTAAAAGCCGTTATCCAGAAAAACAATCTGGATCCGAATCAATTTGCTTCCTGGCAGACCTGGGTCGTCATTATGATCATGTCTATTCTGGTCGGTATCATCCTGCTTGGTATCTTTCTCATCTTTGTCTACCAGCGAAAGACCCTGTCCCTCTACCGCTCACAACATAAATTCATCAATAGCTTTACCCATGAACTGAAGACACCGACAACCTCACTGCAGTTATATCTTGAAACCTTTGCACGACATGAACTACCCAGAGAGAAGCAACTCAAATATATTGACTATATGCTGGCTGATGTAGCCAGGCTCTCTGACAATATCAACGGTATACTCAACCTGGCCCGGATCGATGCCAAAATATACAGCGGTGAATTTGTTGTTGTTGATATGGTGAGTGAGATTAAGGAATTTTACAAAAAAAACGAACAGCTCTTTCGTGGCAGTACAATTTCAATCAACAATCAGAAAAAACAGTGCTACTCTTGTTCGATTAACCATTCACTCTTTCAGATACTGCTGATGAACCTCTTTGCCAACGGTATCAGGCACAATGAAAACGAGCAGCCGCAGATTGCAGTCACTTTCAACCAGACCGAAAAAAACGTACAACTCCACTTTACCGATAACGGTGTTGGCTTTGAAAAATCTCAGGGCAAAAAGATTTTCAAAAAATTCTTCCAGATTGAACGAACCAATTGGACCTATGCAGGCGGAACAGGTCTTGGCCTTTATATGGCTGAACAGATCGTCAAACTGCATAAGGGAAAAATTACAGCATATAGTGAAGGGCCAGGCAAGGGAGCACGCTTTTCAGTCTCCCTACCCCGGCAAAATCCTCAATTTCTGCAAAAACAATTAAAAAAGGAACCAGGTGGACAGAACAGTTAAAAACCGCATCCTGCTTATTGAAGATGATTCCCATATTTCTGAAGGAATCGAACTTAACCTGAAACTACAGGGATATGATGTGAAAGTGACCCCAAACGGCATCGATGGCCTTGAAGCCTGGAGGCAATGGTGTCCACATCTGATTATTCTCGATCTCATGCTGCCCGGTATTGACGGTATGCAGATCCTTAAAAATATCAGATTAGAAGACGAACGGCTGCCCATCCTGATCCTGTCGGCAAAAGGGGATCCGGCCGATAAAATTGATGGTTTTGTTGATGGAGTGGATGACTACATGACAAAACCGTTCAACCTTGATGAATTCCTGTTGCGAATCGGAAGGTTACTCAAGCGAAATCAGTGGCAGCAGGAACAGAGCTATTCCTTTTCAACCGATTCAACAAGGAAACAGACATACAGTTTTGGCACAAACACTGTTGACCTCTCCACCCGTCAGGTACAGTGCCGGGAAGGTACGGTTCAATTAACTGAGCAGGAGATGAAACTGCTCAAACTTTTCATCACCAACAAAGGCAAACCACTATCACGCAGCAGACTGCTTGAAATCGGCTGGGGTTACAGTAAAGGAACATCAACCCGTACCGTTGACAACTATATTGTCCGCTTTCGCCGTTACTTTGAAGAAAACCCAAAAAATCCACAGTTTTTCAAAAGTCGGCGCTCACTGGGCTATGTGTTTGATCATGAATCTTCTTAGGAAGCAGTCAACAAGTCAGTGCCTTACTGCAGCTGTAAAAGAACGAGAATTTATAAGTTTTTTTAAATTCAACCGGTTAACACGATAGATACGACACTACCCCGACTCATTTCCCATTTACGGGATTAGAATAAACCTGTACCATATCGACTGAACCGAAAACACTCTTTCGTTTCTTGCAATGTGAACTTTTTATCTGTATACCAGTTTTATAATTTCACTACTTTTACCCAGTCTCAACCAGGAACCGTTGACCATTTTTGTTCTTACTGATATCTTAAAACAATTACCTGTACACCAGAAGGCCGTCCGAGAATGCATTTTGGCCCAACTCTTCGGTATTTTCAAAAAAATGCTTATTCTCAGACAGGCTCCTTGAGCACACAAGAATCAAACACAGAAAAATGAAAAATACTCCCGAAACCAACCCACAACACACAGATGATGACCGAACTGCGGTTTTCCGCCCCATTGAACTGGCAATTCAGGAACAAAATCTTGCCGGAAAACGCACACGAATGATTGAAAAAATCTTTGCCGCGCGCCGAACATATTCAGAAGAACTTAAACGCGACCTTGATGAGATCATGCAGGCGATCATTGAAGAAGAGTCCCTGGACAAAGCCTTATCGCTCCTGAGTAAAAAAAATGCCATTGAGAGAACCATTTTAGCGGAAGAGCGAAACATCATGGCCGAAGAGAGAAACTTGATGGGCGAAAAACGCACACGGGCTTCCATGCAGAGAACTGAACTGGCCGAAAAACGCAGCGGTCTGGCCAGAACTCGAACGATGTTTGCCAAAAGTCGCTCCTTTATGGCCGAAAAACGAACCATCATGGCCCAGCAACGTACATTCCTGGCCAAGGCACGTACTGAGCTGGCATTTATCCGAACCGGTGTTGCTTTCGTGGCACTCGGTTCTGCTTTGACACGCTATTTTGGGCTTGGCTGGTGGACCGTTATGGATGGTACCATATTCCTGATGGGACTGGTTATGATCATGATGGGGGTCTACTACTACCTACCAACAAGAAAAAAGGAAGGAAGTTTATTAAAAATAATTAAGCAGAAAGAAGAAGAATTAATGCATCGAAAACCAAGGATCATGGTTTTAGACGATGATAAATCAGTATGTACTTCTCTAAAAATTTATTTTGAGAAGAGTGGCTATATGGTCGAATCCTTCCTCAATCCTCACGTTGCCAAACAGCGCCTCGAAGCAACTCAATTTGATGTTGTTGTTACCGATTTAATGATGGAAGGTATGACGGGTATTCAAATCCTGCAGTTAATAAAACGTCTCTCTCCCCACACCCAGGTTATCATGATCTCACGTATGAAAATGTCAAACAAGTTTATCGAAAACATCAAAGAAGACCTTTTTGACTATTTTCAAAAACCGGTTAACATCAAAGAACTGCAGGCCAGCGTCAAACGCGCAGTTGATGAAAGAATGCTCATTTAATGTCTCAGGAAAAATATCCACAGTTTTATAGCAGAAAATAATTTTGTGAAGGCATTTATCCCGACTTATTGCCCGTTTATCGGGATTAGGAGAACAGTATGATCAGATTATGGAAATTATTACACGAAAGAAAGGCCTTGGAAACAAGTGCTGAAAAAGAAATTCGCGACAAGTATGAGGCATTTTTAGGGGTTTTGACAGAAAACGAGCATTCCCTGGACCTGATGACAGAACTGGAAAGTAGCTTTTACGAAAAACGGTTAATCAGCATTCCTTATCTTAAAAACATAATCAGAAACCTCTCCAAAAGTGTCTATGGTATTATTGAAAACCTGGAAAAACTCTCGGGCAGCAATTATATCGGACTCAACAGATGTTACGAGGGTATCGAAGGAGAAATACGTGAATTCTTTACGGGCAGCAAACTCCATATCTACACCCCGGTATGCATTCCAATGGATGATATCCACCGTGATTATATTGACAAAGTCGGCAGTAAAATGGCGAACTTGGGGGAAATGCGTAAGCATCTGGCCATCTCTGTTCCTGACGGCTTTGCTTTAACAGCGTGCGCCTACACCCATTTTTCCGAATATAACAACCTCCAGAACAAGATTGACCAAATCCTTGCCGGAGCGGACATCAAACAGAGTCGGCAACTTTTACGAGTCGAAAAAGAGATCAAAAAGGTGATCCTTGACGCCGATATTCCACCCGAAATTGAACATATTGTCTGCCGGGAAAGTGAAAAACTTGAGAAAAAGCATGGCCGGTCTATCAACTGGGCGGTACGCAGCAGCGCAATAGGTGAAGATATGGAAAATTCCTTTGCCGGTCAATTTTCCAGTGTTCTGAATGTTCGCACCGATCAATTACTGCAAAAATATAAGGAAGTACTGGCAAGTAAATACAATGCCCGCAATATGCTCTATCAGCGCATGAAAAAAATCAGGGTTGAAGATGTAAACATGAGCGTAGGGATTATGGAAATGATCCAGCCAGTATGTTCTGGAGTTATGTATACAACCGATCCTGCAAAACCAAACAGCCAGGTAATGATTATTTCTGCGGTCTGGGGTCTGGGTCAGTTGCTTGTCGAAGGTGTGGTCTCCGCCGATATGTTTTTGCTCAAAAGATCGACCGGGTTCCCTCTGGTAAAAAAAGTTATTGCCCAGAAAGAACTCAGTTTACGTTGGAAAGAAAATGGTGGAATAAAGCATGAAATAGTGCCAGAGGCCGATGCAAATAGAGCCTGCTTGGAGGATCACCAGTTACAGGCGCTTGCAAAAATGGGGTTTGAAATTGAAAAATATTTCAAAAACCCGCAGGATATCGAATGGTGTATTGATCAAAGCGGTCACCTGTTTTTATTACAGGCTCGCTCACTACACATTCTCCTTCAAAAGAAAAAACGCAAACCGCATAAACCAATCAAAGCCAGAATCATTGCCGACAATGCCCCCGCAGTTGCAGCCGGGGTAGGGTGTGGCAAAGTGTACAAGGTAACTGATATTCATGAACTGTTTAGTTTTCCAGATGGCGGAATCATGGTTCTTAAAAACTCATCACCTCGTTTTATCGGAGCATTGCACAAGGCCGTAGCCATCGTTATTGAAAAAGGCAACCGGACTGATCACATGTCTTCCGTGATACGGGAATTTAAAGTACCATGTGTGATTAAAATTCCTGCAATATTTTCCACTCTGAAGAATGGCCAGGAAATCACTGTTGATGCCAGCGAGGGGAAAATTTATGCCGGCCGGGTAAACGAAATTTTACAGGAAGACACCGTTCTTCAACATATTGATATTAAAATAGAACATACAGAATCACATCTTCTGCTGGAAAAAATGGCACACCTTATTTTCCCTCTCAATCTCACCGACCCACGCTTAGGTGATTTCAGCGAAGAAAGCTGCAAGACATTGCATGATATACTACGATTCAGCCATGAAACTGCTTTGAATGAAATGTTCTTATTAAAAGAAAGAGGACATTTAGAAGCCGTTAAAAATGTCTACAAAATCGTCACTCATCTCCCTTTCAGTCTCTCTGTTTTTGATCTATTTGGCACTACGGTTCGCGAGAATCACAAAAAAGCAATTTTGCCGGAAAACGTAGATTCGATGCCTTTTCAAGAACTCTGGAACGGAATGACAGCACCTGATATCACCTGGAACGGTCCAAACCAACACATGGAAATGAAAGACATATTTACCGCGATGTCAAGAACTTCAACGTATGTGAATAGTCCCGAAAGCACTAAAAGTTATGCAATTGTTACACCGGAATATCTCAACCTGAGCCTCAGTATGGGATATCATTTTGTTGTGCTGGACAGCTATATTTCAGAAGATCCTTACAACAATTATATTGCGTTGTCTTTCAAAGGTGGTGCCGCTGAATTTAAGAAAAGAAACCTGCGGGTGCTTTTTATCGCAGCAATTTTAAAACCACTCGGTTTTGACGTAACCGTAAAAAATGATTTTCTCAAAGCCCGGATAAAATCTGAAATGGCTGCGGAACTGGCGAAAAAAATATATACTCTCGGCAGGCTGCTGGGTACAACAAGATTATTAGATATGTCAATGGATGATGAGGAAAAAATCGACGAATATGTACAAAAATTTTACGCACATAAAAATTTGCTCAAAGATAATGCAGTTATTGGTTAATGACTTTTTGAACTTTCTTCAATAATCCTTTTTCAGAGGAGATCTATTATGGCAATTATTACCATTTCCAGAGGCTCATATTCAAGAGGCAAAGAGATAGCTGAGAAATTAGCGGCAAAACTTGGCTACTCCTGCGTTTCAAGGGAGGTCATTCTTAGTGCCTCAGAACTTTTTAACATTCCTGAAATCAAACTTGTCAGAGCGCTGCATGATTCACCTTCCGCATTAAGCAGATTTACCCATGGTGAAAAACGCTACATTGCTTTCATTCGCTACGCTATTTTCAACCGTATAAGACAAGACAATGTTGTTTACCATGGCCTGGCCGGCCATTTTTTCCTGCAAGACATCAAACATATTCTCAAGGTTCGCATTATCGCTGATTTAGAAACTAGAATATCAGAAGAAATGAAGCGTGAGAATATCTCAGAACGGAAGGCTCGACATATATTGGTCAAAGACGATCAGGAACGACAAAGATGGGCTCTGGCTCTCTACGGTATAGAAACATGGGATCCAAAACTCTACAATGCCGTCCTTCAAGTCGGCTGTCTGAAAACAGATGACATCGTCGACATCCTGGCAGATATTTCGACAAGAAGCTGCTTCATCACCACGGATGAGACAAAAAAACAGATTGAAGATCGTTATTTCGCCGCAAAAATTGAAGTTGCTCTCATCGAGAAATTCCCCGAGATTAAAGTCAACAGCACAAACGGATCCGTTTATATAAAAGTACGCTCTTTACCCAATAAAAAAAGGGCCATTACTGAGGAAATATCAAAAATCATCTCTGATACTAACGACATTAAAGAGTTAAAAGTTGAAATTGATCCCATTATTATTCCCGATTAACCTGACATCTCCGGATCAAATTTGATGGCATTAAAAGATCTGTCTGAAATAGTAGTAGGTCTGTAACAGACCACGTCCCACCATAAAACTGTTCATTGCCAACCAGAGTGCATGATTGCCAAGGGAGTCTTTAAAAACAAAAAAAAGAACAAAAAAGAGGGCTGTAGCAGCCAGCATTGTATTGCGCATAAGCCCTGAGGCCGTCATACCAATGTAGACGCCATCCCAGATAAAAGAAGAAAAGCCGGTCAAAGGTAAAATATATAACCAGGGTAAATATTGTACGGCGCATCCAATGACATCTGTCTGATTGGTGAAAACCCTCAACAGTTCAACGCCACTCAAGATATAAATCACTGTAAAAAGGACAGCAAACCCGGCACCCCACATAAACAAGTTATAGACGGTTAGTCGTAACCTGCGGGTGTTGCGTTGTCCCGCCAGTTTGCCGACCAGTGCCTCTGCAGCAAAGGCAAAACCATCGAGAAAATAAGAAAAGAGAAAAAGAAACTGTAATAACGCACTGTTTGCGGCAAGAACGAGATCTCCCTCTCCTGCCGATTTCGATGTAAAGAAAGTAAAAACAACAATAATACAGAAAGTGCGAACAAAAATATCGCCACTGACATTGAGAAATTGTACCAGGCCTGAACGTTTGACCACATCTGCAAAAGAAAACTCTAAAAGGATATACCAATACTTTTTACACAGTAAAACAACCGCAAGAATCAGGCCAAAGTACTGACCAATAACCGATCCCAGTGCCACCCCCTCAACCTGCATATCAAGATATTTTACAAAAAAGAACGAGCAGCAGATATTAATACCATTGACACTAATGGAGATTATCATTGGATACCAAGCGTTCTGCATACCTAAAAACCAGCCATATATCACCATAAGTGATATTGCCGCCGGAGCCGCCCAGATACGAACATAAAAATAGGACGATGCCAGGCGTTTTACCTCAGGGCTCCCCTCCAGGATAGAGAGGCTGAGATGTTCAATACCTGCCTGAAAAATCAGAAGAACGAGAGACCCACAGAGCGCCAGCAAAATGCCGCGAAAAAGTAACAAGGCCATTTCACTGCTGTTGGACTTCCCGTAGGCCTGTGCCACCAACCCACTTAAACTCAT
This sequence comes from uncultured Desulfobulbia bacterium, assembly GCA_964439085.1. Taxonomy (GTDB): domain Bacteria; phylum Desulfobacterota; class Desulfobulbia; order Desulfobulbales; family VMSU01; genus JAADIV01. The sequence continues at coordinate 2,626 of CAYTNB010000079.1, read as the reverse complement.
GCGCAAAAAAGCAAAACCCCAGTAGACAAAATTAAAAATAATGCCTCCTAAGGCCACCCCACCCATAAAAATATCAGAGTCCTGATAGCCCATCAGGTGCATATCCACCATTCCCAACAATGGAATGGTAAGATTTGTTATAATATTGGGAATTGCCAGGCGGAGGATTTCTCGGTTCATCTGCTTTTAGGGCACATTACATCCTGCCCTGACCTTCTCAGTCTATTTTACAAAAGATCACTTGCCCGCTCTGCAAGTTCTGAGCGCTCGCCTATTTGCAAAACGATATGAGCATAAAGATTCTGGCCCTGTATCTTATCAATAAGAGTACTGAGGTCGTTTGAATTACTGAATCATAATAAAATTTAATTCCCCATGAGACTCAGCTTACCAGGGGATGTTGCTCCCTTATCAGACTAGCCTGTCAAAGGAACCACATCACACACTGCACAAATATCAGGCTGAAGTAGTTTCATATCACCTCGTGCAGAAACAGCAGCAGTTCTCGATCCAAACCAACCCGCTCAAATTCTGCTTTCAAGCGCTTCAAAAGCCTGCGCATATTTCTTACTATGCCAGCAAAAAGAGCAAAAGACCATATCCAAATTCCACCTCCCGGAGCCGTTCGTATTGAAGATATAATCAACTATTTTTCTTACGATTATCATCAACCCGAAAATGGGCCAATTACCATTACCACAAAACTTGGTTCCTGCCCATGGCAGCCGAAAAGCAAGAAACACATCTCACTTGATTCGGAACCGACTGGAAAAGCGTAGCAGTGCTACGTAACTGAAGAACCAACAACGTCAGGAGGCCAAAAAAACAGGCAAGGCACGTCAGTTGTTACTTGACAAGACACTGGCTTTACAATTGTCCCCGAGGGGACTATACTTTGACGGTAAATGAAGTTCTCTGATCACACCCCATAACACTATGAGGTTGTCCGAGAATAGACATTTTGTTTAAAATCGAGGTTTTTTAAAAAAATACGCGCAGGCATATACTTGATATCTCGGAGTCTCGTACCTCGCTTACCGGAGCATCTTTTTTTTTGACAATAACGAAGAGTTTGGGCAAAAGAGCATTCTCGGACGGCCGCCTAGCCATTTTGCAAGAATTATCATACGGGGTGCAATATACGATTCAATAAAGGGAGAAGATAATGACAGTAAAAATTTTCATCACACGGAATGTTTCTACCAGTAATATTCTTGACCTCACCGTCCTGCTGAAAAAATTGCGCAGCCTTACACTTAATCAAGACGGTTATATCTATGGCGAAACACTGAAAAGAATCGATGGAAAAGATGAGTGCATGGTTATCAGTACCTGGCGCTCCTTTGAAGACTGGAATAGCTGGCTCAATAACGAACAACGAATCAGTATTCAAAACGAAATTGATACTCTTTTGGGTGAAAAAACACGATACGCTGTTTACGCAGTATAATTTCTCTCATTTATGAATAAATTTTCACACAATTCTGATCGACTTATCAACAATAAGAACCAAATATTACCGTTTTATCAGAATGACTTGCTTTTTCTATTTATGTTACTGTTTTGATCGGGGTTCTTCTCTCGTGTAAGATGGAATCCTTCATTTTTTTAAATGCTAACTTTTATTCAACCGTATTGATACGAGGGTGTAATGATATTTGCAGGCGTTAAATTGATGTTCGTCGGTATGACAACTGTCATGCTTTTTCTATTCTTTATGATATTTTTTATTAACCTTGTTTCTTTTTTTACCCGCGAGGCGGCCACCCGGGAGATGGAAACAATTAAAAAAGACAAGGAAGCCCTGGCCCTCAGCAGAAAAATAACACAAACCGCAACAGGAGAAGACGATGATGAAGATATCGCGGTTATCGCTGCTGCTGTTACCGCCTATGAAAGTGAACGATTTGCAGCCATATAAATAATTTTTAACAAAATATAAGGTTTCACAAAAAGTGAGCGTCTTGACTGAAATCTTAAAATCAAAAGCGAGGAGAACAGAGGTGAGTAAAAAAGTTATTCAATTCATGGACACGTCGTTCAGAGACGGTTTTCAATCCGTCTTTGGTGCAAGGGTATTTACAGACGATTTCATGCCCGCCGTTAAGGCCTCAGTAGAAGCGGGAATAACCAATATTGAGGCTGGAGGCGGTGCACGTTTTCAGAGCTTATTCTTTTATTGTGGTGAATCCGCTTTTGATATGATGGATCGTTTCAGAACAGAAGTCGGCCCCGGTGTCGCATTGCAAACCCTGGCACGAGGAATCAACGTTGTTGCCCTAAGCCAGTGTCCACGTGATATTATTGACCTCCATGCCAAAATGTTTAAAAAACACGGCATGACCACCATCCGCAATTTCGATGCACTCAATGACGTACATAACCTGGAATATTCAGGAGAGCGTATCGACCATTACGGATTGAACCACCAGATTGTCATTACCATGATGGAACTTCCGCCCGGCTGTACCGGTGCACATTCGCCTGAATTTTATATGGACAGGTTAAGGCAGATCCTTGATGCCAATATTCCCTTCCATTCAATCTGCTTTAAAGACGCCTCGGGAACATCTAATCCGACAAAGGTCTATAAAACCTTAAAGGCGGCAAGGAAAATGGTATCTGA
>CAYTNB010000078.1:0-11977 GCA_964439085.1 uncultured Desulfobulbia bacterium | reverse complement strand
AATTTATAAGGTACTAGGTAAGCGTAGACTCCGATACCCCCTCGTGGGGTGTTAGGTGAAATAATACGAAGAAATAAAATAGCACGAACTGACATTATTAGAATATCATCGCCAGACACATTGGCCAACTATGTTAGAACTATGACAAAAAAAAATAGTTACGTCAGGATACCTTGAAAGTTGCCGGGAGAATAACAACATAAAATGCTTGTTAGAATATTTCCGTTTCTAGCCTGGTTCAAGGGGTATAATATTGACAACTTTAAAATTGATCTGCTAGCCGGAATTACGGTTGCTTTGGTTCTTATTCCTCAGTCCATGGCCTATGCCCAGTTAGCCGGTCTTCCGGCTTATTACGGGCTCTATGCCTCCTTTTTACCCCCCATAGTTGCGGTTCTCTTTGGTTGCAGCCGTCAATTGGCCACCGGGCCGGTGGCCATAGTTTCACTGATGTCTGCTGCTTCACTTGAGCCGCTGGCCACGGCAGGATCCGCCGATTTTATTGCCTACTCAATCCTCCTGGCCCTAGTTGTCGGTATTTTCCAGCTTTGCCTGGGTCTTTTACGTCTCGGTCTCGTAGTTAACTTTCTGTCTCATCCTGTAGTCAAGGGATTTACCAATGCTGCGGCCATCATCATCGCATCCTCTCAGTTCTCCAAATTTTTTGGAGTCCATGTCGACAAAGCCCCTCATCAGTACCAAACTATTATCCGCGTGGCCCAGGCAGCCATGGCTCACACCGATGTTCCTACCCTGTTGTTTGGTATAGCGGCGGTAGTCATCATGGTCACAGTCAAAAAAAATAACCCGCGTCTCCCAAATGTCCTGGTGGCTGTTGCTCTCACCACGACAATTTCATATTTCATTGGGTTCAACAAAAATGTCTATGTCGATATATCAGCTATCCATATGGATAATTTCAATCAGCACATTGCCGCATTTAACCATACCGTTCTGAAGATCAAACTGATCAGTAAAGAGCGGGCTGCCCTTAACCTCCTGATCGACGAAAAGCATAAGCGCTTGGGGAACTATAGCACTGAAGCCATCCAACTGATCAGACTTAAGAGCGAAGTGGCCATTCTCTCCTTAAAAATTAAGGAAGCCAAACATCAGGCCGGAATCATCCGTATGAATCTTCGATCCATAAAACTTACGGCAGTCCGGGAAGGCGATCGTTATATCTTCTATCATAAAGGGGATGTGCCAAGCGGCATTAGCAGTGATGGTAGAACCTGGCGGATCAATGTGCATAATACTACTACTCTTGATACCAGTAATTTGAAGATCATGGGGGGCGGTGACGTAGTTGGTACGATTCCAGAAGGTTTACCAATCTTCACCGTGCCGCAACTGAGTGTAGAACTCTTCTTCAAACTACTACCCACCGCCGTTTTTATCTCGTTACTAGGCTTTATGGAGGCCATCGTAATTGCCAAAGCTATGGCGGCTCAGACAGGCCAGTGCCTTGACCCCAATCAGGAGCTCATCGGCCAGGGACTAGCCAATATTATTGGCTCCTTCAGTTCTTCTTACTCTGTATCCGGATCATTCTCCCGTTCCGCAGTTAACCTGCAGGCCGGTGCCGTTTCCGGTATTTCTTCACTAGTTGCCTCATTAGTGGTGGTCGTCACTCTCCTCTTTTTCACGCCACTACTCTATCATTTACCACAGGCGGTTCTGGCGGCTATTATCTTAATGGCAGTTATAGGCCTGCTGGACTTTAAAACTTTTATGCATTCCTGGAGGGCGCAATGGTATGATGGCACAATCGGCCTGATTACCTTCCTTGCCACCCTGTATTTTGCCCCTCATCTGAACAAGGGTATTCTGGTAGGCGTTGTCTTATCCATGGTGGTCTTTCTCTACAAATCGATGCGGCCTGTAGTTGCCAGCCTCTCCATGAATGAGGAGAAGGTTCTGAAAAGTGCTGAATACTACCGTCTCAAAGGCTGCCGACACATCTCGGTGGTTCGTTTTGACGGCGCACTTTTTTTTGCCAATGCCAGCTACCTTGACGAGCAGGTGACCAAGTTTCGCAGAGAACAACCGGATCTGCGTCATATCTTACTTGATGCCAGAGGTATCAACGACATGGATTCATCCGGGGAAGAGGCTCTGTTGTTGTTAATTGCCCGAATTCGTAGCGCAGGCCTGGGTTTCTCCATGTCCGGCGTAAAGGGTCAGGTCATAGCGGTGATGGAACGTACCAGACTTCTGGACAGAATCGGCAAGGACTTTCTCTTTGCCGACACAAATGATGCTGTTAAATCCATCATTGAAGGAATCCACAACGGTAATGACCTACAAAAAAATGGCTGCACAAATTGTCCGCTTACTAAATTTGTTCCCAAATAAAATCGCATTAAAAACCCTTCGCCTCTGATATAATTGTTAACGATGAAACAAGAACTTCTGTAGAATAATTGCCCTGCTTCTTTTTCTCCAGAATATGTTTCTTGCTACTCAATTGTAAAAATTCCACGAGATACTTACCCATGGTCGACTTCCCGTCAGATAGCACTTGCTCAAGTCTGGTTATATCACGCATGAGTGTTTTGAACGCTTTGAAAAAACTTAAATTTTTCTGGTAATATCGGTCGAGAAGTTTGGCTGTAAACCAGACAATGCGCCATATAGCACTATCATTAATAATTTTGCCCAGATGTAGCATTCCAAACGGTCTTTCTTGACCTTTTTCACCTTATCTATTTTGCAAATCGATTTACAAATTTTAGAAGTCAGTTCAATCTGCCACCTCAAGGAGTAGATTTTCCATGCCGTATCAATATCGATAGATTCAGGAGATGCTGAAGTTATAAAAAGGTTCAGCGCTGCCCAGGCCTTGTATTCCGGACTAACTTTGTGGCCTTTTTTTCTGGCATTTTTATTTGCCTCTCGCATACATTCATTGTAAACGTGCTCTGGCATCAGAAAGAGAAATAATCTTACTTTTAGATCTTTCTTTGTTCCAAGCAATACCTGTTCTTCAAGTTGTTTGATACCGTTTTCACGCATGAACTTTACAATTGCCGAGAAATTAAGCTCAATCATTTCCCCATCGTGCTCTTGATAGACCTTCCGTTGCGTATTTAATCTACAAAGAAAATGGGCAGCTTCCTTTACAATTCCCCCCGATGCATCAAGGTGCATATAAGCCAAATCACGGACAATCAAATCATCTTCTTCCACCAGGTGGAGAGTCGCCGTAGAATCCTTAGCATCCTGCTCATTAAAAGCATTCTGGCTGAGATCAACGATTTGTCCATTAAGTAAGTCATACTCAAATTGTATTCTGACATTTACTTTAGATCCGCTCCCTCCACACTGCCTGGGTAGACGTTCACTAAAGATTCATCAACTTGAAAACAAACCGAATCTTTGATCAAAAATCCTTTAAACTCATAACAATCTCGGAAATGAACCTTGTCCTGTAATTATTTGTTGAGCAATTCCCCCAATGCAGAAGTAACAAATTCAACAGCTTTTTCATTAAACCTATCGCGCAACGCCTGCTTGCTAATATTTACCCCATGTTTTTTTCCAAATCAATAGTCAAGTCATTTAAGCATTCCCCAAGCGAGCTACTGCTATTAAAGACAATTATCGATAAAAATCGATATTCTATCTATTTCCCCCTTCCTTTGGATAAATTGACAACTGTGCGCTAATTCCTCGATTTCATTATTATCGAAATGGTTCTCAAAATCCTCTTGAAGTGACTGTTCAAGTTGCTGAATATTCATATTATTTAGTCTCCTAATGGTGAAAAAAGAATGTAATTCCCTTCACTTTTATGATATCATTTCACAAGATTACATCAACCAGACTAACGTGTCGGCAAATAGTAATAATCATTATCGCCGACACATAAAAGTGGAAACCATTATGAGGCTGGGGGCGAGAGAGGAATGGTCGGCTCAGTTTTCGTTGTGCCCTGTATTATCTCGTTATTACAACATGCTATCCTCTTAGCTTGACGGCTATGCCCCTCGTGGAGTGTTGGTATGATTACTTTTTCTTCTGGCTTGTATTTGTTACGTTTCTTTTTCATTGAGTTCTCCTTTGGCTGAGTATACTGACTCAGACATTAGAAAATTCCAATTCACGCTGAGCCAATACTGTTAGAAGACGGTTGAACTTTTAAATCACTACAACTTTTTCCCAAATATATTGAATCACTAGGAGTTATGAATGTATACATTGCTGCAAAACTTCTTGGCAAGTCAAGGCGTAACATCTGCATTGGTTACACCTACAGTCACTACTGTCGCAATCTGCGTCATCTTGATTCTGGCTTTTGTCGCTCATTGGATTGCCAAACATATTTTTGTGCCATTATTTGAAAAGGCAATGCTGAAAACAAAAAATGATTGGGATGATATTTTAATTGACAGAAAGTTCTTTCCGATGCTAGCCCGCCTGGTACCTGTAGTCTTTATTTATGTCGCAGCCGACCTGATATTTGCGGAACAACCCATAACCAGTGAAACAATTAAACGAATTAGCCTGACACTTCTCGCCATAATCGGAGTACAATGCGTGAACACCCTGCTCCTTATCATTCAAGACACATATTCTCGTCATGAAATTTCCAAATCCCGCCCTATAAGCGGCTATTTAAGTATATTTAAAATAGCTTATTACGTCTTTGCCGCCATACTAATAATAGCAATATTAACCAATAAATCACCCTGGGGCATATTAAGCGTTTTAGGAGGTTTAACAGCCATCCTCCTGTTAATCTTCAAGGATACCATTCTGGGATTTGTGGCTAGTTTACAGCTTTTCAATCTTGATATGGTAAGAGTAGGCGACTGGATTGAGATGCCTAAATTTAGTGCCGATGGTGATGTAATAGAGGTGACAATTCATACTGTAAAGGTGCAGAACTGGGACAAGACCATCAGCACCATACCTACCTACGCCTTGGTAACCAATGCCTTTAGAAACTGGCGCGGCATGAGTGAATCCGGTGGCCGCCGCATTAAACGACACATTTGCCTAGATATGAATTCCATAAGATTCTGTACAAGTGAAATGTTGGATAAGTTTGCCAAACTTAACTTGCTGAAGGATTATCTCTCAAAAAAAGAGTCCGAAATTAATACCTACAACAAGGCCCACAACGTTGATCCCTCTAATGCCCAGAATGGCCGAAGTCAGACCAACATTGGCATTTTCAGGGCCTATATAAAAGCATACCTAGCCGACAACCCAAAGATACATAAAAACATGACATTTCTGGTCAGGCAACTGGCACCTACTGCCAAGGGACTGCCTATAGAGATCTACGTATTTAGCAACGACCAAAGATGGGCTTTTTTTGAGGAAATTCAAGCCGACATATTCGACCATATCCTTGCCATGATTCCAGAATTTGAGCTCAGAGTTTTTCAGGAACCAACCGGTGGAGATTTCGGCAAACTACATGAACAGCCCTAAGAAGCCTCGTGCATTCTCATGGGCCATCGGACTGAAAGCACAAGTTGGCTATAAGACATGTACCTAGGAGGCTGTCCAAGAATAGAAGCCGTAACGAAAAGTTGGAGAATTGAGACCAGTTTTTCGATCATTTGCGGGCAATAGCAGCGCGTTCATGGAGCGCTTACGAAAAATGAAATACGATAGTTGCAGGTTTTTGGGCCAGTGTAACATATTGACCAATGAAGGATGGTTCAGAAAAATGTGATGCTTTTACACCGGCGATACGTCCTCTGTTGTTATAGGCGTTTTGTACGAAATCTATCACTCTGAGAAGACAGCATTGGACAGAGCCGAAGGCTTAGGATGGGGGGGGGACGATAAGTTTGTTTCTGTCTCAAGTGCCGAAGGTAATGTTGTAAAGGCAATCACCTACTGCGCCACAAAAATTGATAAGTCACTGCCTCCTTACACATAGTACAAAAACACGTTTTAATCGGAGCTAGAGATGCAAATCTACCTGCAGAATACATCGCTAGAATTAAAGCAACTAGTGCTTTAAAAAATCCAGATCAGAAACGAGAGGCCGACCAATATGCAATTCACAATTAACAACTGTAGCTACGTGGGTGACGGCTCATCAATTGCGATTACGAAAAATAGAATAAGGGAGTAGGAAGGTCGTGGATAAATATTTTATAAAAAGAAGAATTCTTGCAATAGGACTCATTGTCGAATGCCCATTTAATGAACCACTTGCAGATTGTCCTTTGAGCGACGTCAGGGAACTCCCATTCGAAGAACGTATTGAAATTATACAAAAGATGTCAGATGAAAAAATTGGCGAAATTATCGGTTACCATGGGGAATGTTTTAAAAAGAGAGAGCATTAAAGGCCCTGATAGAAAAATCAATTGAAACAGAATTAAGGTGTGTGTTCTTTGTTTAAGGGCTGACTTGTTTGGAAATTTGTTGACTACTCTGACTGGTGGCATTATTGCGTCCTTTCTTGATGACCAGAAAGTAGCTTGAAGGTGGAGATTGCAGGGTAATGGAAAACATAGAAGAAAAAGGTTTTTACGATGTCACTTTTTGAAGTTTTTGCAATCCTTCTTACTTTAGCGGCTGTCTTTGGGGTGATTAACTACCGGATAATCAAGCTGCCAACAACTATTGGCATCATGGTTGTGACCATGGTTTTTTCTCTTCTTCTGCTTGCTTTTGGAACTGTTGCGCCAGGAATTCAACACTGGGCGGTTTCATTACTACAACACATTGATTTCAACCAGGTTCTTCTTCACGGTATGCTTGGGGCACTTCTTTTCGCAGGGGCTCTTCATGTCAACTTTAACGACTTAATCTCACAATATCGAATTATTGCGAGCTTGGCAACTTTTGGAGTGCTGTTGTCCACCTTCCTGATTGGAGCTTTAACCTGGCTTCTTTTGTCGTTAACACCTTTAAGCCTTTCTTTTGGTTACTGCTTGCTATTTGGCGCATTAATCTCACCAACGGATCCCATCGCTGTTCTAGGCATATTAAAAACCGCAAACGCTCCCAAAAGACTTGAGACAAAGATTACTGGTGAATCCCTTTTTAACGATGGAGTCGGAGTTGTCCTGTTTTTAGTTATTTTGGAGATTGTAGGCCAAGGGCAACAGTTCGATCCTTACAATTTAGGCCTTCTCTTTTTAAGAGAAGTTATCGGAGGCATAATTATTGGTTTTATCATAGGATATCTAGCATATAGAATGTTGAAAATTGTTGACGACTATCAAATTGAGGTTTTGATTACTTTATCGGTGGTAACTGGTGGATATGCTCTTGCTGAAACTTTGCATCTCTCCGCTCCTTTAGCAATCGTTGTTGCTGGCCTCCTGATCGGCAATAAAGGTCGTGAATTTGCGATGAGTGAAAATACCCGCAAAAACCTTGATAGCTTCTGGGAGCTTCTTGACTCAATTTTAAATGCTCTACTTTTTACTCTTTTGGGACTTGAGGTTATAGCCATCCATTTCAATTTATTGAATTTAATGGTTGGTGTAATGGCAATAGTAATAACTCTTTTTGCCAGGTTTGTAAGTGTCTCTATTCCCGTTACCATTTTAAAGAACTTCCGGGAATTCTCGCCAAAAGCAATCCGAGTTTTAACCTGGGGCGGCTTACGGGGAGGGATTTCCGTTGCTTTAGCACTTTCTTTGCCTAGCGGAACAGAAAAAGAACTTATTCTAATAATGACCTACACGGTGGTTGTTTTTTCTGTGATTATCCAAGGCCTCACAATCGGCAGATTAGTTTCCAGTCAGGTTAATTGATTCTACGGGACACAATAAAACTGAAAATATTTCACTTAAAGAAGGCGCCCATTTTTCTAAGTATCTTGACCCAGCATATCCGTATTAAAGAAATTGGAGACCGGCCAGAATGGCGCTAGTTTAATGCTGTACGCAGTATCTACTTCTATACTCTATTTCTCTCATTTCATGCCTCGGTTTGGTTAATAGTTAACTTCTTTAGCGCCGCTTAAGACACCTGGGTTCTCTGCGCCCTGGCCTTTGTTGTAAAGGCAAACCAGTCACCATCATGCCATACAGATCATTTAGCATTTTACTTCTTTCTGTCTTACTCAATTTGTCATGGTTCAACTGAGGTTCCCATCTGCGAATTGCCTGCAAGCTCCCCTTGAAACTTGGCTCCTCGCTGTTTCAAGTGGGTAAACCAAAGTTGAATTTCCTGCCAATGAGATAGATCATAGCTATTAAGTTCTTGTTTGTTCTGTATCCTCTTGCTCTGGCTTTTGCTGCTTGGATTAGGCTGTTGAGACCCTCGAGGATGCCGCTTGTTATTTGTGATTTAAGCCACTGGAAGACACCATTCCAATGACGTTTAATTGTGTAGGCTGCATCAATAATAGGTTGGAGTCTGCTATGCGTTGCCCAGCAGAACCATTTCGTTGGTAACGGTTCTGCTGAAAGGCAAACTGGGACGTAGACCTAATTTATCGTTTAATTGCGTTGTTATTCCCTATTGAAGTTACGGATAATCCTGGCGTGTAGGACGAACAACAATATCGCTTATGTGCACATGGGGCGGCTGACTGACAATATAATGTACGACATTTGCCACGTCATCTCCCAGCAAAAGTGGCCCAAATCTTTCTTCAAAACTCTGCACCATTTTGTCACTGTAGCCTGCGCCTGCCTGAAAGCCACTTAGCACGATCCCAGGTTCAACCAGCGAAACACGAACCCCTTTAGGGCCTATTTCGCGCCGCAGACCTTCAGCCAGAGAATGTACAGCAAATTTGGAAGCCCCATATACTGCGCTGAACGGCGAGATGTTCCGCCCAACCACAGATCCGATGATGACAATGTCGGCCGCCGATTTAGGATAGGCGTCTTGCTGTGTATCCACCATTTTTTTCGCAGCTTTTTGCAGAAGAGCGAGAGTGCTAGTCACATTTATTTTTAAAAGATCCTCAAATTGTGATAGATCGGCGTCCTTAACCGATCCGCCCAGTCCTCGGCCCGCATTGGCAACAACGATGTCAACTGTTTTGCTAAATCGCTCACTAGCCAAGGAAAATATTTTATCCAATACTGTGTTGTCGGTAGCATCGCCTGCAACACCGCAGAATGCTGGACCAATCTCATTCTCGAGTGCCGAAAGTTTTGTAGCGTTGCGCCCATTACCGACTACACCAAAGCCAGCAGCAATGAATTTTCTCACCGTGGCTTCACCGATGCCGGATGTGGCACCGGTTACAACTGCAATGCGCATATAGTTATCAGCCATAGTTGTTCTCCTTTCTTTAATAATTCTTAGTACCCCATAAAGGCATAATTGAAACATCTGCGGTTTATCCGCATAGTTACCTCAAATGGCAGGTGGGCAATAACTCGTTTGGGATGTGCTTTTTTGGTCAAAGAAACTGTCTGCCTAGCCAACTGTTGCCAACAACGAGCGACACTAGGCAACTATTTGTATATACTTATACCCCCTCGTGGAGTATTAGCCTATCTAAGGCTGCAAGTTTAGTAAAAAATATTATGAAAAGAAAAATTGAATTATTGGCGCCAGGTGGAGATATTGACTCTATAAAAGCTGCTATTATAGCTGGGGCGAATGCTATCTACTGTGGTCTTGATAGATTTAATGCTAGAGACCGGGCAAAAAACATAACTTTTGAAGATTTACATGGAATCTTAAAACTTGCTCACGAAAATGATTGTGAAGTCTTTCTAACCCTTAATATTATTATAGTGGAGAGTGAAATCCCTGCCCTTATAGGCTTACTGAATAGATTGGTTAATACAAATATCGATGGCGTAATTATTCAGGATTTAGGGATGTTTTATCTACTCTCTAAATATTTTGCAGGTCTTAAGATTCATGCTTCTACTCAACTTACAACTCACAACAAGGGTCAAATCTATTTTTTAAGTAAACTTAACGCCAGCCGAGTTAACCTCTCAAGAGAGTTAAGTCTTGAAGAGATACGACTTTTAACTTCAACGGCACATGAGAACAGTGTGTTAACGGAAGTCTTTGTCCACGGTTCCTACTGTCTCTCTTTTTCAGGAATATGTTATCTAAGCTCTGTTCACGGAGGAAACTCGGGGAATCGAGGTCGATGTAGTCAGCCATGTCGAGATCAATATTTAACTACTGCTGAAGGGAAGAATTTCCCCCTTAATCTTAAAGATAATTCAGCGTATTTTGATCTAACAGGTCTTGCCGATGCCGGGGTAGACTCTGTAAAGATTGAAGGGAGGATAAAAAAGTTTCATTACGTCTATACGGTGGTCAATTCCTGGAAAAAACAACTCCAGTGTCTTTGTAATCACGAGACGCTAAACACTGACAACAGCGATCTGTATAAGGTATTTAACCGGGATTTTTCAAACGCCTTTTTGCTGGGAGATATTAATAAAAGTATGTTTATTGATAATCCCCGGGATAATTCCGCCATTTATTTTTCTGAAATAAATGGCGGTTCTACTGCCACAAATATAAAAAAAGCTAAAAGAGAACTTTATAATGTTAAAACAGAAATTATAAATAATGTTAGAAGCAGAATTGAACCATTAAGTATTGCGAAAGCACCTTTAATAATAACTGTTTCAGGTAAATCGGGGACGCCCCTAAAAGTTTTTGTAAAAACTCCTGAAACTTCATTTGTGTTATTTTCAGACATTAATCTTGTCCGTACCAGTAAAGTTCCAGGTCGTAATGATCTTGCCCAAAAAAACGAGAAAAGCAGAGCTATATGTCTTAATTACGAAATGTTATTAGTACGACTAAAAGCCTTAAATGATACGGAATATTTCATTAAACAGCTAGACTTAGAAAATCTTCAAAGTGATCTTTTTATGCCTTTTAAAGAGATTACTTCAATAAAGAAGAGAATATTATTTGTCTTAGATGGCGCAAAAAAAAATATTAATCCAATTGATGTTCCCCGCTTAAAAAAGCAGAGTAACGACAAAATAAAACCATCTCTTTCTCTGTTAATCTCTTCTCAAAATGATTTACACCTTTGCAATGAAACTGAAGCAGATATCTATTTTCAACTTCCAAATAGTTTTAAAGATGAGTGCTCTGAGTTTATAGATCTTTTTATAAAAAATAATAAATTAGCTCCTTGGTTCCCCTCTGTCTTAACAGGGGAAGACTACCGAACTGCGGTAAAATTTCTTCGGCAGGTACAACCAGAACGAATTATAACAAATAATACAGGAATAGCTTATGAAGCTTATCAAAATAGAATTCCCTGGATAGCAGGACCATATCTAAACATTGTTAATTCCTTTAGCCTACTGTGTTTAAAGGAAAAATTTAATTGCTACGGCTCATTTATTTCAAACGAGCTTAATAAATTTCAGATTAAGGGTATTAAAAAGCCAGATAATTTCCACCTATATTATAGTATCTATCTCCCTATTGTCCTGCTAACCAGCAGACAATGCCTATTTCATCAGGTAACTGGATGTGAAAAAAATAAGATTGATGAGACATGCATTAAACACTGCGAAAAATCATCGACAATTACAAACCTAAAAAAGGCGTCTCTCTTTATTAATAAAACAAAGGGGAATTATCACAGTATCTATAATGAGACTAATCTTCTGAATACAGAGATTGTTACAGATATACCGAATCTATTTTCAAGTTTTTTCATTGACCTAAGAGACATAAAAACTGAGACCAAAATAGATCTGGATAAATCAAAGATAGTTACGCTTTTTGAAAATCACCTCAATGGGAATTCCCATTCATCAGATGAGCTAAAACAAAGTATTCACCCATCAACTAACACCCAGTATAAAAAAGGCATCTAACACCCCACGAGGGGGTATCGGAGTCTACGCTTACCTAGTACCTTATAAATTCCTTTCTAAAAAACAGGTAAGCGCAGACCGATTTTAGGGCAAAAAAAAAGAGTTAGAGACCAATCTAACTCTTTGGCATAACAAATGTAAATTTGGTGGGCGAGGTGGGATTCGAACCCACGACCTTCGGCTTCGGAGGCCGACACTCTATCCAGCTGAGC
>CAYTNB010000077.1:0-12003 GCA_964439085.1 uncultured Desulfobulbia bacterium | reverse complement strand
GACTTGACTGCCCTTTCAAAGGACACGAGGGAAACGTTGTCTGGATTGAGGAGAGAATCCACGAAATTGGTACAGGCTGCGCAACCAGTTATTGACAGTGCCGTTGGCGCTATTGATAAGGTCGAGGGTGGTGTTGAGAATTTAAATCAGCAAATATTGATTATCAACCGTGATCTGGCGAGGCTAAGCAATAAGATGGATTCGGCCCTGGACAAGATTAACGATCAACCTTCGCAGCTTTTTTTCGGAGAGGCACCGCCACCCAGAGACCTGCCTGACGGGAGTATAAAGTGAGGAAAATTATTAACCTTTCTAATTTGGTACCACACACAATCGCATGCGAACGTGGTCGTACCGCTATTGTCGTACTGCTGTTGATCTTTTTGGGCGGCTGTATGTCACTAAAGCAGCCCAGCCTCAGGGTAGATTATTACACCCTTGACTATGAAGCGCAGATGAAAAATGCAGACCACGTCAAGACCTTGCCAGTTATTCTTAAGTTACGACAATTTTCTGCCGCTCCGCTTTATGATACTAACAAGCTTATTTATCGGGACAAAAAATACAGGAGGTCGTCATATAACTATCATAGATGGCGGGCCAATCCCGCCGATTTGGTGACTTACTATTTGAGGCGGGATTTGCAGGCCGGACATTTATTCTCGGCTGTTTTGCCGCCACTGTCTATGACCTCCCCAACTTACGTTATTGAGGGGATCATCGATGAATTTCTGGAGGATGATGAAGCTGGCAACTGGTTCGCCAAATTGGCGGTGACGATTACCCTGAAACGTAATCGTGAGATTGATGTCAGTAAAGAGGTTATTTTTCAGAAGTCATTTTCCTACAGGATGAAGTGCGTAGATAAAAAGCCGGCATCCGTGGCAGAGTCGATGTCGCAGGCCATGGCGAAATTTTCAGCTGATGTCAATTCTGCCATTTATCAAGCCCTGAGCGAGTAATAAAAGATGTTGAATATAATCAAAAATCCCGAGTTAAATAAGTACCTGGAGACCTATCCTGAGGGGAAGGCTGTTTTCCTGGAAGGAGATGATTCCAAAGACCTTTATTTTTTGGTGCAGGGTAATCTTAAACTCCTCAAAAATAAAAAACAGATTGGTGAAATTTACAAGTCAGGTGAGATGATAGGCGAAATGTCTTATCTGATTGACTCAAAACGGACGGCCTCAATTATTGCCCATACCGATGCCAGTCTTTTGCGGATTCCTGAAGAGGAGATACCTGATTTTATTAAGCAGCATCCCGAGGTATCGCAACGAATTATTGAGACTTTAGCCCAGCGCCTTAAAGACACCACGCAAGTGGCCCACGGCCTGAAAGAATTTTGTGACCAGTTGCCTGATGCCGTGGTAATGACTGACACGAGCAATAAGATTATGGCCTGGAACAAGGCGGCAGAAATCCTGCATGGCAGGATTTGGCAAGAGATGAAGGGGCAGTCAATTTCGGATGTTTTTCAAAATCCGGAGGAATATCGGCAATTTATTGATGATGTGCAGGCTGGGCGCCATTTGCAGGAAAAAGTTTTGCTGATCAAACATCCTGAAGGGGGAGACTGTTACGTTTCGACCAGTACAACGGTTATTTATGACGGGCATTTCAATATAGCCGGTTATATATTTTTGAGTAGAAATGTTACAAAGATAAAACAATTGGAGGACAAATATCGGAGTATCAAGAAATTTTTCATCCCGGCATTTTTAACAATTACTGTTTTGTTAGGGGTGATCTTTTCCGGTATGTCTACCTTTTCGCAGGGTGTTAAAATTCTGGATCATAGAAAAAAAATCTTTCAAAGCCGGATTATGCATGATTATCAATCTCTGCAAGGGGATTATGGTATAGCGCTTGATAAAAATGGCGATGATATCAATATTAGCCTTAAACGTTATTTTAATGAAAACAACCCGAAGGAATTTGCTATTAGTGGTGTTTTGGTTCTTAATACCAATAAAAAGGTCATTGGAGCTTATTCCCCCAGCCCAGGAAATAACCGCAGCTTGATTGGTTCAAATTATAGCGGTATTAAATTCACTGGTTCAAATGGTGTTTATTGTAATTTGTTAAATATATATAGAACTGACAAAAACCACCCCATGGGAGCGGAGTGCAGCGAACTGGCTTTTAAAATCAGCGATCAAGGGGAAAAGCCTTCCAGGTGGTTGATTTTCCAGATGGATATGGATTATTTACAGAGAGAGTTCGGGATTAATAAAAAAATCTTGTCGAAAATCAAGTTTGTTTTTGAATAACCGTTGCAAAAGTTGCTATGTTACTAATTTTCCCCCCAACCGCAAAACCATCGGAGCCTCCGGCGGGAATAGCTAGAATAGCTGGTGCCCTCAGAGGGCATAATCTGCCTTGCACACTTCTTGAT
Source organism: uncultured Desulfobulbia bacterium (assembly GCA_964439085.1). Lineage (GTDB taxonomy): Bacteria > Desulfobacterota > Desulfobulbia > Desulfobulbales > VMSU01 > JAADIV01. The sequence continues at coordinate 9,605 of CAYTNB010000077.1, read as the reverse complement.
GCAAATTTAGAGGGTCTGCTTTTTCTCCTGCAATTACCCGGTCAGGCAACAGATAAATGGAGTGCTCGCGCTTACCGTAATATCTCAAAGAACCTTGCTTCATTACGCAGGGTGGAGCTTTATGAATCACTGGATCGTTATGCCAGGGCCGTTTCCGATATAAATCGGGTTCTTGATAAGATAGAGGCAACTGAACTGTCTCTGAGCCTCGCCAACTATCAGGATGAGCAGTTATCACCTCTTAACAGCCATGACCTTATTCTGGCCTCGGTAAGCCCCGAAAGTAATATTTTCTATCCGTATTTTTCAAAACGACTGCCAGATGTTCTCGAACAGGTTAGTCCCGCTTTTATTGGCTTCTCACTTAATTACCTAAGTCAGGCCTTGACAACATTTGCCATGATTGGCTTTGTTAAAAAAAACGCCCCCGGGGTGCCAATCGTTTTAGGCGGCGGCCTGGTTACGTCCTGGGTGCGTAATCCCACCTGGGAAAATCCTTTCATCGGTCTTGTTGATCACATTGTAGACGGTCCGGGCGAGGTTCCTCTACTAAAACTCTTCGGTAAAGAGCCCGATTCCAGGCATTATTCCCCTGACTATGATGGCTTGCCACACGATAAATATCTTTCACCGGGTTTTGTTCTGCCCTACGCCACATCCTGTGGTTGTTATTGGAATAAGTGTTTATTCTGCCCCGAAAAGGCGGAAGATAACCCGTACCAGGCGCTCTCAATTGAAGATGTTCGCCAAGATCTTACCGCGCTGTCTTCGCATCACACCCCATCTCTACTGCATTTTTTGGATAATGCCGTCAGCCCAGCCTTAATGAAATCCTTGATTCAACAACATCTTGATATCCCCTGGTATAGTTTTGCCCGGGTCAGCAAAGAATTATTGGATATCAGTTTTTGTAAAAATTTAAAACAATCAGGATGTGTGATGCTTAAACTTGGGATTGAGTCGGGTGATCAGAGTGTGCTTGATGCAATGGACAAGGGTATTAATGTTCGAATGGTATCGCAGGCCTTAAAAAATCTGCAAGAAGCGGGGATTGCAACTTACGTTTATCTTCTTTTTGGAACCCCTTCGGAGTCACACCATGAGGCCCGTCGCACAATGGATTTTGTTATTCAACATCACGAGGCGATCAGCTTCCTGAATCTTGCCATATTCAACATGCCGATTTGTGGCCCCGAAGTCAAAACGTTGGTCACAAACAGCTTTTACGAAGCAGACTTGGGGCTCTATACTGATTTCGAACACCCACGAGGCTGGAGCCGCAGTAAGGTGAGAATATTTTTGGAGCAGGAATTTAAGCGTCACCCAGTCATAAGGCCCATCATCCTCCGAGATCCACCTGTATTCACCTCAAACCATGCACCTTTCTTTGCACGGTAAGGCCACTTCCATGTATGCCGACATTTCGGAGTCAAGCAGTTGTTGTCAAAGAGCTGCAAAGACTAAGGCCAGTTTTTAAATGCCCCTGCTGCAAGGCCCCTATGATGATTCCCGGATCGGAGTCTACACTTACCTCCGTCGATGGGCATCGGGGTAGATTTTTTTGACGGTGACGACATGTGGGGAAAGCGTGTCTCGCTGATCGGCATGGGCGGAATATCCTGAAAGGACATGTGCCCCGACCTTAATATCTATTTTTCTCCTTCAATGACAACGAAGCCATGTGTCTACCTGCTGTATTTTACTATTTCATGCCCTGTCAGTTCAGGCAAGCGGCCAATATGATCTATATGGGCGTGTGTAGGAAAATGAAGGCCGATGTCCTTTGGGGATATCGGCCAGTCAGTTATGGGTGTACTCCTGTCATCTCCCTGGGTCAGGCCGCGATCGACCATTATATTCAGTCCACGGGTTCTAGGTAGATGGTATAGGAGCCGGTAACGCAATGTTCCGCTCCGAGATGAGTTATGTGAAAGTTACGATCATGATCGCACGTGAAGGGTTCGTAACTATTCATCAGGGACTCGCAATACTATTAGACGGCTTACTTTCTAGGCCATTAGTATCCACAACTGTCATAGAGAAGGTCTTAGGCCCAACCTCCCTGGGGATCTGACAAGTTAACTGGCGGGCAGTTGGGTCAGTACTCTCGCAGACCGAAGCACCGTTCATATAGACCTTAAACCCTGCGACGGCCCGGACGTTTGAGTCATAATTCCAGAAAAATGAGACATCCAGTGTAGCCGGTGGGGCATTATATTTGATAGTATCAGACAAGGCCGTCTCCATGCCAGATGTATCAACCGCAGTCAGGGAAAAGGTTAAAGGCCCATCAATGATCGGTGCCTTACAGGTTAGAGTGCGGGCATTCTTGTCCCTCGTTTCACAAATCACAATACCATTGCGATACAGCTTAAAGCCCCCCAAAGTAGTAACATTGGCATTATAATCCCATGAATAGGAAACAGTTTGCTGGGGCGGTATTACAACGACACTGGCTACCGCAGTTGTTGTGCCGCCATGCCCATCGCTAACTGTATAAGCGAAGGTGTCCGTGCCAACAAACTTCTGGTTAGCCGTGTAAACCGCCTGACCATTGACCAGCGATACTTGGCCGCTTATCGGCTGCGTAACGGCGTCTACCTGTAGGGTATCGCCATCTGCGTCCGTGTCATTTGCCAGCAGGTCAATGCTTACCGATTCAGTTCCTTCGGTGGCAGCTTGATCGTCAACCGCAATCGGCACATCATTTACTGCTGTCAAAATAATATTTACATTCCCGGCGGCAGTACCGCCCTGACCATCACTAACATTATAGGTAAAACTATCAGTGCCGTAATAATTAGCATTTGGAGTATAGAACGCCCGGTTATTGATTAATACAACCGTGCCGTGGGAGGACTTGCCGAGAGAAGACACCGCTAATACATCACCGTCCACATCTGTATCATTGGCCAGGACATCGATACTTACCTTGCTGTCTTCCGCAATAGTAAGCGAATCATCCAGGGCAGCCGGGTCGTCATTGACTGGATTCACAGTCACGTCCACTTTGGCCAACGAATCCAGAGTACCGTCACTCACCTTATATGAGAACGAATCGGTACCGTTATAATTGGCCTTCGGGGTATAGGTATAACGTCCATCGGCATTGACCGTCACCACCCCATTTATGCCGTTGGCAACCAACGTAAAGGTAAGTGCAGTGCTGTCAATATCAGAGGCTCGCAATTGCCCGGAAGCAGGAGAGTCCTCATTGGTAACAACAGACATAGATTCTGCCACAGGCGGGTCATTAACCGATGTGATATTAACATTCACGGTAACGGCTGCCGAATCAAGTGTACCGTCATTGACCTTAAAGGTGAATGAATCAGCGCCGTTGACATTGCCTTGCGGCACATAGGTAAAGGCGCCGTTCGCCGCATCTGTAATAGTTGCGATTCCCTTACTGCCATTAGTTGCAATGCTATAGGTGAGAACGTCACCATCGACATCGGTGCCGATGAGGCTGCTATTAACAAAGCCATCCTCAGCCACCGTAATTGCCTTAGTAACAGCCACAGGAGCATCATTAATCGGCGTAATGGTTATATTTACCGTTGCAATAGCGGAGTCTTTTTTACCATCGCTGACAGTAAAGGTAAAGCTATCGGTACCGGAGACATCGACCTGCGGAGTATAAGTAAAGGCACCACTGGCAAGATCGGTAATAGCAGCCACCCCCTTTGTGCCATTGCTCCGTAAGGTATATGTCAACGTATCACCATCGGCATCTACGGCAGGCAATACCGCACTTAATACTACATCTTCCTGGGTTTGCAGACTGGCGTCCTGGGCCGTGGGGGCATGATTCCACATGGCTGGATCATAGGTCAGGGTATTGGATATTGCAGACTCACCGCCACTGGCATCCAAGGCCGTCAAGCTAAAGGTCTTAGCCTCATTGCTCACCGGGATTTTGCAAGACATTTGTCGGGCCGCCGGATCGGCGGTTTCACAAATGGCTGCACCATTATAATAAAGTCTAAAGCCATTTACCGGCGCCGCTGCATCATATGCCCAGGACATGGTAATTAAATATTTCGGCGGCGTAACCGTCATATTAACCATAGCAGTGGAGCTCAACTGACCATCACTCACCGTATAATTCAAGCTGTCTGAACCGATAAAACCCACAGCGGGAGTATAAAGAATTTGAGTTCCATTTACCACAGCCGTTCCATGAGCGGCTCCAGTCACCTTATTAATGGTCAGGATATCGCCGTCAACATCACTGTCATTCAGCAGGACATCAATGGCTATGGCCTGGTCGACCTCGGTCTCAGCTGTATCATCCTGGGCTACAGGAGCATCGTTAACGGGGTTCACCGTTACGGTTGCCGTTGCCGATGATTCCAGGGTGCCATCACTGACTTTGTAGGAAAAAGAATCCGAGCCGTTAAAATCCGCCTTGGGAGTATAAGTAAAGCTACCATCTGCATTAAGCAGAACCCCGCCATTTGCTGGCTGGGAGGCCAAGGCAAAGGTCAGTTGATCGCCATCCACGTCTGTGGCTTGCAGCCGGCCACTGAACGGCGAATCTTCGTCAACACTTACGGGTGAAGATTTTGCGACAGGCGCATCGTTTATCGGTGCAATATTTACATTTACCGCAACGGCTGCTGAATCCAATGTCCCATCATTTGCCTTAACGACGAAAGAATCAGTCCCATTAGCATTCTTTAGCGGAGTGTAGATAAAGCTACCGTTAGCTGCATCCTTTAAAACCGCCGTCCCTTTACTACCATTTGTAACAATACTATAGGTCAAGGCGTCGCCATCAGTATCGCTGCCGCTAAGTCTTCCACTAAAAGATGTATCCTCAGCCAACGTAATATTTTGGGTATTGGCGACGGGAGCCTGATTAACTTTTTGAATATCAACACTTACCGTAGCGGCGCTGGAGTCATTCGTGCCATCGTTTGCCTTAAAGATAAAGGCGTCCTTGCCATAAGCCCCGACCTTGGGCACATAGGTGAACACACCGGTGGCCAAATTGGTAATCGTAGCTATGCCTTTGCCGCCGTTAGCAACAATACTGAAGGTCAGGGAGTCAGCCTCTGCGTCACTTCCTGTCAGTGTGCCGCTTACCGACTTATCCTGCTGAGTGGTGAAGGAGGCGGGCTGCACGGTGGGTGGCGTGTTAACAATCCCAGTAACCGTGATGCTGCTTGTGCTCTGGGTAATAGCACCGGTATTATCGGTAACCGCCAGGGTAACTGTGTAAACTCCGGGAGAGGTAAAAGCATGATCCACGCCCTGCCCCTGAGCTACCGCACCGTCGCCAAAATCCCAAGCAAAGGAGGCGATAGAGCCATCAGGGTCGTAAGAGGCCCCGCCGCTTAGATGAACTGAGAGAGGTGCATCTCCGCTCACAGGAGAATCAAAAATACCAGTGGCGTCAAAGGTAAACATCTGAGAATCGGTCTCTACTCCGGCCTGATCGTATGCACTTAACCACATTTGCACCTGTCCACCGTCAATATAGGCCTGACAATCGGCTTGCCTGGCGGCGGGATCAGCAATATCACAAACCTGGGCACCGTCCTGATAAAAGCGAAACCCTGCCAAATTGGGGTCACCAACATAATCCCAATTAAAATGAACCAGGTGTTGCTCAAGGCTGGCCGAAATAACCGATACAGGCGGGGTATTGGCAGGTATCTGATCAACAATTGAAACCGTCATAGAATCCTGACTGCTAGCTCCCTGATCATCTATGACAGTAAGCACAACCGTATAATCTCCTGCCACCAAATATTTATGTTCTGCATAATCACCAGAAGCAGTATCGCCATCACCGAAGTTCCAGGAATAAGAAGCGATAGTGCCATCGACATCCGTTGATGAATAGGCATCAAAGGCGATATCAGATGTCGCACTTTGCGTGGGGGTAGCAGTGATTAGCGCCTTTGGAGGTTCATTGGCCGACACTATTCCAGCCGCAGGATCAGTTACGGTTATAGTGATTGTTTTGGAAGAAGATGCGCCACTATCATCAAAGACAGTGAGGGAAGTGGTATAAATTCCGGGGGCGGTAAAGATGTAATCAGTAAGAGAACCGACGCCAATCCCACCATCACCAAAATCCCAATCATAATTTACGATAGTGCCGTCAATATCACTTGAGGCACTGGCATCAAAAGTTACCGTCAGGGGGGCGCTGCCCGTAATCGCACTAGCTTTTATATCGCCCTGCGGAATGTAATTGCCACTAGCATCTTTAGGCGGCGGAATCAAGGTATAAGGAGCAGATTGCGGACTCTCAACGCCCGAGGCATCCGTAGCGCTCAGGGTAAAGACCATAGGCGTGTCCGTCAGAAAAACATCGCAATCCATCTGGAGGGCACTCGGAGTGCTACTAGTGCAAACCAGTGCGCCATTCTCATACAATGCGTAAGAAACGGCGGAACCGCTATAACTCCACTCCACATGAATAAGACGAGATGCCGCTGGCATGGCCTGAAATACCCACATAAACACACAAGCCAAGACTACATAAATGGGGGATTTTTTTTGATTCATTGTATCACCTCAAGGATTGCAAGTTCTCCGTAGAATGCAACCACGAGAACAAGCACACAATCTCCTCACTATTATAGCACAAAAATACCGCCAAATCACTTTTTCATTTTTTTGCTCTCAGCCTGCCCTGTGCGGCCTTATACCAACATCTCTTGCGGTATAAAACTCAGAGTCAAACTTACGCCTGCCCATTTGCGTTTGCACAAAGAGACCAGGTATTTATCTTAGCAACAATAGTGCCACTCGATCAAACAGCACACAGTAATCGGCAATTTCATTTTTTTTAACACATTTACAGGATGTTAGAGGGAAAATTACAGATACCGCTTCAAAAACAAGAAACCATAAAACGTATTTGTCCTTAATTTTTTTTACGGTATAAATTTATGACAAACAATTTTTTATATGAAAAATCTCCGGCGCAAAACAACCGCCAACAATATTTTTCCATTTTATCGGAAAAAAAGTGGTTTTATCCGGAAGAAAATCTTTTTATCATATAAAATCAGTTTGTTATCTAGTAAGCTAAGGAAATATTCTAAGGAATGAAAAGAGAGGAAACGCCAAAGGCATGACCAGCAAAAGGACTAGAAGCACGCCAACCCCTCTACCAGTAAAAGCAATGTACAATCAATCAGTTAGACCACTATTTGTTCGGATGACCACATACGGTGCCCCACTATTTGCTGACACTTCTTGTCCGTAAAAGAAAGACCGGAAAGAAACAGGGGGGAATCAGAAGAATTGCTGGTGGCCCATTGCACTATACCAGCCCCAACAAGCGGTAAACCACCGCCACTATCTCTTAGAGTAAACCGAACCTTTGTTTTGGGTGCGATTCTCCGACTGGTAACAAACCCTACCCCCCCCATACTCATGTCAAAAGTATATGCACTATCATCAATTAAGGTTGCCCCATCCCCATCAAGTATGGGTTCCGACAACACAAGAGGCAAACGCTCCATTACCCGGCGGTACCGCCTTCGGTTCACCACACCATCTTCTACCTTTGGAGCAGCATTTCTAATTTGCTCACAGCCAACAATGTAATGGTAGCATTTACTATAGTTGCTTGTTTTGCAAAAATTTTCAATATGTTCTTGCAAAGGAAGGTACAAACCGCCAACGGTCATAAGACAGTCTGATTTAGACAGATATGGACATTCTGATATTTCAGGGCAAGGGATCATTTATATTTCACATTATTTTGTTTTTATCGGCAACACGACTTTGGCCAAATGTCTTCAAAAAAGATTGAAGCAGACAAATGTAATTGCGTGCAATTAGCATACCAGCTGCCAAGGCTCAGCAAATAGTCTTCCTTTACCTTTTCAGCTCCTTAATGGAAATTCCGTGGCGCTTCATTTTGTCATATAAGGCCGTTTTGCCAACCCCAAGTTTTTTGGCAGTTTGAGGAACACTGCAATCCTCCTTCTTCAAAATACAGGATAGCACCTCTTTTTCAAACCTGGCCATAATTTCCTTTAAGGAACCGCCAATATTGTTGTTCAAAAATTGTGATAAACTATCGCCACCTGCGCCATTTGACGAGAACTCATCAAATAGTAGATCCGACTCAGTAATCACATTGTTCTTGGACATCAAGACGGCGCGCTGGATTAAATTCTTCAACTCGCGGACATTGCCTGGCCAACTATGCTCCAAAAGCAAATCGATAATGCGACTTGGCAGAAAGTCTATTTCCTTATTAAACACCTTACGATAATGTTTCACGAAATAAGAGGTCAGCTCCACGAGGTCATCCTTACGCTCACGCAAGGGAGGCAAGCTAATTTTGATAATATTCAGACGGTAATACAGATCAAGCCGGAACTTACCATCCTCCACGGCCCGAACCAAATCAACATTCGTCGCTGCAACAATCCGGACATCAACATTAATAGGTTTATTGCCGCCCACCCGGTTTACCTCACCACTCTGCAAAACCCGGAGCAAAGCAGCCTGCATGCGTGGTGAAATATCGCCTATCTCATCAAGAAAAATTGTGCCGCCATCGGCAATCTCAAACTTCCCCTTGGTTCGCATGACAGCCCCGGTAAAGGCTCCCTTCTCGTAACCGAAGAGATCACTTTCCAGCAAGCTTTCATTAATGGCGCTACAATTCACCTTCAAAAACATTTTGTCATGCCTGGTACTGTATCGCCTAACAAGGTCAGCCACGAGTTCCTTGCCAGTGCCACTTTCCCCAGTAATTAATATAATGGCATCCGATCCCGCCACCTGTTGGATGGTCTCACGCAGTTCCCGCATCTTACGGCTGCTACCAATCATACCGCCAAGATCCTGTTCAATATCAATTTTTTGCTTTAGTATGTTGATCTCTTTTGCCAACTTATGGCGCAGAGCCTCGCTTTCCTTCAACTCGCTTATCTTTATCCGCAAAATATCATCAATATTTTCATTAAACACCTTTAGCTCTCGCTCCTGGCGTTTATAATTTGAAATATCCCGCATTAATATCATGGTTAGCTTATCACCGTTATACCCATCAAATGGTACGGAAGAACATTCTATGCTCCTTTCACCGATCTCTGCCTCTACTCTTTCGTGAAGGATATCATGGCCATCACCTCGCATTTTTACGGGGCAATTGTTTTTGCAGTTATTGCTGCAAAGTGCCTCAGAACAGGATTTACCACGGATATCACCAAAAACATCTTTAGCGCTCTGATTAAGGTATTCAATCACCATGTCATCACGGATAAAAAGCACCATAATGGGCATAATATCCAATAAGGCACGCCAGTTCTTGACTAAACGCCGCACCTCGGCCCTGGACTCATGCAATTCCTGTATTTCTTGATTTTCTGCCATAGATAGTCTGTTCTCTGGATGATTACATGACTAATAAAATTACGAGGACGATCCTCAGATAAACTATCTTCCTACACCAATATACTTAAAGCCAGCCTCTCGCATCTTTACCGGGTCATATACATTACGCAAATCAACAAATACCGGCGTTTTCATACCAGCCTTTATTCGGGCAAGATCCAGAGCCCGATATTGATTCCACTCTGTAAGCAATACCACAACGTCGGCTCCTTCACAAGCATCAT
>CAYTNB010000076.1:0-12153 GCA_964439085.1 uncultured Desulfobulbia bacterium | reverse complement strand
CCAGGATGGTGACGATGTCCGGATCGATTTGTTTGACAAGTTCCAGCAGTTTTACAGCATCTGGCGCTGAGGCTGTAAAGGCGGTAGATGCCACCACTTGGGGGGAAAAATCTATAATTCGGGCCTGAATATCAGGCCAGTCATGCCAGAGGCTCATCGCATCGTAATAATCCACTTCATACCCCCTACAACGCAACGCCCCAGCGATATAGACAAAACCAAGATTCAGCCAGGTTCCGGCGGCCTCAACGACTCCGGCATGATAGGGTGGGGTAATAAGTGAGATTCGTTTAATGGTCATAGTTAAAGGGATTATTTAAAGGTCATGGTGTATTGCCAATAGGTGCCTATGCCAAAAATAATAAGCAGAATAATGTGTTTAACTACGAGCATAGTGCGACGTTTATTTTCATGTGTTTTGCCATAGACATTATTTACATAGGTAAAGGAACGGCCAGCGCCAGTAGCCATTATCACGGTGATTGCCAGTAGACCGGCGTAGAAAAATTGTTTTTTCAGGCCAAGGATAGCATTCAGCAGATCAAATGTAAGATTTTGTTGGTTAAGCCAGTAGACTGCCAAAACACTGGCTGCCCAGCAACCGGCGGCAAAATCATGCAGGAAACCAATAAAAATGGCAAGAATAGCTCGGATTGGGGATTTTTTTGTCATTCACCTGATCAGATTTATACACAAAATGTATTGAATCCATCCTGCTTTGGTTTCTTAAAAGTACTTTCTTTAATAGACACCGGGAAATAATAAATCATTTAGCTTAATAACACAAAATTCTTTTGTACATTGCCCATATATTAATGTAAACTTTTTATTACTGGGGGTACCCCATATTCATAGTATTCGCTTATTGGCCTATTCCGGAGACTCCGGGTGAGCATAGAATCTGCGTAATCATAGACTCCGGAAGGGGTGGAACATAATTGTTACAGAAATTAGCTGGGTGTTTTTAAAGGGGTAGAAACTTACAAATGTCGTATGAAAAAATAAAACAGCCCGGCAGTATTATTACATCGCCGTTATTTCGACGTTTTCTGGCCCCTATTATTTTGACTATGTTGGGATTTGCTTTGGCAGTATATTTCTTTGCCGTGCCCTTTCTGAGAACTCTGGTTTATTCCCTGGAAGAAAAATCCGTCCAAACCAACCTGAATGACATTCACAGTTTGATTGCTTCAAATTATTCTGGTACAGAGGCCTATAAAAAATCGGTAATTGCAGCGTACAAGCGTGAGATGAAGAATATTACCTTGTTCACTGAGACATATTTGAAAAACAAATATGCTCAAGTGCAGGAAGGACTTATTAATGAAGATCAGGCCCAAATGTCGGCTCTGGAAGAGCTTAAGAAGTTTAAATACGGGAAGGATAATGAGAATTTCGTCTGGGTGGCGGACTATAATGGCTATTATTTGTCTCATCCCAATCCCAAAATGAATATGGAGGATTTCTCTGAGGTAAGGGATGTTTTTGGTAATTATGTCCTAACTCCCTTGATTCAGAAATCCATTGAAAAGGGGGAGGGATATCATTCGTATTGGTGGCAGAGGCCAGACTCCGATCTTCCCGCTGAAAAATTGTCATATGCCAGAGTATTTCCGCAATGGGAATGGGTAATTGGCACGGGGGTCTATATCGATGATTTGCAGGCCGAGATCCTGGTCCGTAAGGAAAGGATGATTGAGGAGTTAAGGCAGATATTGGGAGCCATTACCATTGGTAAGACTGGTTATCTTTACATATTTGATTCCTGGAACAATGTTATAATCCATCCAGATAAGAAATTGGAAAATTCAGATATGTCAAAATTGATCAATCCATCTACTAAAAATAAATTGGTTGATGATCTGATTGCAGCCTCCCATTCTAGTAGCCATAAACTATCCTATAAGTGGAATAAACCCTCTGATAAAAGTCATTATATTTATGATCGGATAGATTGGGTCAAGCATGTTAAGGGATTTGATTGGTATATAGTTGCGTCAGTATACAAGGACGAACTGAATGCCAGCTCGAATTTGCTCAGAGACAAAATTATTATCATTGCCGGGGTGGTTGTATTTATGTCCATCTTTATCGTTGCCTTGTTGATGGGACGACTACTGATGCCTATTCGTAAACTCTCTATCGTCGCAGGTCAGGTAGAGGATGGAGATTTGCTGGCTCGTTGTGAGGTTCATGGAAAGGATGAACTCGGAATTTTGGGCAGAGCCTTTAATCGTATGGTTGATCGGTTACGAGCCAATATCGAGGAATTAGATCATAAGGTTATGGTTCGAACCAAGGAACTGAATGGTGCCAATGATGAGCTGACTCTGATTGTCGGTCAACTTGAGCAGCATAATGAAGAAATTACCTACTTGAATTTACTGTCTGAACAGTTGCAGATGTGCGATTCAATAGAGGATGTCTATCCTGTTGTGGCTGATTTTATGACCATGCTTTTCCCAAATGCTGCCGGAATGTTGGCTATGGCAGATTCTGGTGGATATGAGCTTGTGCCAGTGTTGAGCTGGGGAGGTTATCAGGCCGAACAAGAGAAAATGGCTGTTGAGGACTGCTTGGCGATAAGTAAGGATGAAATATTTGTATGTGAGAGACCAGGTGATGGCGAGATCTGTAATCACATTGGCCGGCCTTCCGAACAGCATTTGTCCCTTTGTCTGCCGCTGAAAGGTAAAAACCAACTTCTGGGGATGATTTATTTGCAATGCCTGGAAGATGAGTTTGGAGAATTCGCCAGTTCCGCCAATGTAAAAAGAACTGAAAAAATTGCCCATATGCGGAGTTTGTCTGCCGCGGTTATCGATCATGTTGCCATGGCCCTGGCTAATATTAAATTGATGATCCGTTTACAACATCTTTCGGTGCGTGATGGACTGACCGGCCTGTTCAACCGACGTTATATGGAGGAAACAATGGCCCGCGAATTTCAGCAGGCAGAGCGTAAGGGAGAGCCTGTTGGGGTGATTATGCTGGATGTGGATTTCTTCAAGAAATTCAATGACACCTACGGCCATGATGCCGGGGATTTGGTGCTGATTGAATTAGCCAGGGTGCTACAGGCTAATGTGCGGAAGGAGGATGTGGTTTGCCGTTATGGCGGAGAGGAATTTGTGATTATCCTGCCTGGGCCACCCGAAAAGATGGCCATTGATCGGGCTGAAATGATCAGGAAACATGTGGATGAAAAATTAAGAATAAAATACCATGAGCACAACTTCCATGTGAATATTTCGCTCGGTGCCGCTTTCTATCCCAAGCATGGAAAAGACCCTGATGTAGTCCTGAAGGCGGCTGACGATGCTCTTTATCAGGCCAAGGAACATGGCCGAAACCAGGCTGTGGCTGCATCGTGATTTGCTATCTTACTGAAATCTTTGCAGTAGAAGGCTTATTGCCAGCTTGTTGAGACGAATTGCTTTGGGAATATTACCGTTTTTCTCATAAATATCAGCCAGAGAAATTACTACTTCTACACTCTGGCTCTCTGCTATCAAGGCCTTCTCCAATACAGGCAGTGATTTTTTGTCATCACCGCTTCTGTAGATTGCCAAGCCGAGGCCGGCCAAGGCCTTGTCAGACTCCTTTTCGATCTTTAAGGCCTTGTTAAAGGTCTCTATCGCTTTTCCCCACCTCTTTAATTTCAATTGTACCTGCCCCATGCCAATCAATGCCTCAATTGCCTGTGGCATGATTTTTCTCGCAGTATTAAACTCACGCATAGCGGCGGGATACATCCGGCGGGTCATCATAACCCGGCCATAATTTACCCGCCGTATATAGGCTTTTTCTTCTTTGGTCTTGGATAAATTTGTAGGCATGGCGAGAGAGTTCCTAAACTTTTCAAGTGTCCAGTCTCCCAGCAGTAATTTAAGATTATTGCCAATTATATTGTTGATATTGGCAGTGTATGGAATTACACTTTGGAGGTGCCCTGTAGCATCACTGATGAGTGCGATGGGCAGCATAAACACCCCGTATCTTCTGTACACATTCTGCTTTGAATCGTCTAGAATTGGGATGGTAAACAAACCGTCTTCTATATATTTCTTCAGTTCACTTATGTTACTGCCAGAATAAATCCCAAAGACATTTACCCGGTCATTAAATTTTTTATTTAATTCAGCCAAGGTATTGGCTAGAATAACAGCTCTTTTTGATCTGAAAGAGGGGGAAATAGAAAAAAACATTACAATACTGGGTTTACCGTTGGCGGGATTAAAAATAATTTGCTTGCCATTGTCCACTTGCTTCAGTTTGATGCTGGGAATTTTAGTATTTAATTTGTAGTACAGAAGACCGGAATCAGCAGCCAGGCAGGTTGAGGTCCCAAACATATTGATGAGAATGGATAATAAAAAGAAGCGAATTAAAGGCATATTTAGTGAGGTCGAACTCATTAAAAACAGTTTTTGGCACTTTTATTATAAAGAGAAAATGCTCAATATCATCACGGCAATATTAAGTATTAATAGATGAATTGTAAAGCTGATCGTCGTGTCGCTATAAGGTATTATCCTGATACCTTATGGCATTTGGCACAAAGCATCATCGTATCTGCCACTGGCAAAAGGTGAGCGAATTTTGACGAATGAGGGTTGTGGCAACTCACACAGGTTAATTTTCTATCTTTGTTGCCAGGAGTCGCCTGGATGGAAACCGGGTGATTTTGCAACGGGTGGTCATTTCTTTGTTTAAAAATTTTAGGGTGGCATTTATAGCATAAATCATTCAGACCGGCAAGAAGTTGATAATCTTGCATACTTCCGTGAGGGTCGTGGCAGGCGGTGCAACCCTTTGTCCGGATGGCCTGGTGGACGACAGGTTCCTCTAAATTTTCCTGAAACTCATGACAATCTATACACAGTTTTGAAATTTTATCTTGCAGTAAATGTATAAAGTGCGAGCCGTGCGGGTTGTGGCATAAATTACATGCACCCATCCCAATTGGGCCATGTACATATTTAAATGTATCTATTTTCTTTTGCATTTTCTTGTGACATTTGAAGCATATTGGTGCTACGCCGTTCTCCTGATTGACCATGAATTTAATAGGAGTATCAGGAGAAAGGTCTGTTTCGACAGCTTTATATTGGTGGCAGATTAGGCAGCGCCATTGTCCTGCGGCCGGCCGATGGAGAACTTCCAAGCCTTCAAACTTATGACTATGGCATGGGTAACAAATTTGTTTGGTGATATCCTTGGGCTGGACATCGCTTCTTTTGGCATCTAATCTGTGACAGGGACGACAGGTTTTCTCGCCATTTACTGTATGAAAATAAACGGTCTGCGCCTCATCCGGTACTGAACCGTTTCCATAGCTGGGCGCAAAGAAAACCTCGATGTTTAAGACTGCTTTTTTGCCAGTTTTAATGATAATCGTGTTGCGGCCGGGATTGAGAGATATTCTAACATGCAGCGTTTTCTTGTATTTTTGGGCGTTGGCGTCTTTGGTCGTGATTTGTTTACCGTTAAGAAAATATTGGAATTGTTCTGGTCGTGATTCTGTCTCTAAAAACCAGCTATAATGTTGGGTTGTGGCGGTGTAAAGGGGGATTGACTTCACGAGAAGATTGCCAGCTGCCAGGGAAGGTGACAGTGGGGTGAAGCAGAAAAGAGTTGTAATTATGGCTAGAAACAACCATTTTGAGGGTATTAAACTAGTATTTTTTATGGTAGAATAAGACCAATGCGTGTTTCTTGTGTATTTGACAACCTCATTGCTATTTCCACCGTTGTTCATATAATGTCATCAGTCTTGAGACGGCCAACTTATTAAGTCGGTTAGCCTTGCTATTATTACCTGCAGACTCATATAAAGCGGCCAGTGCAATTATTACCTCCAGCCTGGGTTTTGGGGCGATAAAGGCATTTTCGAGGGTATCCTTGGCTGCTTTATAGTCACCTTTACCGTAGTAAGTCAGTCCCAATCCTGCGATGGCATCATCAGAATCCTTATCTATTTTTTGGGCTTTCTTAAAGGCCGCCGTAGCTTTATCCCACTCTTGCTCTGAGATTTCCGCAAAGCCCAATTCTAAATATGCCTCAATCGATTTTGGCTGTATCTTTATAGCAGTTGAAAATTCGCGAATAGCCTGACGATACATTTTTTTATTTTTCATTATTCGGCCATAATTAACCCGGCGGACATATTCCATCTCAGCTTTGCTCTTTTTGGATATTCGTTTAGGCCTCAGTGAGTCATGCAGCTGTTTTTTAGTCCACTCCCCCAACAGCAATTTTATATTGCCCTCAATTAACTCACGGATGTTGAAGGTGTAAGGAATTACCTCATGAAGTTTTCCTGCTCCAGTTGTCATAACTGCCAGGGGCATCATAAAAACACCATAGTGATCAACAACCAGCTTTTGGGGGTCGGAATAAACTTGTATATGCTTGGCGGAAGATTTTAGGTAATTTTCTACTACCTTAAAATCCTTATTGTCGCTGTAGATACCGATAATTTTGATTTTTTGTTTGTATTTTGAGGCCAGCTCGGAAAGAGCGGTGAGCAGGGCCAATGAACGTTTTTTCCTGAAATTAGGATGGACGGAAAAAAACATCATTATGGTCGGTTTTCCCATGCCGGGGGAAAACTTTTGTGGTTTGCCACCCTGGATTGGCGAAAGTTTAAACGCCGGTAGTTTATCACCGTATTGGTAATTTCGCAGGGTAGCTTTTTTTTGTGAGGAGTGGGCTGATTGCGCTGAGATACAGGGCAAAATAAGCACGAAAAGTATAGGTATTATAAGTTTTTTGCTGAACATGAAAAAAATCCTTGCTGAAAATTAGAAACAGTACTATGCACGCCCTGGTTTTGACAACCTTAGGGCCTCGGGGAAAAAATAATTATCCAATCTGACTTGTTTTTTCGGAGTATCGCTGGCTCGTTTGCCTGATCATTTTCGGCACCTTGAATATGACCAAAAATCCGGTATAATCTTGGGATAATTATTTTTCCGAGGCCCTTAATTGTATTTAACTGGATTTTTACGGTCATATTTTCTTGGTTTATGACAGCCAACCACGCAGCCGCCACCGGTATCGGTTTTGGAAAACTTTATAGATATTTTAAAACGTTTTTTATAGATAAATGACTCCCTGATATGCCGTTCCTGGTCTGAGGCGTGAATATCGTGGCAGGATTTGCAATACCTACTATTTCTCTTGCGGTTAACATGCAGAAAATGAAGGTTTGTGGAACCATTGCGGAAACCTGTATCAAGTGATTTCTTTTCCGTATAAACTTTTTTATTATGGCAGTTTAGGCAAAGCCTGAAATTGTCCAGGCTGAAATCACCAGAGAATTTGGTGGAAAAGTTATCACGTAAGAGTTTTTTATTTTCTGAGCCATGTACTAAATGGCATTGTGCGCAATCTCCTTTACTGACCGGCCCGTGTTTAAACAGACTGTTTTTTATCTTCTTGGCTATTTTTTTGTGACAGGAAAAGCATAATTCCTGCGGTGCAGCTCTTAATTGTTTGGGAAAATTAGTAGAATGTGGCGTGTGGCAGATCATGCATTTACCTTCAACCACTGGTTTGTGAGTAACTTTTGACGATTTAATTGCTTTGGCAGTCTTGGGGTTAAGTTTGGTATGGCATGAAAGACATAAGTCTTTGATCGGTTGCTTGCTTTTAATGTAATGGCCAGCCTTGTTCTTTCTGGTGCGCAAGTGAAATTTGGTCGCCGAGCCGTGTGGGTCATGGCAGATACTGCAATCCTGGCTCGCCGGTTTGTGGACATAGCGGCTTTTAAATTCTTCCTTTCGCACCTTATGACAGGTGAGGCAAAGATCCTTGCCCTTCTTGAATAACAAACCCTTTATATTCGAGGTATGAGGGGTGTGACAGGCATTGCAGTCCCCCTCGGCTACTGGTTCATGCATGTATTTGTTCTGTAATATTTTTTTACCGTGACATCCAGCACAAAGCGCAAGAATTGACCCTCGTTTCAAATGATATTCCATGTTTGATTCGTGGGGATCATGGCATGAAGTACATTCGCCCTTGCTGACTGGAAAATGGACGTATTTGCCATCTGATGCCATTGATTTAGCATCTGTGTGACAGGTAAAACAAAGCTCGGCTCGCTGCTTTATAGTATAGTTTTTATTAAAATTGCCGTGCATATTATGACAATCTACACATTGCCTAAGCTTAAATGGCCCATGCTGAAATTTTTTCTTACCCATTGTCTGGTGGCAACTATTGGACAAACATGTGAATTTTTGATCTAGATAAGTGTAATCTAGTTGTTTGTTTTTGGCCTTATTCTGAACGTGGCAGGTGCCGCATTCCGTAATTTGTTTAAGTTTCTTATGGATATAATATGGCCGGAAATTATCTGGAGATTTTAGTCCCTTAAGAGGACGGAAAATGTTAATTGTTGAATCTGCCGCTGGGGATAGGGATATTTTGTTAAGTCCTGGCGCAAGTTCTATCAATTTACTAAAAGCTTTATCCTTTACTTCTGAACTTAAAATCTTCTTTCCCTGATTGTTGGAAATGGTTAGATTTACCTCAGTGTCGTCTTTATCAGCAATCCCGATTACCATAATACTGTTCGTAGAGACAATGGCTTTATCTGCTGGGAAGACTAAAATAGTTTTGGCCGAGCTTACATTGGGGAATAATGAAAATATTAAAATGATGGTAAGCCAAAAAAAATTATTTTTAATAAACATCATGAGTTGTACGCATGTTTAGTGTGTATTTGGTTGTTTTAAAAAGGGCTGTTCAAGCAAGTTTATATAAAAATATTTAGAAAATCCACTGATTTTTTATGGATTGTTTAATTTGCATTAATTTGGGGGTTGAGCTTGCCTAATGCATAAAATCGTGCGTATGATATTCAATGTGTAATCGCCCAATTTTTCATTGCTTGCATGTTATTAACAGACGGAGGGAAGTTCTTGGGGAATTCAGAAGAGAATAAAAAAAAATATCTTGTTCTAATTGTCGATGACGATAAAGGTGTTCGTAAAGCCCTTAGCTTTGGGCTTAACACGGTTGGCGGGTTTTCGATTATTGAGGCTAAAAATGGTGAAGCAGGACTGAACAGTTTTATAAATTATCATCCTGACGTTGTGCTTCTTGATGTTGTTATGCCCGGTATGGATGGATTTGAGACTTGTCAGGCCATTAGGGAAAGTCCCGCTGGTGAATTGGTGCCGATTATTATGGTTACAGGTCAGGATGATTATGAATCAATTAATCAGGCCTTTGGTGCGGGTGCCACTGATTTTGTGGTTAAACCGGTCAATTTCTTGCTTCTCAGCTATCGCATAAAGTATATTTTAAGGGCCAGCCGAACGTTTACAGATTTGCGTATGAGTCAGATAAAACTGAAATCGGCTCGTGAAATTGCCGAATTTGTTAATTGGGAATGGGATCTACATAACGATCAATTATTTTGGGGTCCTGATATATGCAAGATGTTTGGATTTTTGCCGACAGATGCCCCCACATCGTTTGATGAATTTATGGCCCTGATTCCCCCTGGTGAACAAAAAAAAGTAAGGAAGTCAGTCGAACAAGGAATAGTCAAAAAGAATAATTTTATAATTGAACACAGTATTAAAAAAGCTAATGGTGTCGAATTTGTTGTGCGCCAGGAAGGGTATGTATTGTTGGATGCAGATCTGCCCAGCCGAATTATTTTTACTTGTCAGGATATAACCAATGAGAGAATTACCGAGGAAAAAATAAAATTCTTGGCCTATTACGACCGTTTAACTGGTCTGCCTAATCGG
Organism: uncultured Desulfobulbia bacterium; assembly: GCA_964439085.1. Classification (GTDB taxonomy): domain Bacteria; phylum Desulfobacterota; class Desulfobulbia; order Desulfobulbales; family VMSU01; genus JAADIV01. The sequence continues at coordinate 2,380 of CAYTNB010000076.1, read as the reverse complement.
ATTCTTTTTACGGAGCATCTTGAAAAGGCAATTGTTAAGGCCAAACGTGATGGTAAATCACTAGCTGTTATATATATCGATATTGATAATTTTAGGATTATTAATGACAGGTTTGGCCGTGACTCTGGAGATGAATTACTGCAGATTATCGCCAAAAAAATTAAGGGATGTCTGCGTAGCTCTGATGTAGCAGGAAATATTAGCGGTCATGAGATTACAGCTCGTTTTGGGGCAGATGAGTTTGGAGTGGTTGCGGAAGCACTCAGGGAAACTTCAGACGCCGCAATTGTTGCACGCCGCATCATTGAAATTCTAACTCAAGTAATTGAGTATAAAGATCACGAAATCTTCTTAAGTTGCCGCATCGGTATAAGCGTTTTCCCGGATGACGGCAATACTGTATATGAATTATCTAAGAGTGCTGATTCGGCTCTCTCTTGCGCTAAGGAGTTGGACAAAAACTCCTATCAATTTTATACTGCTGAATTAAACAGCAAGGCTTTTGCGCGTTTTGCTCTGGAAACGAGTTTACGGAAGGCGGTGGATAGAAATGAATTATTTCTACTCTATCAACCACAGGTCGAGATATCCAGTGGTATGGTAATTGGGGTTGAGGCACTAATTCGTTGGCAGCATCCGGAGCTTGGTATTGTTTCTCCCATGGAGTTTATTTCCATTGCCGAGGAGACCGGTCTAATTATACCAATTGGTGAATGGGTAATGGTGGAAGCATGCCGCCAGTGTAAAGAGTGGGAAGAGGCTGGTTATGGTGTAACGGTTGCCATTAATTTGTCAGCCGGCCAATTTAAGGATGTTTCTTTTATGTCGGTTGTCAGAAAGATATTAAAGGCTACTGCAGTCAATCCCGCTCTGATACAGTTTGAAATAACTGAGAGTATGTTGATGGACGACGTGGAGGGCAGTATCAGTCTACTTGATCAATTGCGAGGCTTTGGAAGCCGCTTGTCTATTGACGACTTTGGCACTGGGTATTCATCTCTAAATTATCTCAAACGTTTTCCTGTGCATGAACTTAAAATTGATCGATCCTTTGTTACTGATCTGGTAGCCAGCGCAGATGATGCTCTGATCGTCAAAGCCATTGTTTCCCTAGCTCATAATCTTAATTTACAGGTAGTGGCTGAAGGAGTTGAGGAGAAAGAGCATTTGTCTTATTTACATGATTTGGACTGCGATATTATCCAAGGTTATCTGGTTAGTAGACCTGTATCGGTTGAAGAGGTGGTGCGATTCTTTGTGGACTGGAATATCACTGAATTGTGATCAAACAATTTTGATGTTCTTCGTAATAAGTACCCAAAAGGGGCAGGGCAATCCGATCTACTGTGTTGTGGATTTTTGGCAGGACTGTCGATATACCATATATTGTCGAAGTCCTGCCAAAACGCTACGCATCGGAGTCTCACTTCGTTCGCTTACCTGTATAAGCGTATCCGCATAATTATCTATGAAAAACTTAGTTGCGAACAATGCGTATGGATGGGGCATGGCTATAGGCCCAAAATACGGATTGAAAAAATTACAAGTATTTATGCGGACACGCTTATCAAACTTTTCACGGGAGCATCAATTTTTATTTGTGTGTCTTACTCCCAGAGAAATCAAAAATAATTTCGTTTTTTTTCAATAGATTGTAATTTTGCCGGGCTATCTTTTTTAGGTAGCGGGGATCATGCTTAATCTTATTGATTTCTTCTTTCAAAGCCAGGTTTTGCTCTCGCAGATTTGTTACCTCAGATGAGACCTTGGTCAATTCTTGCTTTAAAGAAAAATAGTTTTTGGCGCCATACGGTGCAAAATATACCCAAATCCCCAAGGTTAGACAAAGCAGTAAACTGGTGGTAATAATGATTTTATATTTACGAATTGTTTTTCTCATAATCAGTTGGGGGTAATCGCAAAATCTATAAGTCTTATGATACTTGTTAGTGCTTGTCTACTTGGCATGAAAACTCGTTATGACGGCAAAAGAAAGAAGTGTGCCGCCTGTATTGCCGCTCTGGATGGTAAGTGGTGGATGCCTTTCTGCCCGGAGCAGTTGGGTGGCTTGCCAACGCCACGAACTGCGGCTGATGTGAAAGGAGGTGATGGCCATGCTGTCCTCGCCTACCGGGCTAAAGTTATAACCCATACGGGATTTGATGTAACGGCAAATTTTATCCAAGGTGCGGAAGAGGTCTTGCGGCTTGCCGAACAATTGACTGTGGAGGCGGTATTCCTGAAGTCCGGGAGTCCCAGCTGTGGTTTGCATCACTTGGGGGTCACCGCCGCCTTGCTTGAAGAGCATGGCTATAATTTGATTGAATTTTAGTACCTTACAGATTGTTTTCTCGGAGTCTACGCTTCGCTCCGCTTACCT
>CAYTNB010000075.1:0-12231 GCA_964439085.1 uncultured Desulfobulbia bacterium | reverse complement strand
TAAGCAGTAACGTTTCCTCATTCATAATTTTGCATTCCGAAAGCGAGTGGCAATATCATAAAATTGCCTTTCTATCTTAAGAAATGCATCTACTATATCAGGGTCAAAATGTGTGCCCCGGCCCTTAATAATGATTCCTTTGGATTTCTCATGACTGAAAGCTTCTTTGTATACCCTTTTATTTATCAAGGCATCATAGACATCGGCTAAGGCCATAAGACGCCCTGAAAGTGGGATGTTCTCTGCTGCCAGTCCGGCAGGATAGCCTGAACCGTCCCATTTTTCATGATGATTGTAGGCAATCTCCCTGGCATATCGCAGGAAAGAGTTTGAGCCCAACTGTTTTTCTGCCCAGCTTAATGAATCGCCACCAATTATGGGGTGCTTTTTCATTTCTTCGAACTCTGCTTCGGTTAATGGCCCCGGCTTAAGTAGAATTGCGTCAGCAATTCCCACTTTCCCGATGTCATGTAACGGCGCAGAACGATAAAATAAATCAATTATTTTGTCATTATCCAGTTCATCTCTGAATTTAGGATGTTTACGCAGTCTTTCTGCTAATAATCTAACATAACGTCTGGTACGGTTAATATGGGCTCCGGTTTCTGGGTCTCTGGTCTCTGCTAAAGCTGATAGCGAGAGAATTGTAACATCCTGGGTTTGTTGTAATTCATTTGTTCTTTCTAAAACTTTTTGCTCAAGACCATGGTTTAGCTCTACTAACTTCAATTCCAGTTCTTTGAGTCTGGTAATATCGGTACCGGCGAACATGACTGTTTGTTCGTTGGGGAATGGTGTTATTTTGTATCTCAGGGTTCGATTATGACGTTTTACCTCAATGTCTTCAGTAACTTGACACTTCCCGATGCAGTTACTCGCTAATTCTTTGTAATTTGTAGGTAATATTTCGTGAACATGATGTGGTGGCATACCTAGTTCAGCAAGAAGATCGGTTGATGCAGGGTTATGGTATAGTAATTCACCATTGTTGTTAATCTTCATTATAGGGTGCGGATTATTGCCGGGGAAATGTGATAAAGCGGAAATCTCGCGCATACTTTCTTCTAAAACTAAATCTCTATGTTCTTGGTCATAAAGGATGGAAGCCATAGTAGTTATAAGGTATGAAATAATAGTCCCCACCAACAATCCTCCGAAGACTGCCGGTATGTAATTAGCTGTAGGGGAGGCTATTACCAGAAAAAAAAATATTCCAGATGAAAATCCGGCCTTGGCTGCCAGGGAAAAAAGAATTCGATGCCCTTGTTTAGGCCTGTAGGTCTGCAAAAATGTATTAAGAATGTGGGTGTAATAGAGTTCACAATAAGAATATTCTATTTTGAAAGTATAGTCTGGTAGAAAGTTCATTTTTGTGCAGAACTGGTGCACTCCATCCTCGCTCAACAATTTTGTTGCGAGATCTTTGTTGTTATAAATGAAGTCAGGTGGTTGTCCATTAGTTTTATTTCGCAGGCATTGTGATGCCTGCCATAGAGTCATTATTGTTTCGCATATCTGGTTACTTTCTAAACGGGTGTCCAACTTGATTTGCTTAACCTGTAGTTCAGTAAAAAGTTTAATTAGCTCGGGGGGGACAGAAAGTTTAATCAAAGGGGATTGGTTCTCGCAATCAAGTTTTATGCAGTTATCATGGAATTGTATATGTAGCGTTACCCACTTTTGTCTTTTTTTAAGCAGTGGTTGTAAATATAATCTTTCGAGTTTTATCGTTATTTCTTTCAGTATCGTTATTTCAGGGCGATTGGATATATTTTGATTGATAATAAGAAATTTAAAAAAAATATACTGTCGTAATAGCGGTGTTTTTTTGTCGAAATTTGGCTTAAAGCTCATTTTATATCCATTATTATCTGATCTTTAGTATTGTATTAGATTTAGTTTACCAATCGTTGCATAAATGCGATAGCACTTTGATACTCTTTTTTGCTTCCCTTTTTGCCTATCCATGAAAAATAATAGTAAAAATATTTCTTCTACTGCCGAACAAATCTCAAAAATCGGGATACTATTTGTGGTTGCTACACCCATTGGCAATTTGGAGGATATCACTCTGCGTGCTTTGCGCATTTTGAAGGAAGTGGATTATATTGCTTGCGAGGATACTAGACATACCCGCAAACTATTAACCCATTTTCAGATTAGTTCTAAATTAGTAAGTTATTATAAGGGGAAAGAAGTCAGTAAATCTGGCGAGATTGTTAGCTATTTGTTGGCCGGGGCGAATGTTGCCCTAGTGTCTGATGCTGGTGTCCCCTGTATTTCAGACCCTGGGTATATTCTCGTACAAAAGGTTATTGAAAATAGAATTAAAATATCTACTGTGCCTGGCCCGTCGGCCTTGACATCTGCTATAAGTGTTGCTGGCTTGCCTTCCGAAAATTTTTTATTTAGTGGATTTTTGCCTGCCAAGAAAAATGAACGTTTAAAAATCCTGCGTAACTTGGCAGGTGAATCAGCTTTACTTGTATTTTATGAATCTCCTCATCGCTTGATAAAATTTTTGACTGATTGTCTGGAGGTGCTGGGCAACCGTTCGGCTGTAGTTTGTAAGGAGCTAACTAAGATATATGAAGATTGCCAACATGGTTCATTGGCCGATTTGGTTGGTTATTTTAGAAAAATAACCAAGGTGAAAGGTGAGTATGTTGTCTTGATCACGGGGCGTCTAGGTGAGCCTCGTCCTGATAGTGATGATATAGAAGATCTACTAGTCTGGTATCGTGATTCCGGCAGTTCTTTAAAAGATTCTGTAGCTAGAATCGCTGCTGATCTTGGCCTGTCTCGATCCAGGGTTTATGCTAAAGCTTTGTTAATCTGGGATTGACGCTGCATTTGTAAAAATTTTCTAAGGCAAGCGGCCTTCTTTTATATTGCGTTACCTTTATCTTGTGAGATTATCATTCCTAGCAAATTGAGACACCCCGCCAGTTATTTCTCGCAGTTTTTGCTCATCCAGCATTCCCAAGGTCACCTTGAGTGACTCTTGCCGGTCATTGGCAAGTTTGAACCAATTTGCGACTTCTTTTTGCAGAGATTCTTCACCAACTCGTCTTGATATTTTTCCAGAACCTATCTGATGGTCAATTAGTCCGGAATTTATATAAGTCCACTGGCCGTTGCCTTGAGATACAATTCCTGTGTGTCCCTTTGACGGGGTAGAAAATGAAAGTATCATACCTTCGTGCAGGTCGGGCTTCAATTCCGCAAAAGTTTTTTTGGCCAAATTGTTGGGATGATTTATGCGGTTGAATGATTTTGAATAAAGGGTTTTGCCAGCGGTTTCAATTAAACCTTCGCCGTTTTGATAGGCGTTTAATGGGGCACCACTTTGTTTGGCTATCCGCTCAAGATTTTCTCGCAATCCTCCTGAACCAGTATATTTAATTCCCTGATTTTTAAGGCCACGCACCAATAAACCATAACAATCTATTTGATTGTAAGGTCTGCCAATATAAGGACGGATAGAATCGACCAGCCGATTTGCAAAAGGTTTATTGGCGGCAAAAAAATCATTGGCTACAGCGGAGAGGTGTTCCTGAGCCGCTGTACTTATTATCTGCGATCTTGTTGCAAGTGTTTTTGAATCATTCAAAAATGACAACTCAAAAGTCTGAGGATTAATTGCCACTGTAGTGCCGCTTCGTAGCGATCTGTAAGGCTTTTTACTATTAATGGACGATAAAATTATATTCCACGCCTCGTCATGATATATTTTGTTATGCCTTAAAAGATGTGATACCGTAGGGCTATCCTTACTGATTTTGCCGATTACAATTTGATCGTCATTGGTAAGATCTTGCTGTGCCATTATCTCCGGGGTGATAACTGGTGCCTCTCTTTTTGTTTTATGCCAGCTAATTTCATTGGTCTGTAAGTCTATTTCTACTTCATCACCCTTGGGTATTTCTTTGAAATTTTTATCTTTGTTTATATCAGAAAATATTATATTCCAAGCATCCTTTTTCATATTGGGGTTATGGATTAGTAAATGGGATACCGTTGGAAAGTTTTTGTTTATACTACCTAAAAAAAGTTTTTCATGCCCATTTTGATGGTTTTGGCTCGATATCCTTGGGGTAGACAGATTATTATTTTGTGCCTGTAAAATGCTTTGAAAATTATTGGTGCCTGATCTAGGCGCAGGAGATATTTGGGTAAGATGGTTTTGCGGATCATTTTTTAGGTTTGATATTGGCATTTTATGCCTCCCTTATATTTAGGTGATGTTTTTAGTCGCTGAGTAAATAATTTTGGGAAGTCTTTGTTTACCTGTTTTTTCTACAAGAAATCATTTTGTTAGAATACTTGTTTTTCCGCTCTACAGGGGATAGTTTATTGGAAATATGAAGCAATATACGTGCCATTTTTGTATGGTCGTGTCTAACGTTCCGTTTCTAAACATGAAAAGTATTATTTATATGTATATAACTATTACTGAGGATGGTTGCTTTTTTGACAAAGTACGGAAAGATTGGCGCATCGTGATCAGTTAAATATACTCCTGAATATTGTTGCAATTTAATTAGCAAGTAATTATGTTTCTAGGCCTTATTGTCTGATTTAAATTTGTGTAAGGCTTAACGGCTTTGGAGGTAGCTTATAGTGTGGGAATATACGGATAAAGTTAAAGACCATTTTATGAATCCACGTAATGTCGGTGAAATTAAGGACGCCAGGGCCGTGGGCGAAGTTGGCTCATTGTCCTGTGGTGACGCCCTCAAATTGATGCTTGATGTGGATGAAAATGAGGTGATTGTTGATGCCAAGTTTCAAACTTTTGGCTGTGCCAGTGCCATTGCCTCTTCTTCGGCGTTGACCGAAATGGTAAAGGGGTTGACCTTGACGGAGGCGGAGAAGATCACCAACGAGGAAATTGCCGACTATTTGGGTGGACTGCCCAAAGAAAAGATGCACTGTTCAGTGATGGGGCGTGAGGCTTTAGAGGCTGCTATTGCCAATTATCGTGGTGTGGCTATTCCAATGGCTGAGGGGGAGCTAGTCTGTGAATGCTTTGGGGTAACCGATCTTGAGATCAAGCGGGCCATCGCTGAAAGTAATTTGCGTACAGTAGAAGAGATAACCAATTTCACCAAGGCTGGTGGAGGATGTGGTAAGTGCTTGGATCGTTTACACGAAATATTGGATGATGTGCATAAGGGAGGAGGGGCTAAAATAATTCCAATGAAGGGCCCCGCCCGGATGACTAATATCCAAAAAATAAAACGTATCGAAGATGTTCTGGAAAGGGAAATCAGGCCAGTGCTACGTAACGATGGCGGTGATATTGAGCTAGTTGATGTAGATGGCGATTTTGTAGTGGTCTCATTACGTGGTTCTTGCGGAGGATGTGCCAGATCACAGACTACTTTGAAGGAGTACGTTGAAAAAACCCTGCGGGAAAAGGTTTTGGCCTCGCTGATTGTTGAGGAGGATAAGCCATGAGTAATGTTATTTATATGGATAATAACGCCACTACAAGAGTTGCACCTGAGGTTTTGGAGACAATGTTGCCGTATTTTAGTGAATTATACGGTAATCCCTCAAGTATGCATCGCTTTGGCGGGGAGGTTGGCCGGGCTATTATTCAGGCTAGGGCACAGGTTGCCAACTTGTTGGGGGCGACACCGGAAGAAATTATCTTTACCAGTTGTGGGACAGAAAGTGACTCAACGGCCATCCTTTCCGCTGTGCGAGCCAATCCTGAAAAACGCCACTTGGTAATCTCAAGAGTTGAGCATCCGGCAGTAAAAAATTTGGCAGAGAGTCTGCATAATCTTACTGGTCATAAATATCAGGTGACAAGTCTTGGTGTCGATAATGAGGGAATGCTTGACCTGAAAGAATATCAAGAAGCCTTAAACGACGATACGGCTCTGGTTAGTGTTATGATGGCCAATAATGAGACTGGGGTAATCTTCCCCATTGCCGAGATGGCGGAAATTGCCAAGGAACGGGGTATTCTGTTTCATACCGATGCGGTGCAGGCGGTTGGCAAGGTGCCTATTAATTTGCGGGAATTGCCAGTCGACTTTTTGTCTCTTTCCGGTCATAAACTGCATGCCCCCAAGGGGGTTGGTGTCTTGTATGTCAGAAAGGGGGCACCATATGCACCATTCGTAATTGGTGGACATCAGGAGCGGGGCCGTCGTGGAGGGACTGAAAATAGTGCCTCTATAGTTGGCCTTGGTAAGGCCTGTGAACTGGCTGGTATGATGATGCGCATGGAGAATACCAAGGTTAAGAAATTAAGGGACAAACTGGAAGATGGTTTGTTGGCGAAGATCCCCAACTCATTGCTTAATGGTCACAAAACTTGTCGACTGCCGAATACTACTAATATCAGTTTTGAATATATTGAGGGGGAGGCAATTCTTCTGCATCTGGACGAATATAATATTTGTGCCTCATCAGGATCGGCTTGTACATCGGGATCATTGGAGCCATCTCATGTCATGCGTGCGATGGGGGTTCCTTTTACAGCGGCGCACGGCTCAATCCGCTTTAGCCTGAGTGTGTTTAACACTGAGGATGAGGTTGACTTCATTGTGGAAAAACTACCGCCTATTATTGCCAATTTACGTGAAATGTCGCCATTCTGGCATAAAAGGGATAAAGTGTAATTACTTAGTAGCAACCTATTTTCAGTCATTCAGAGTTTTCGCTTACTTAATTGTCCTCAGTACGACGAGTACGCTTTTTCTAAACGGATAGTTAGGGTACTACTGCACAATTACGATACAGGATTAGTGGAAGTTTATATTCCTGTCTGGATAGTGACGATAAAATTATTAAAATAACGCTGTCACTGAATGAATCATCCACTAGGAGGCTGTCCGAGAATAGAGAGCCTATTGTAGATAAGCGCAGACATCGAAACCGGAGAAATTGGCCCATTTCTCCGCTAATTTTTGTCTAATAGTGTTGCTATTGCCCGAAGATAGTCGAGAAACTAGCCTCAATTCTCCAACATTTCGCTACGGCTACTATTCTAGAACAGCCTCCTCGTCGGGTAATCTGTTTAGTCCCCCTATATAGGGATAAGTGTCTAAACGGTATATGTTAAGTTGTGTAACTTCTCCAAAACTTCAAATTTACTGAGGGGGCTAAAAGCATTATTCGGATTCACCAATATCAGTAAACGCCGATACTATATTTTTATGGCATCATCTAAAATTCCTTTATGGCAAGACAAGGGCAGTTACTGCCTATGACCAAGCTGTAATGCTTAAAACTTTGAAGTGTGAGGTACGTGTTGTTGGGGTATATCGCAAGACGAGATGGATAGCCTTGTTCTCAACTGACTTGACACTTTCTGTTAGGCAAATTATTGAATTCTATGGAGCCCGATGGAAAATTGAATATGGCTCTCAAAGAGCTTAAACAGGAAATCGGCAGCGCCGAGTCCCAGACCAAAAGTCCGTTTGCGGTGACAAATCATCTGCATTTTTGCATGATGGCCAGCGCGGTTTCCTGGATTTATGCAAGTCGGCTTGAACATATTCCAACCCGACGACATTTTGTCAAAGGCCGAAAGCATTTTGCTTTTTCGGATGTTCGGAGACTGATTGCAGAGGTAGTTTTGGACAATAATTTCGGTATACTTTTCCCGATACCTCGAAAATCAGCCTTTAATTCTCTTGTGCATATGCTCTTGCGTATTGCAGCATGATAAATTTACGTGAAACTTTAGATTTAGTTAAAAAACGATTTTATTGTTATTTTTTGACACCAAACAAGCTGTAAAGTACTAATAAGGAATCTGACCGATGAGAGTAATTTTACCATCTTTTGAGATATTAACTGAATTGGATAAAGGCTCTATGGCCTCTCGTATCGAAATATGCGGTAGGGTGTGCTACAAGAGTGAGGAGAAAATTACCGCTGACTCGGCTGATCCTTTCATTAAAAATGTTTTAAAAAGAGAACATAATTCTGTTGCGGAAATGGCTGTTCTCTCTATTGAAATTGCTATTGATCAACAGTCATATATAGGTCATTTCTTCGAGGTGATTCCCCGTTATTTTGCCATTGACTCAGTCGATAAAAAGGTTTTGATGATAACGGGCAGTGTGCGGGCCTTTCGAGAGTTATTTATATACAGTCCAGCCGTAAAGGTGGTGAAAGGCATAACGGCCTTTCTTGGAAATCGTTATCCACTTTTCTTCGATGATCTTAAACCCAAGAGTGGTTGGATGCCGCAGATCGGCATAAAAATTCGGAAGATGCCTCTTGCCGAAGTGGATAGTCTGTCAGTTGATCAACTGGCCAGACACCGTTTCATAGCCGTGAAATTTATTACCAATAGGGCGGTTACCCATGAAATTGTCCGACATCGCCCCTGTTCTTTTCTGCAGGAAAGTCAGCGTTATTGCCGATATGACAAGAAGCAATTTGGTAATGAGGTGTCCTTTATTAAGCCCATGTTCTTTGAGGATGGCTCGCCGGAATATGCTATATGGGAAAAGGCAATGCAGTACACCGAGTCTATGTATCTGGAGCTTTTAAAGACTTCTTCACCACAGGCGGCTCGAACCATTCTGCCCAACTCATGTAAAACCGAAATTGTGGTATATGCCAGCCTGGCGGAGTGGGGCCATATTTTTATGCAACGAACATCACCTGCGGCAGAACCGTCCATGCGTGAGTTGATGATTCCGCTGCTTGCTGAATTTAAAAGTATTTTCCCCACGGTGTTTGCCGAAGTTGCTTAGCCTCCATCCAAGGTTCAGCGGTGTGACGAAATTAAAAAAGAGGAGCCCTTAATATTGGGGGGCTGTAATTTCTGCTATTCATTAATTGAAAATTATTGTTTACCTTTGAACGGATCGCATATCAGGCTTGTGCTCCGCCAAACCACTTCTGCCAATCGGCACTCATCGAAACGCCCCCTGCTTTTCGACTTGAGTTGTTCCCACGGCCTCGCCTAAAACCGAAAAATTAGTTTGGAAACGATTTCATCAGTGACTTTATTTGGTCAGCATGATCTCTTACTTGGCGATTTCTTCATGTATTTTTGTTAGTTCTCTCGTGCAGCCGCTTGCTTCAGCCAATATTGGTAGCCTTTCCTTTCTACTCATGGGCTATTGGGTCTTGCCATTATTATGTATGATAAATGAGGTTATTTGCTTGTAGACAGGTTATGGGCAACAAAAAACCCGCTAGCCATTACTGGCTGCGGGTTAATCGGAGCTTTCGGGAAGCTCTTGTACTACTAAATGGTGCCGAAGGCGAGAATCGAACTCGCACTGCCGTGGGCAACTACCCCCTCAAGATAGCGTGTCTACCAGTTCCACCACTTCGGCACAAATTTTTAATTAATTTTTCTTATCTGGAGAAGGCTCCTTACCAGTTGGCTGAACCTTATTGACAGAGTTCTGAACCGATTTTTTATCCTTGTTATGAGAAGAAGACATTGATTTATCAGGGAAGGGATTATTTACATCACCTTTATTGGCTTGATCCGCAGATGGAAGTGGTACTTCGACTGGCGCTGAGTTAACTGCTGGCTGTGAAATTGGGGTACTACGAATACCTTTCATAACCGATCCCTTAGATACATGGGCGGAATTATAAGCTAAAGCAACGGAGGTGACCATGAAAATAATTGCCACACCAGTGGTAACTTTATTCAACAAAGGTAAGGGGCCATCAGAGCCAAAAACTGTCTGGCTGGAACCGCCGCCAAAAGATGCACCCATGTCGGCTCCCTTGCCATGTTGCAAGAGGACTATGCCGATCAGGAAGATACAAACACTTACGTGTAAAATAGTTAATAATGTAATCATAATTTATTACTTAATGGTTTATTGATATTCACACCAACGGCTAAGGAACAGCAGAAATGAAAACAGGTTGCTAATGATTTTTATGAAAAATTAATAAGTTGATCAAAGGAATAAAACTTTAACGATGCACCACCAACAAGTGCACCATCAATGTCATTTTGCGCCATTAGCCTGCTGATATTGTCCGGTTTAACGCTGCCACCATACAGTATTCTTAATTGACTGGCAATAGTTTTGTCAAAGATGTCAGTCAGTATTGAACGAACAAAGGTGTGTACCTCTTGGGCCTGTTCAACGCTGGCTGTTTTACCAGTGCCAATGGCCCACACTGGCTCATAGGCGATAATTAAAGTTTGTGGGTTAGTTACCTTTACGTCTTGTAGTCCGCCTCTAACCTGTTCTTCGAGTATGCTGAATGTTTTGCCTGCCTCACGAGCCTCCAAGATTTCTCCAATACATAAGATGGGAGTGAGATTATGCTCCATGGCTCCCAATAAACGTTTGTTGATCATGCTGTCGTCTTCATGGAAGATGTGCCGTCGTTCTGAATGACCGACTATAACCATCTCACATCCTAACTCTTTTAGCATGAGGGGGGAAATCTCGCCGGTAAATGCGCCTGATTCTGCCCCGCAGACGTTTTGACCTGCCAAAATTACTCCAGAATTTTTTAATATCTCGGCCAGAGCGGGTAGAAGTGTAAATGATGGGGCGAGCATTACATCACAATTAGCAGCCTTTAGTGCTGATTGTTTAATTTGCTCAGCAAGCTCTTTGGCTTGCGAAATATTGAGATGCATTTTCCAATTTCCGGCAATCAAGGGACGGCGTTTCATCTTAAATTTCCTCCGAACAGTTTTTTGTTTTTCTTTTTGGTTGGCGCATCCGCATACGATTGTGGTCGTACTGCTGTATTTTGATTAATTCTCTATTTTCGGGCAGCCTCCTAGGACAGAGCCGATACTCCAGGGAGTTCTTTGCCTTCCATAAGCATTAAAAAAGCACCACCACCGGTTGACATGTAAGAAACTTTGTCGCCCGCTCCAGCTTGGTTGATTACCACGTTGGTGTCACCGCCACCTACTATAGAGAGGGCGTGACTCGCAGTAATTGTATCTACCATGGCCAGTGATCCTTTGGCGAATGGCTCCATCTCAAAGGCACCCATTGGGCCATTCCAGACGATTGTTTTGGCATCGGTCAGGGCTTCACTAAAGAGGATGCTGCTGGCGGGGCCAATATCCAGACTCATCCATTTCTCTGGCATATCCTGGATTGTACAGATTTGGCTAATTGCCTGTGGGCTGAATTCTGCGGCCGCTACACAGTCCACAGGAAGGTAAAATTTGACCCCTTTGTCGTGGGCCAAATTAACTAATTCTCTTGCAATATCAAGTAGATCATCTTCCACCAAAGATTTGCCAATTTCATACCCCTGGCTCTTTAAAAAAGTATTGGCCATGGCACCGCCAATAATCATTATATCAACTCTGTCCAGCATATTGCGGATCGCACCTAATTTGCTGGATACTTTGGCGCCACCCATAATTGCCGCCAACGGCTTTGCCGGTGAGGTAATTGAACGATTGAAAAAATCAATTTCGCGCTGTAGTAAGAATCCTGCTGCAGCGGTTGCAATATAATGGGTTACACCCTCTACCGAGGCGTGTGCCCGGTGGGAAACTGCAAAGGCATCATTAATGAATATGTCAGCCAATGAGGCAAGCTGCTGTGCGAACTTTGCATCATTTTTCTGCTCCTCGGCGTGGAATCGAAGGTTCTCCAAGAGAAGGATCTGGCTATTCTGTAGTGCCGCAACCAGGCCGTTGACCTCTGGGCCGATGCAGTCGGGTGCTAGTTTGACATTTTGCCCCAGAAGTTCAGCAAGTTTTGCCGCTACCGGGGCTAAACTGTATTTTGCCAATCGTTCGCCCTTGGGCCTACCGCAATGAGAACAAATAATTATCTTAGCTTTTTGATCAATGAGGTACTGAATGGAGGGTAATACGCTTCGCACTCTTGTGTCATCGCTGATCTGGCCATTATCGTCAAAAGGAACATTGAAATCAACCCGAACCAGGACTTTTTGACCGGTGACTTTGATGTCTTTTAAGCTTTTCATATATCTCCTTTTGGCACCTAATTTATGCCACTGTATTTTCCTCAACTACTCCTCATACATAGACTATGTTTAGGCCCAGCATGGTTTTTTTTTGTTAAAAAACAGATAAGTGAAGACTTTTTTAAAGAAATTGTTCAGGGCGCTAACACCCCACAAAGGGTATAAGCACCTTAACAGCCTGGCGTACATTTTTATTTCAAAGTACTTTTTTCGTAAGCGCTCAACAAACCACATGGCATGTCGTCATACTAAGCAACATGTTCACTGAATATAAGACTCATTCTGAAGTGACAATGCTGCTGA
>CAYTNB010000074.1:0-12263 GCA_964439085.1 uncultured Desulfobulbia bacterium | reverse complement strand
GGCAGGAGTCGTGTTAATTGTCCGATTGCTAGCTGCGGCGTAGAGAATTCTAATATCACTAGCTGCTGAATGGAAGGGAGTTATCTGGGCATAGGAATAGCCGGTGGCAGTAGGGCTGGTGGTGGCGAAGAAGAAGGTAGAGGATGCTCCGTTGTAATTGTCGGCATAGTAAGCAAGCCGCAGGTCAGACCAGTTCAGGGCGCCTTTGTTAATATTCCCTGCTGCTGCGGCCTGATAATTAGACATGGTACTGAAATCGGTGGTTAAAACATTGACCAGATCGGTGCCGATTTCGAGGGTACCATAGTTTAGGGGGCCCTTTTCATCATACACTACCTGGGTCAAGGTGCCTGCGTCAAAGTAAGCGAAAGCGGATGACGTGGTGCCGAATACACATAATGAAAGAACTGCTGCACTTATTATTTTTTTCATCTCAATTTACCTCTTTTTTTTTGTTTTATCTATTTTAAGTCTCTTAAGGTAAAAACTCGTTTACCAATTGCCGAAAACTTAAAACATTTTAGAAGCTACTTTTCTCTTTGCACCAATATTTCCTATTGCATCACCTCCTTTTTTATTGTTGGGTGCGGGCTTCCTGGTATCCGCCTACGGCGAATCGGCAAAGTACCCTCATATGTTTCGTGTTTATGAATATAAAAAAAAAGCCCGGAATACCTCCTTAATGGAAGCATTCCGGGCTTTCTGGTCTCCGTGTCAAACGGATCAGCTAAGTACCCTTTGCGTCAATCTGTAGCTTTAATTAAATCCTATGAAAATTAAATCGGCATCAAGATTTTATTAATATTCGATCAATTCGTTAAAAAAATCCAGGCTGAACAACATCCAGTTTTTGCAACTCTATCATCAACGCACATTTTGAGCGGAAGTTCTGTCGGTATTAATTTTAGAACCTTACAGATTGTTTTCTCGGGGTCTGCGCTTACCTGTTTTTTAGAAAAGAATTTATAAGGTACGAGGTAAGCGTAGACTCCGATCCCCCCTCGTGGAGTGTTAGACCAACTTAAGACTACCAACTCTTACTGTTTATTATTTAAACCTATGAAAATTAAATCGGCATCAAGACTTTATTAATGTTTAATTAAGTTGTTAAAAATTCTTGACTGACAACTTTTCCACTTTAACAACCTCGTCATCCCCGCAAGTTTTGAAATGGCACCCAGACAGTACAGAAGTCGGCCCTTAATCATTACCGACATGACATAATGAGTTAGTTGTATAATAAAAAAATCAGCTAAAATGCTCCTGCAGCTTATCCAACTCCTGCTGGTATTGCTGTAAGAGAACCCGCGGATCCATGACATGCCTGGCCTTCTCCGGGTTACGTGCCGCCACAGAGTCCAACCAGCGGTCGAAACTTCCACTTTCAATATCACGGCTCAGGCGGGCTATGCGCATTAAGAGAAATTTCTCTCGCTGCTGTACTGCCAGGTCTTCAGCTACCTGGCCATCTTGTCCGGTAGCTTCGACAGAAGAAGTATCAATCAAGCTATCGTCATGATAGACAGCGACAGTTTTTTCTTCATCCTGCCAAGTCTTATCAGAATCTGCCTCTTTCACATCGTTTGAGAACTGTCCTCCTGAGTGACGGCCAGCCCCGCCCCCCCTCCTAAAACCCACAATAACATCGGCCTTATTTGCTGTTTTCGCAACAATACCGCTTGTTATGGATGGGCTGGATATTAAACTTGCGATCTGAGTACCTCGTGAGCTGCCAGCCCCCTTCAGCCCCGATCCTGAATGACCTGCTATCCTGACGAATCGCTGCTTTGCCGGGATGGGTATCTGGCGCCCTGTTGCCGAAGCAATAAGGTCACCAGGATTATTTTTAATATTGAAAGTTTTATGGTCATCCGCACGACGGACTGTCCCGGAGTGCGTGGCGACAACAGATTTTTCCCCTGCCTCCACTGACTGCATTGAGGCCTGGTCAATATCTTTATTAACAGTCCCGATAAGACCAGCCTGTTGCAGCGACGGAGGGGCCAGAAGATACGACATTACCAGAAAAAAGATACCACCTACGCCGCCAACCACATCCATGTTCGTACGTTGATAAATTTTTTGTAACCGTTGCTTCATCATGTCAGGATTCCTCGCAAACTTTTCCCTAATTTTTTAGTTTATTAGTGGTAATTTTCGTGTTTTTTATCCCCTGTAGAGGGGGTACTGAGCAGAGTCCTGGGCCTTGTTTTATTCGAAGTCTGCGGTATCTTCAGTTTATCTAGGATAGGACTATTTTTTAAAAGCAAATTCAGCCTAAAACAAAATTATTTACTTCAGATTAAATTAAGCTTAAGTTTATATAAATTTTTGCAAAGTACATTCTGAAACAAGATTTCCTTGCCAATGAACACGCCGAACATTAACGGCGCAGAATTTCTTCAAATTTTTCGATACGACCGATATTGCCCTGACTGTAATTAACCTTGATGTAGCCGGTAAATTCTTCATCCCTGATACCTTTCAGGTACTCGACCAACTTCTCGTACTTGCCGGTGGCTCCATAGCTATTATTGTTTTTTTTCCTGCGGATGGTTCTTATTGTGTTCTCTTCCATTATTCCCCCTCTCGTTTTCCCTCACAACTGATAAAAAAAGTTCTAGCCTTCCGCAGCCTCCTGAGAGCAAAGCGGAAATTCCTACAATTGCCGGACGGCTTCATAATCCACATTTGTTAACAAACAGTTATGTTCTGATAAAAAAATCTTTAAGTATTGCGAAAAACAGACATAAATAAAGAATGCGGGGGGCCGAAATACCGGGGACCGGTATGGCCCCCCGCTATTTTAAGGAAGGGGAAATCATAATTTAGCATTACACCTTTTCTGCTTTTCATTGGTACGACGCCTGCCAAACAATAAAATTCCTGAACCCAACATCGCCAGGGTTGAAGGGAGCGGTACCGGGTTTCCGCCGACATGTACGGTTTCGGTAGAATCATATATTACAGGACTGTGGGTAGCTCCCGTGAGATCCAGAGCAAGACCTGGTATGTCCCCGGTTCGCAACTCCACTCTTGTTGACGAAGCTTGACCATCCACACTCCCGGACAGGACGAACTGGGAACCATTCCAGGCATAGAGATTATAACGCCAGCCACCGACATCCCCAAACAAGGTATTATCCAGAGTGCCGTCGATGATATAGTCAATACCGTTCAACGAATCGGGAACATAATCGAAGTCCGCACCGTTGCCGCCCCCAGTCAGGGCATTAACATAGAATGCATAGGTGGTTGGAGCGGCATCACTGAGCGGCCCAGCCATATCCATTCGAAAATACTGATTACCATCGGCCTGATTATAGTCATACATAACCCCGGTAATATCACGACCAGCAGCAATATTACCTTCTACCGGATCGCTGATAACGGTTGCATTTGACCAGTCATAGGTAAATGCTTGTGCTCCGGAAGCTGCCATAAGAACCGCCGCCAAAGTAATGCCATACAGAAGTGCCCGCATAATATACCTCCTTTTTTCTCAATTGGTTATGCCAGATTGGCAAGTTATTCTTCCATGCTAACCCACCATAATTAGGATAGAGTTAAAAGATTATTATGATTTGAAAAGCCCAGACATTCCTCTTTCATTATTCAATTTTTCGGGTAGCGATTCATCACAAAACCAAGTATTTTTTCGGTCGGCAAAAGTTTAAGAGCCGCCGAGATATCCTTCTTCAAGGTTCTACCAGCCTGAACGACCAGAACGATACCGTCAACCAGCGGAGCCAAGGCATTGGTATCAGCACTATCAAGTGCCGCTGGTGCATCAATCAGTACATATCTCTCCTGAAACCTGTTTTTCAAGTCACAAACCAGGTCATGCATCTTCGGCGAATTAAGCAGTTCTGCGCTTGCCAATCTGGAAGTTCCACCAGAAACAATTGTCAGTTTTTCAATACCGGGCCATGCAACAAGATCTTCAAAATTAACCTGACCTGCTAAATAATCACCCAGTCCCAGCTCCGAATCATAGCCCAGACAGGTATGGATATTCTGATTTTTCAAATCACCGTCGATCAGCAGAACAGTCTGGCTAAATTCCTTTGCAAATGTGAGGGCGAGGTTAACAGTAATCATTGTCTTGCCTTCTCCCTGGCGCGGACTGGTCACCATTATGACCCGCCTGTCTTCCCCACCTGCCGCCTGCCTAATACTGGTACGCAACATCTTAAATGGTTCAATCTCAATTGCCTCATGGAAGTAACCGACCATCCGGTTTCTATCCAGCGCCTTATCATTAACCGAAACTTTTCTTGATCTGGAATAGGCTGGTGACAACCAGCCGTCCGGTTTTTTTTCGCCTCCACTCCGGGATATATCTATCTCCATGTTTCACTCTCCATTCATAATTCTGCATGCTCGGTTTTAATTTCAATTCACAGGAACTTTCTGTTCAGCTTCGCAAAAAGAATATCGAAATCCATAACCGTATAATTAAAAATAACCGCTCCAGCAATCAGGCAAATAACTACCGTGACACCAACCAGCAGTCTTCTGCGGCGTATTCTGTTCCGATCATGCACAGAAACTATTTCCGGAATGCAAGCCAAGACTTTGAAGGAGCCTGCCCGCATGAAAACATCCGGGTTATGGACGGTATTATCTGACATTTCCCTTATCGCTGCTGTCCCCACCCCGGCACCAAGTCCTAACATTAAACCAATCAGGAAAATAGCCAACCGGTTAGGTTTATAGGGCTTTTCCGGCAGCCTGGCCGGGTCGATAAGGGTAAAGCGCTCCCCCTTCTGATCTTTCTCCAGGCTTTGAGCCACCTTTGATTCGAGAAACTTGGCCATTAGGTCGCTATACTTAGCTTGTAGATTATTGCGGTCGGCCAGGATAGTCCCGAATTCCTTTTCTACCTGCGGAGTAGCGTGGATACGCTGCCGCAGTTCAAGAGCATTTCTCTCAAGGTCTTTCAACTGCCTTGTGGACGATAAGAGATCCGACTCAACTGCAGCCAGTTGCGATGCCAGGGTGGTATGAGCCGGGTTGTTCGGTTGTTTTATTGTTTCGGCCACAGCCGTTGGTTTTTCCTGTAATTTAACCTTCAGTACAGCAATTTCTGTTTTCAATTTGACGACATCAGGATATTTATCGCTGAATCTGGCTCCAAGTCCGGTCAGTTCTTGCTGTAATTTTTCCAACTCTCTTTGGCCAGCAGCTTCTGCATCCCGCAGGTTTGCCGGAGTAACGGCCAACTGAACCTCAAAATAGCTCTTACGTTCCTGGAGAGTACGCACCTGTTCACGAAGCCGATCCAAAGCACGTTCAACATCGTCAAGGCTCAGTCGATTGGACTGCAGTAACTCCGGCAGGCTGTTGACATGACTTTCCTTGAAAGCGGCTACCTTACTCTCAAGCTTACCTATCTCCTCCCGCACATTACTGATTTCGTCGTTAAAAAATGCCGAAGCCTCTTTCACCTGTTTTTCGCGTACTTTGAGATTTTCCTTCAGATACAGAGACGCAAGTTCAGATGACACTTTTTGAACCATCCCGGGGTTCTTCCCCTCGTATGAAAGGGTAAAAGCAATTGTTGCGGTTGATGGCCTACCCGTACGGGGATCCATGACATTGGCATTGATAAAATCTAGATGCACATCATTGCGCAACTTACCTATGATTTCCTCCATGGTCCAATCCTTACGCAGATCGGCATAAAGGTTGAAGCGATCAATAATGCCTACCAGGTGGGACGTACTCATGATTCGTTGATTGATGACCTGAAGCCGCTGTTCAGCAAAGCTTGTCACCGTTGACATGATGTAATCCTTGGGGATTTCCTGCTCCTCTATCAGGATGGTGGAGGTCGATTTATAGGTCGGCGGCAACAACAGCGCCGTTGCCCCTGCGGCAATAATAACCAACAGAGCTGGAAGGATCAGGCTCCACTTCCTTCGTTTAACTATGTCGATATAATCATGTATCTGTATCGCTTGTTCCATGTGATCAGCAAAGCTCCTTTTTCAATATAAACTCAGGTGGTAAAACCACTTCACCTGCTATGTGCACATAATTACAGGACGGTGTGAATACACCCCGAAAGTGGTATAAATTTAGAAGCAAATCCCCTCCTTATAATCGCCTGCCTTTATTCCAACAGATTCCTGTCAAAATTCAGCGAAACGCTTGCCCTGTTCTGTACCTCCGCAATGCCGGTCAGACGATCAAGGTTATTGGTATAGGCATATTTTACCTTCAGGCTGACCTCCTTGCTCAGGGTATAACTAAGTTGCGGCTGTAGACGCCATATCCTTGTATCTAGCCCTCTGGAGCCATGGCCGTTGCCAATCGATTGAGTGCGGGTGTAGTCGCTGACCAGCGAGACAGTCATATTCACGTTCAAACGCTGGCTAGCTTTTAGTACTACCCGATCACGTATAGCCAGGCTGCCATAGTCGCTGGCAGGATAATAATCATGATACAGTTGCGCAGTTGCCTTCACCTGCTCGCCGTGATAATCGAGGATCATGCGGGAAGTCCAGCCTCGATCAGCCCCGGTAATATCTACGGGTACCCGCCCCACCACTTCAAGAGAAGGTGGAGATGTCAACGTGTTTGTTCTGAACTCTATACGCTGCCCCTTCGTTGTCGTCCGGCTGTATTGAAGGCCGCCACCAAGAGTCAACCTCCACAATTCACTCAGCGAAAAACCATAGCCAGCCACTCCTGTGTATTCTTCCACTTTTGAGGTGAAAAAATCGTTAATTCCCCACCGTAGTTCAGTAAAAATTGATGAGTTCGCCGGCTTCCAGAACGGATGAAACATGGTGGTCATGGTAATCCCATGCGAGCGGCTCTTGCCAGTATCCCTTCCATCAAAATACTGGTTAGAAAAGGCATAACTTATGTTGCTGCTGGTGTTTTCAGACCATGCGTAACTAGCATTTAGTTGTGTCTGTTCCAACCAGCGAACCGCAGTATCAGTAACCAAACCGCCCTCGTTAAGATAGCGGTCCGGCCTGGAGTCCCTAACGACCCCCAAAGACATGCCCAGCTGCAGACGCTCACTCAAGCTTCGATTAACCGACAGGCTGTAACTCTGATCCCAGGAATTCAGGGATGACGATTTGCTATATTCAGTGGCGGAAAGGGAACCTGACATTTTTAAAGCCCCTCTCTCCGTACTCTTGACCGCCGAGAGACGGCCGTCAAGAGTAGTAACCATCTCAAGGGCAGAAGGGGTCTCCTGAAATAAAATATTATCATTGTACTCCTCCGTCAAGCCAAGGCCGGAAACCAGTTTCCAATCAGCTGCTTTTGCTGTAATCTGCAGTAGCAGGGGGGGCAGAACGACATACAGAAGACAGATGGCACATTGCAAACGCTTCATAACGCAAATCTCACGACCTTCTTGCTGTCTTCATAATTCATGGCACAACAATAACATCGCCGGCTGCGAGAAGTATGTTTTGTTCGAGGTGTATCCCTTTTTTCACCTCTTCCAGGTTAAAAGGGTAAATAACCGTTTTGCCATGTCGGCGACGGAATATGTTGATCTTGTCACCCTGGGCAAAAGGATTCAGTCCGCTGGCTATAGCTAAGGCCTGCAATGCCGAAGTCTGTGAAATAAGTTGAAAGCGGCCAGGAGTATTAACCTTGCCAATGATATAGACCAAGAAACTGTTGACCTGCTTTACAGCAACTGTCACCACCGGATTAGTATCATAATCCCGCCATTTTTGTGTCAGTTCGGTCTGCAGTTCACTTACCGTTTTTTCGGCGGCAACGATTTCACCCAGCAGCGGCAGGGATATGCGACCGTCAGGCAAGACAGTCGCTACCCGACTTAAGTCCACGTTCTTCCACACCGTAATCGCCAGGATATCTCCAGGGCCAATTCTATAGGCAGATGGCAAAGGATTATCCGGCAGACCAGCAATCGGAGCCTCGGCCCGCGACAGCCGGGCTACCGCAATCACCAGAAGAAACGCTATCAACAGCTGACTGGTAAGAGCCAGGACAATTCCTCTTTGTCTAATGTTCATGATATCCCCTGTAATTGTGCTTCTGCCTCATGGCGGCCAGGGAAATCCTTCTTCTTCCCGAGGGCCTTTTGCAGCTGGAGGCGCGCCTCATCTTTTTTGTCCTTCTTCAATAACGCCATACCAAGATGATAATGGACGATAGCTGGCACCCTCTTTAGTTTATTGACTGCAAGATTTAGATGGGAAAGAGCCAGCTGATAGCTCCCCTGCTTAAAATACACCCATCCGAGGGTATCAAGCACCGCCGGCGCATCCGGATTCAGATCAAGGGCCATTTTCGCCAAGGATAAGGCACGGTCGAGATCCTGCCCCTTGCCACCCATCTCGGCCAGCAGAAAAGAGAGATTATTGGCGGCATCCCAAAGCTTAGGGTTTTTTTTCAGCGCCCTCTCATAGATCCCTATCGCCTTGTCGTATTCACCGCTTTGCTCACGAAGGGATCCAAGGGCATTGAAAGCAATTCGATCGGTAGGATTCAAGGACAGTGTTTTCTGTAAAAAAGCAACCGCCTCATCCTTGTCACCCAACTTAAGACTGTAAAGAGCCAGATTATTAAGCGGCTCCGGCCATTTAGGAGCCAATTCAGCCGCCCGTTTAAAATGTTGCATGGCCTTTTCTTTATCTTTCTTCCGGGCGTATATGACCCCGGCCAAATTGTGGGCAAAGGAATTTTTTTCATTGTCGGTCAAACGGTCAGTGACCAGTTTGAGAGCTCGAGCAAGATCCTTGCCTGCTAGTTTCACGGCCATTTTCAGCAGTTGATTCGAGGCTGGAAATTTTTTCAACCCCTGCAGGACTTCCCGGTCTGCTTTTTTCTGTTCACCACCAAAAGCATAGACCTGGGCCAGCCTGAAGTAGGGAAATGGCCCGGTTATATCGTCATTTTTTAAGGATTGATATATTTTTACCGCCTCATTGACTCTGCCATCCGTCACCTGTAGGTCCGCAAGTTGGGCGGCGATTTCAAGATCTTCCGAATGGCGTTTGTAAAGTTTTTCAGCAATAGAGAGTGCCTCCTGCCTATCGCCCTGAGAGGCAAGGAGTGAGATCAGACGTTGCTGCACCTGTTTGGAGTCAGGAAAGGCTTTTGCAGCATTTTTCAGGGCATCAAGACCAAGTACAGCTTCCTTATCCAGGAGATAGGCCTGAACAAGATCAAGATGATAGCCAATGTTATCTGGCCGCTCGTTAACTGCCATGCGAAATTCTGCCACCGCTCCGGTATAATTACCGTTCAAAACTCCAATCTTGCCTTTCAAATAATGAGCGTCTATATTTTTGGGACTTTTTTTGATGACCCCGTCGATGAGCTTACCAGCCTCTTGTAGTTGCCCCTTACGCAGATGAATTCCGGCCAGTCCCACCTCGGTGGAGATTATTCCAGGGTCATCATCTACCAGATCAAGCTTGAGATTTTCATTGAGAACCTGCAAGGCCTGATCGCTTTCCCCTTCATCAAGCAAAATACCGGCCAGCACCCGCCGTTGCAGGGTTTCATTGGGCTGTTCCTTAATCCCCTGCCTCAGCACAATTTTCGCAGCCTCTTCAAGTCTGTTGCGATGTAAGAATTGTGCCACATCAATCCGAACCTGCATTTTATCATCCCCGCTCTCATCAATAAGCCTGGCGAGAATTTCCTTCGCCTCTTTATCTTTTTTCTGGCCAAGATAGAAGTTGGCCAAGACAAATTTTTGCTTCGGATTGTCCGGATCCAGAGTTATCACTTTTTTAAGCAACGAAAGTGCCTCGCCCTTCCTTCCCGCTTTATTCAATATTTCAGCCAGCTTCAAATGCAGGATTATGGATTTCTGATTTTGTTCCACCCCTTCACGCAAAGTCTTTTCGGCTTTTTTTGCATTATTGGATTGCTGATAGGCATGAGCCAGCAGAATATAAAGTTGCGCGCCTTTAATCCCTTTCTGCCTAAGCTGCTCAAGGTGCTTAATGGCTGCATTAGGTCCGTCGGTTTCGAGGAGTACAGCTCCCTGCATGAGCAGAGCCCGCTCATGTTCCGGTTGCCGGGCGAGCACCCAGGACAGCATCTCTTGCGCCTTGTCCGGCATTCCAGCCGGGATATAGAGATTGGCCAACTCCACCCTGGCTTCCAGGTTTTCAGGCTCTAATTCCATCGTTTTTTTAAAGCTTCTGAAGGCCCCCTTGAATTCCCCCCTCTTCAGATTGCTCATGCCTAACATAAAATAGGCCTTGGCATACTTTGGATCAATCTGCAGAACATTTTTGAATTCCAGGCCAGCTTTAACATAGTGGCCCTGCTCGTAAAGAGCTTGCCCCTTGCTGAAAAATTTCTGCACCTTTTCTTCTTTCGAACCGCAAGCAGCGACAAAAAGTAACATCAATACACATAGCACTCGTACCGCAAATGACCTTCTCATCACTATCCCTCTTTACCTGGTTAATATTGATGGACTCGTAAAACTATAATTCTCTTATTCTTCGCCATTCCCACAGAAGCGGGAATCCAGTAGTTTCAATATGTTATGGATCCCCGCCTGCGCAGGGATGACGGGATTGGGATTTCTTACGAGACCATCAATGTTAATGCACTCGTAAAAAGTCAAAAAGACACTTTTCGCGCCTGATGATTTCAATAGGTTATCTATGGTGAAAATGCAAAATTAGGACTTTTCGCAAGTCCATCAATGTTAATGAACTCATATTTATGCCCTTCAGTGTAAAAAGTCTGTAGTACCCATTAGATGGCTATCCCAACACCCACAAGGGAGGAGTATAGGTACCTTATAAATTCTTTTCTAAAAACACGAAAACAATCTGTTAAAAGTCTTTCACTCTATAATGTTTTCGCTACCAATCACATTGCACCCTTGCGCTGCAATATAACAAGAATAGTTTGCAAAATAATCCTGAGATCATCCCTGAACCGCCAGTCATCGAGATATTTACAGTCAAGCTCCACAACTTCATTAAAATCAGTTACTTTACTGCGACCTGAGACCTGCCATAATCCAGTGATACCTGGTTTAGCCGAGATTCTTCGACGCTGCCATTCCTCATATCCCTTAACCTCATCCAATGTCGGTGGACGAGTGCCAACCAGACTCATTTCTCCACGGAGCACATTAATGAACTGAGGGAACTCATCAACAGAGGTCTTTCTCAGCCAAGCCCCCATCCCGGTCACCCGGGGATCATTCTTCATCTTGAACATACCGCCGCTCATCACATTGTTAACGAGCAGATCCTTTTTCATTTCCTCCGCATTAGTCACCATAGTGCGAAACTTATAGAGGGGGAAAATTCTACCGTTACGCCCTATTCGTCTCTGACTAAAAAGAATCGGCCCGCTCGAGTCAATCTTGATAAAAACGCCTATTACAGGCAACATGACAAGGAGCAACAGACAACCCAAAAAGGAGCCAATTATATCAAGCATCCGCTTGTACAATATACCGGTGGCATTGATGTTTGCTGCCTGCACTGTCAGGAATGGCACCCCCTGGCAGCGTTCAGCAGAAAGGTTCTTGTTACCCGGTTGCCAGAGTGCCGGCAGAATACGTGTAGGAATTCCCATTTTTCGGCAAATTTCCAGATACCTGCCCAGGTCTACTGAACGATCCCCGTTCATGGCAAAAACTACCTCATCAATGGCGTTCTCTTTGAGAACCAGGGGTAGGTCATCCAGGCCGCCAAGCACCCCGTTATCATTGCCTTGTTCATCTCTATCGACCCGAAGCCGACCAACCACATTATGCCCCCAGCTCAGTTGTTTTTCCATCAGTTCAGTAACTAGTCTGCCCCTATGTTCATTGCCAACAATAAGTATTTCCCTGGCATTGAAACCATTGCCAATATAGCACCTTATATAAAAGTCCTCGGCAAGCCGACCGATGGCAATCAGCACAAAACTCCCCAGTCCGAAAACCAGCAGAAAGGAACGGGGCAACTCTACCTCCAGGAACATATAGGAGATACCTACCAGAAGCAGAAAGTCGACAAAATTGGCTTGCAGGATTTTGCCAAGCATATTCAGGGTGGAAGGCGGCCTGTTGTCGCCATACAACCCAACCCGGCCCATTATGTAATTATTAAGGAACATGACCGACATGACCGAGCCCAGAAAGTCCAACCGGTCTAATTGAATGGCACCGTCCAAATACAGAGGAACCAGATAATAGGCAATGTGGCCCGCAAAAATAATACAGAGCGCATCAATTGCCATCCGGACATTGTTAAGAATTATTACCTGCTGCTGTAACATTGCCATTCCTT